>CBFHXF010000003.1:70845-94600 GCA_965659745.1 Bacteroidia bacterium
ACTAAATAAACTCCTTCCGGTAAATCGGGAAAGTACAAATTGATTTTACTATCGCCCTTAGAGATCTGCTGATAAATGCCAAAAACGGGAGTCCCAAAGATGGTAAAAATCTGCACATTCACATCATGGATGTTTAAATTTTCGATTTGGATGCTTGCGCGGTTTTGAGCCGGATTGGGCAACATTTGAAATGAGGGCATGGGTTGTGCGTAACTCCAAGCCCGGAACAACACGAATAAAATAAAGATGAATGCTCTCATACTGGGTAGAACTGCAAAACATGTGCCAAATTTTACTGTGATTATATTTACAGCTCTTTAAAGGCAAATAAGAAAATCGCAATGACAATACCCGTAATCTAAGCAATTTCCTATTAGCGGGTTGTTTACAAAAAGTTTTGAAACCAGGCTATTGGGAACGGTAGTAATACTATCAATACCCAAATGCTATCCGGGGTAAAGAGTCCTTTTAGGTATAGCTAAACTGCCTTACATTCCTGTGATTTTTTTTCTTAATGAAATACTCTTAGAATCGCCGCCTTCCCATTTCAAGACTTCGGATTTTAGTAGTTGTGACATTAGGGTTTGGGATCCAAAATAGTTGATTATGCCCCATGCTGAACCGTTTAATCGGGAATTGAAATTAGTGGCTGCTTCAAATAAATTTTGAGCCAATTCGGCATCCAGATAATTCATGCGCTGCAATGCCTGTAAAGCTAGGGTGCGTGTGCGAAATTCGTATTTTGGACCTGCCATATTTACTAAAGCTTTGCGCATGCCAGGGCCCATTTTAGGGTAAATGGCTTGGGCTTTTTCTAAATATTTAATTTTGATGCCGTGTGTATGACCATCGACGGTATTGATTTTATCTAAAATGGTGCTTTGGCGGGGGGCATAGAGTGGGTGGTCAAAAATGCGATCTAATACGGTTTCAATAATTACATAGCTCGAATCTAAAAGTAAATTCTCGAACATAGACTCTGTAGATTTTAAAATAGGTGCATTCTGCGCAAAAGTCAAACGTACTTGTGCTTGTTTATCGGTAGCAATGCTTTTTATGATTTGAATGGGAACGCCACTGTCGGACAGCAGCTGTGAGGCAATTTCCCCCCGAATAAAATCGAATGTTTCCTTTGAAAATGCTTCCATTAGAGCGGTTCGTTTAAATTCCGGTGCCGCGTTTCTCAAGGCAATGAGCGCGTCGTAACGATCGAGCATAAATGCGGCTTTTTGAAATTGGGAAAGCCATTCGGATTCCGTTTTGGGGAAGTCGATTTCCTTTAAAACGAAAGATCCTTCATCAAACAAAACGAAATCGATATCGCCGTTTGAGGCTACTTTGAACGTTTCTGTGGTCTTTTTAAGGTTTTGAGTGAATCGTTTCACACTGCCGTCTTTATAATAAATGGCCATGTCTATAGGAATCTCGAAATGCCTTACCACGGCATCTTGTGTATGCGTTTGATCTACAAAAAATTGAATTTCTTGGTCGTTTTTGAAATAACGCACCCTGAATTTAGGTTCGCCTCCTCGGTGGATCCATTGATCGAAGAAAGCGTCTACATTTATGCCCGTTGCATCGATAAACGCCTTTTGTAAGTCCCAAGTTTCAACCGTTTTGAAGGCATATTGATTCAAATAATATTGAATGCCTCGACGGAAATTATCGCGTCCGATTTGGTGTTGAAGCATATATAAAATAGAAGCGCCTTTGGGATAATGACGGGAAGAACCCGACTGGGAATGGCGCACAGGGAGCGAATTTTCGCGTCCGGCGGCGATGGCGCTGTTCATATGGTTTCTAAAGTACCACGCTTGGTGTTCGTTGGAGAATAAATGGCCTTCTACCAGCCCGGGATAAAACGTAGCAAAACTTTCTTGTAGCCATTGTTCGTTGTCTTTGCGGCCGGTTATATAATCGCCAAACCACTGATGGGTGGCCTCGTGTGCATTGACGCTTACATAGTTGCGATTTAATAAATACGCCCGTTGGTCGATCCAGAAAAAGTCGCCCAAAACGGTGGCGGAGGTGTTCTCCATAGCCCCATACAGAAAATCTTGAACCATTACTTGAGAATAGCTTCCCCAAGGATAAGGAACGCCGATTTCATCGGCCAAAAAATCGAGGATTTCCTCGCTGTATCGGCTGGTAGGCTCTAAGCGTTCGGGGTGCTCAGGATAATACCAAAACTGGTGTTCGATGCCTTTTTTACTTTTGCTTTTCTTGATGGCATATTGGTCAATGGCAAGCATCAATAAGTATCCGGCATGCGGTTTTTTGAGAGAATAATGCCAGGTTTTGGTGCCGTCTTTTTTATTTTCTTTGGTGGAAATTAATTCGCCGTTTGACAATACTTGGTACTTTTTATCGAAGGTGATGAGGGTCTCGGTGGTGAACTTATCACTGCGATCGTCGATCATGGGAATCCAATGGCGGTTGTCAATTCCTTGACCTTGTGTCCAAATTTGTCGCCGCGACATATGGGCGGGTTCTTCAATGGTATCTAAGTTCCAACCGATAAAATAGAGGCCTCGTTTGGGCGTTGCGGTATAGCTAATTTCGAGGGTATGTTCTGAAAGGTATTCGAAGGTAGTTTTTCGCATATTTCGAAGGGATTCGGTGTTTTTAACCACAAGGCCGTCAGTATTGGAGTAAAAATCGGTCTTAACGCCATCGAGTGTAACCGAATTGATGGCGATACCTGGAGCATGAAGGAAGAGGGTGTCGAGGTGAGACTGAAGCATTTTGAAGGTATGGGTCACATTACCTATTACTTTGTTTTGTTGGGGGATAAATGACACTTCCACGCGCATATGGGTAACGTCGATATTGCGATTTCTTTCGCTTGCCCCTGGGTCGTCGTGGTAACTATGGGTATGGGGGAATTGTGAAAATAGGCTGCCGATACACAGGGCTGTGCTTAGGAAAAAAAGGATCAATCGCTTCATAGTGAGTTACGAAAATAGCGGCTTTGGGTGGCTTCAAAAAAATCTTCAAAAAAATTTGGAAATAATAATTCGAAGGCATTACCTTTGCAGTCCCTTCAACAAGGAGGTAGACGGTTCGGTAGTTCAGCTGGTTAGAATACGTGCCTGTCACGCACGGGGTCGCGGGTTCGAGTCCCGTCCGGACCGCCAGAAAAACAGCACTCTTCGGAGTGCTGTTTTGTTTTCCTACAATTTTTGTTTTCCTACAATTTAAAATTTGGGCCTAGTGGATTCTTTTGGGATTAATTTAAGGGTCATGGGATTAAGTCATCACACAGATTAACCGTAGCGTAACATTTCGGACGTATTTTTGACTCATGTTTAGATTATTGCAGAATTCGCAAATTTTGAAGATTTTATTTTTGGTGTTTTTCGCAAATTGGGGTGGAGCGCCGATTTATTCGCAGCTGGTTTCAGGTCCTATGATTGGTGCCGTTGATTTTAAAGAAGTAAAAATCTGGCTTCAAACCCAAAGCGAAAAATACGTTTACATTAAATATCGCCCGAAAGGATCTTCAGATAGATTCCTAGAAACTCAAACGGTTTTAACCAATAAGGACAGGGCGTTTACGGCCGTATTGGTAGCTGATAAAGTGGAACCCGGTACGGAATACGAGTATGAAATTTCAGTAAGCGGTGAACCCGTAATTTCAAATGTTTCTTACAATTTCAAAACCCAAAAACATTGGCAATACAGAACCAATCCTCCCGAATTCTCATTTTTGGCGGGCAGCTGTGTTTATGTCAATGATAGTGCAACCGATCGACCCGGGAAACCCTATGGTGGCGACGTTCAAATATTCAATGCAATGGCCAATCATAACGCTGATTTTATGTTGTGGTTAGGAGATAATACGTACTATCGAGAGGTAGATTGGAATACCCGTACGGGCATGTTGTATCGCAATACCCACACTCGCAAACTGCCCGAAATGCAAGCACTCTTATCGAAAATGGCACATTATGCCATCTGGGATGATCACGATTTTGGTCCCAACAATAGCGACCGTTCCTTTTGGAATAA
This sequence comes from Bacteroidia bacterium, assembly GCA_965659745.1. Taxonomy (GTDB): domain Bacteria; phylum Bacteroidota; class Bacteroidia; order NS11-12g; family UBA955; genus VMCP01. The sequence goes on from CBFHXF010000003.1 coordinate 74,857, forward strand.
AGAAACAGCCCGTGAAGTATTTACGTATTTTTGGGCCAATCCTAGTTATGGACTTCCCAATAACGGTGGGATTACCAGTATGTTCACGTGGAACGATGTAGATGTTTTCTTACTCGATAACCGCCACTTCCGAAGTCCCAATGAACGCAAATCAGGAGACAGAACGATTTTAGGAAAAATACAGTTAGAATGGTTGAAAGATGCGCTCGCCTCTTCTACGGCACCTTTTAAGATTGTTGCCATGGGCGGACAATTATTAAGCGATGCCCGTAAATATGAAATGTACAGCAATTACGGATTCGAAACCGAAAGGAATGAAATCATTACGTATATCCAAGAGGAAGGAATTAAAGGGGTTGTCTTTATTAATGGAGATCGACATCATACCGAATTAAGTGTGCTCAAAGACGAAGGTAAACCGGCTATTTATGATTTAACGGTTTCTCCTCTCACCAGTGGTTCTCATTTTAGCGATGAAGTGAATAATTTGCGGGTTCCCGAAACCTATGTGGCCGAACAGAACTACGCTGAAATTTTCGTAAAAGGTCCTTATAAAAAGCGTTACATAGAAGTGGTAGTCTTCGATAAATTGGGTAAAAAGCTTTGGGAAAAACGATTGGAGCCGTAAAGTGACATAATCGTACATTCTATTTTTGCAGTTTTCGCAAAAGCCGGCTTCTGATATAGATTCTATTTCCTGAGTTATTTCTATTTTTGTTAAAACTTTATGAGTGTTTCTAAAAAGTGGATTTTAGGAGTATTGGGTTTATGGGTCCAAATTAATTTTGCTCAAGTGGGTATTGGCACAAATACACCCCATACGAGCGCTATGTTAGACGTAAGTAGCACATCTAAGGGATTTCTTCCTCCGCGTATGACCGCCGCGCAACGTTCTAATATTGCTTCACCGGTTGAGGGTTTATTGGTTTATCAGACCGACGGCGACAAAGGGCTTTACCAATACCAAAGCGCGCAATGGATGCGCTGTAAAAATGAATCTAACGCCCCAATAAAGGTATTTACAACTAAAACAACGGTACAATCTATACCATCAGCGGCATATACTACCCTTACTTCATGGGCTACCCCAACCATAAATAATTCTTCAGGAGCTTGGAATGCAACAACCGGGGTTTTTACAGCTCCCAGAGATATGAGGATTTTTGTAAGTGCTAATTTGGTGTATGCATCTCATTCAACCGGGAATAATGAGTATTCATTAGCATTTTATGTGAACGGCACCGCTGTTTCATGTCAAGCGTTTGAATTTGGTTACAACCAAACGCGTTTTATGCCCATAAATGGAGCTCAGGGAATAATTGATTTGGAATCGGGCGATGAGCTAACTCTTCGGACTATGCAAGTAACGGGTTCTAATTTGAATACCCATAGTAACGGGAATACATTGTCGATTTTGGAATTGAATACGTTTCAATGAGGTATCTATTTTTCATAATCTCTTTTATGGCCGCTTGGCTTGAAGCCCAAATTATCATAGGAGATAATGCATCGTCTCAAACTTCAGCGAAACTCCAAATTGAGTCGACTCAAAAAGGGTTTAAAATACCCTCCCTCACTTCAACGGAACGGAATGCTATTGCTTCTCCCGCCGGTGGCCTTTTAGTTTTTCAAACCAATGCACCCAGTGGTCATTATTTATTTAACGGATCCAATTGGGTTAAGTTAGATTTTGCCGATACTGCATTGATAAATGTGTATGCCGAGAATTCAGGAGGGCAAACCATAAATTATGCTACAGAAACCGAAATTGGATCTTGGGATATTCCTTTTATCGATAATTCATCAGGTGCATTTAATAGGAGTACGGGTATTTTTACTGCCCCTAGAGACATGACTGTTTATGTTTCCGGTCGTTTGGTGTATGGTACGCATTATCAAGCATCCGGGTTTGAATATTACACCGTTATTGCGGTGAATAATTTCCATAGATCACCTGCAACCTATGCATTTAGCAATGGTACTTCAGGAGCGAACTTCAATGGGAATGGGTATAAAAGTATTAACGGTTCTTGTGCTATAGTAAATCTTAAAAAGGGAGATGAATTAACGTTTAACTCTCGACACACAGCGGCAAATGCAAGTGTAGGCGCGAGTTCTCTAACCACACATTCCAATGGAACGTATCTTTTGATTCGAGAGATTCCCGATTACCTGTAATATAACTACTTCCATTTTTACTTTGACTTCACTTTGAGCAATCCAAAGTGTTAATCCTATTTTTAGGTTCCGTTATGCAAATTCTGAGCTCGCCCTCAGATTGTTATAGTTTAATTTAGTCTAAAAAAAAGGTGTCTGTAATAAATTAATGGAGCGTTTTTTGTGTTAGGTTTTAGTGCAACTTGCTTCTGTTTTAGTAAGAGTCACGGAAGTGTTATAAATTGTCTAGAATATTTGTGGATATTTGATTTTCCCTGGTTGATATCGTTATGATTACCAACTTAAATTTAGAATTATTAAAATTTAAGTTGTGTAGTTATGAAATACTTGTGTAGTGCGTTAGTGGTTTTGGGACTGTTGTTTTCTGCATGTCAGCCAAAAATAGATGTTAATAATGCCGGTTCGGAGAGCTTAGATCCGAGGTTTGAGGGAAACCGTCAGATGGCGGTGCTATTGGATAGTTTGAATTCAGTGGCCAATTTCCAAACGAATTATTTTCTAAGTGGCAAAAGAGCGGAGCATCTTTTACTCAATAAACCCTCCTTTAAATCAGGGAATGAGGCCATTGTATGGTATTTGAAATATGCGTTTGAATTACTCAATTCGGGTAACGCACACGGTGCTATAAAGGAGATTGAAACGTTTCTTAAAGATTTCAATGGAAGCGATGAAGAGAAAATTCGAGTACCTCAATTCAAATCGCTTTACGAATTGTTGGCAGTGGCCTATCTACGTCATGGAGAAAATGAAAACTGCGTGGCCAATCACAATTCCGAAAGTTGTATACTGCCTCTTAAAGGAAAGGCTATCCACCTTAAAAAACAGGGTTCCCAACAGGCCATGCGTTATTATGCCATGTTATTGGAAGTTTACCCAGATGATATTCAATTAAAATGGCTCTTTAATATAGCGGCAATGACGTTAGGCGATTTCCCCCAAGGTGTTCCGGAAAAATTCAGAATTGATTTTGCGGCTGCCGATACCAAGGTTCCGGGATTTACTCCTTTATTTAATGCAGCTACTGATTTGGGCGTGGATGTTAAAGGCTTGTCGGGCGCAGGCATTATTGAAGATTTTAATGGCGATGGTTTTATGGATGTTTTCGCCAGTTCCTATGGTATAAAAGACAATGTAACCTTGTTTTTTTCGGATGGTAAAGGCGGGTTTGTTGATGTTACCGATTCTTCCCAATTGCGTGGTATTACGGGCGGATTGAATGCCAAACAGGCGGATTTTAATAATGATGGATTCGTGGATATTCTGTTATTGCGAGGGGCTTGGTTGGATGAAGGCGGTGAATGGCCCAATAGTTTGTTGCGTAATAACGGCGATGGCACATTCAGCGACATAACCTTTGCAGCGGGGATGGGTTCGAGCTTTTATCCCACCGAAACGGCCACTTGGGCCGACGTAAATAACGACGGATGGGTGGATGTTTTTATTGCCAACGAGAATAATGATAAAAACGCCCACCCTTGTGAACTTTTTGTCAATAACGGCGACGGAACATTCACCGATAAAGCTAAGGATTGGGGCATGGATGGGAATTTTGGATATGCAAAAGCGGCTAATTTTGCCGACTTCAATAACGATGGTTGGATGGATTTGTTTTTGGGCTGTTTAGGTCAACCCAATTATTTATTTATGAATCGGGGGAAGCAGCCGAACGGCGAATTAAAATTTGAAAATATTGCCAATAAAGCGGGTGTAACCTTGCCCAATATGTCGTTTCCGGCTATTGTAGTCGATTTTGACCACAATGGATATCCGGATATTTTGAGTACCTCCTTTCCATTAAATCGTTTGGATTATGTAGCCCAAGATGTAGGGGAAGAGATGTTAGGAATTCCAAATAAAGTAGAAAAGACCAAGTTGTTTTTGAACCAGGGAAATGAAACCTTTAAAGAGGTCAGTAAGGAATGGAATATCGATAAAATGATATTTGCCATGGGCTTCAATTCGGGCGATTTGAATAACGACGGTTGGATTGATGTGTATGCAGGTACAGGAGCATTCGCATTTACTACTTTAGTTCCCAATAGGGTATTTCTGAATCGCGGAGGAAAAGGTTTTGATGAGGTTACCATGAGTTCAGGAATGGGACATTTACAAAAAGGACATGGAATTGGGTTTGGAGATTTAGATAATGACGGAGATCAAGATGTATATGTTACTTTGGGAGGAGCAGTTGAAGGTGACGACGCACATAATGCACTGTTTGTAAATCCGAATACGGGTAACAATTGGCTTCGCTTGAAGTTGAGCAGTAGAGAAAATAAAAATTGCATTGGTGCGAGAGTGCGGGTAACGGGAAAAACAGCCTCGGGTAACCTGCAAAATTGGTATCATACCGTTGGTGATGGAGGAACTTTTGGATCTAATAGTATGGAGTTAGAGATAGGGATGGGCGCCTTAATTGAAATTTTGGAGGTTGGAATCGATTGGCCAGGAAGGAAAACAGAGGTTTATAAAGGATTTGACATCAATAAAGCTTGGATATGTAAAGAAGGAGTGATTAAGCCCCAAATACGGAAACTCAAGCGCAATGCATTGAAAGGCAATTCGGGGAGCAAGGCATGCTGTAAGTAGGCAATATTATCATTGTGTTAAATTATCCAATGTTATGAAATTGTTAAAATAAGGTTTCTATTATTGCAAATCAATTTACGAATATGGCCTTAAACAACATTTTCAGCATTTTCCTACCTAAGGACAAGATTTTTTACAATCTGTTTGAGCAAACAGGTAAAAACGTTGCCGATATTGGCAAGAAGTTAAAAGAGTTTGTTAACGAAACAGATCCGATAAAGCGCGCGCGTATTCATACGGAAATGGAAGATTTGGAGCACCGAAATGATGAGGTAACGCATCAAATTTTTCAGGAGTTAGGTAAAAATTTCATCACTCCATTTGATCGCGAAGACATCCATTATCTGACTACTGCCATGGATGATGTTGTTGATTATATCTATGCATCTGTTAAGAAAATACATTTCCATGAGGTGAATCCTAACGACGAAGGCATACGCCGTTTGGCCGATGTAATTTGCGAAGGGGCTAAAGAGGTGAGTCAGGTCATCATGCAGTTGCGTGAGTTGAAACGCCCAGAAAAGATCATGGAGGCCATCGTAAGAATCAATAGTTTGGAGAATCATGCCGATAAAATTTTCGACAGTTGCATCAAAGAACTATTTGATAACGAGAACGACTTTAAAAACTTAATCCGCCGTAGGGAAGTTTATACGGTTATGGAGGTGGCAACTGATAAGTTTGAAGATGTGGCCAATGTGATTGAAACCATCATTGTAAAATACGCATAATTAGGGCGCTATGACATTGGTTGTATTAATCATTGTGTTAGCATTGATATTCGATTATATTAATGGGTTTCACGATGCCGCAAATTCTATTGCTACGATTGTAAGTACCAAAGTACTTACTCCATTTCAAGCGGTTTTATGGGCGGCCATGTTCAATTTTGCCGCTTTTTTCCTTTTTAAAGACCATGCTGTGGCCAATACCATTAGTAAAACGGTGGTAAACAACTTTATTTCCTTAGAGGTAATACTTGCGGGTTTAATAGCAGCTATTTTGTGGAATTTATTGACGTGGTGGTATGGAATTCCTTCCTCCTCTTCACATACATTAATAGGCGGTTTTGCAGGTGCTGCCTTAATGCATGCGTTTGCAGAAAAGGGCATGATGCCTTTGTCGGATGTGGTTGCTTCCGACAAGATTATGAAAACCGTCTATTTTATCGTTTTAGCACCGGTAATGGGAATGGTTATATCAGCGTACATCACCCTAGTAACTATAAAGAAAAATTATTGGGGCCGTTTATCCATAATGGTTGTTTCCTCCTTAGTGTTGTTTTTTACCTTTCATTATTTCATGAATCAGAAGTTGGAAGAGAATCTTGCCAAATTTTATCGAGTGGAATATTATAAAAAGGCGGTGAATAAAAATCCACAAGATGCTCATTTGAAGCATAATTATGATTTAGCGAAGGAACATTTTGATGCCTCATTACCCTATTTGGCGGATTATAAGTCCAAAGGTGGTGATTTTGTGGTTTCACAAATCATAGCGAACGTGGATGTTTCTGATGTAAAAATCAATAAACAAAGAGAAGTAGCAGAGCGCTTTTTGCAATACGAACAATTGAAAAAGGATGCGTATTTTAAGCCGGAGTCGCAACCGGCTTTGGATGAAGCAGATGCCAAATTAGAGGCTTCTCTTTCTTGTTTTAAAATGCTCGACTCTTTGGGTGAAAAAGAAACCGCACTAAAAGTGGCATCGATCTTGGGTCTGGGTGAGGCAAAAACTGAGAAATTTATCCAAAAATACAAGATTGACGTAGCGAATTCCTTACAAAAAGATCTTTCAAAAGCCGATAATAGAATGCTCACCAATATAATGATGGCGGTTTTCGCCGTGTTTGCGTTGGTGTATTATTGGGTAGAAAAAGTTCAGAATCCCACGGCTGCTAGGATGCAAAATATGTTTAAAAAGCTTCAGTTGATATCTTCAGCAGCGTTTAGTTTAGGACATGGCGGTAGTGATGCACAAAAAGTAATGGGTATCATTGGTGCAGCCATGATAGCCAATGGCGATATCATTGACTTTAAGGAAATCCCGAACTGGGTACCTTTGGCTTGTTATGCCGCTATTGCGTTAGGTACTTTAAGTGGGGGTTGGAAAATTGTAAAGACCATGGGTACAAAAATTACTAAAGTAACACCGTTAGAGGGCGTAGGGGCAGAAACCGCGGGTGCGATAACCTTGTTTTTAACGGCTCAAATGGGAATACCTGTGAGTACCACCCATACCATAACAGGTTCTATTATAGGTGTAGGCGCTACCAAGCGATTGAGTGCGGTGCGTTGGGGAGTTACCCGGAGTTTACTCTTTGCTTGGATCGTTACCATACCTGTTTCGGCTGTTGTAGCTGGATTGATTTATCTGGTGGTAAGATAGTCTTAACATTTTCATAACATTAAAAAAACACTGCATTAACGGCAGTGTTTTTTTATGGCCGCAACTTTGCACTCTTAACATTAGCGTAATGATAAAAACACTTTTAGCAAACATAAAGTTAATGATGGCTTTATGCACAGTGGTTTGCGTTTGCGAGACGCAAGCAGGTATTGACAGCTTGATTATGCCACAAAATGCGGCTCCTATTTTTGAGCCTAGACTTTCTGATTTTACACAATCTACCTTAAAAGAATCAAAGAAATTAGCTTGGTTTGAAAAGGTTTCCTTGGGTGGATACATCCAAGTGCGTTACAATCGGTTATTCGAGACGAATCCTGATTTAACCTGCGAACAATGTGATAAGAGTATTGGTGACGGGAATGGATTTTTTATCAGGCGAAATCGATTGCGTGTGGCTGGGATGGTGCATCCTCGGATGTTTATGTACGTACAGTTAGATTTTGCAAGCAGCACCAGTAGTTCAAGTATTCACTATGCCCAAGTTAGGGATGCCTATTTTGACTTAGGTTTGGTGGAAGACAATTCGTGGCGTTTAAGATTTGGTCAGAGTAAAACACCTTATGGCTTTATCAATATGCAAAGCAGTCAAAATCGAATTAATTTGGATCGAGACGATGCTTTGAATAGTGGATCTGCGAATGAGCGCGATTTAGGGGTGTTTTTGTATTGGGCTCCCGTTGAAAAACGTAAGTTATTGTCGGAATTAGTGAAATCAGGACTCAAAGGCTCCGGCGATTACGGGTGCTTTGGATACGGTGTATATAATGGTCAAAACGCCAACAAGCCAGAATTAAATAATTCTATGCATCAGGTGGTCCGTTTCTCTTGGCCTTTTTATGCGGGTAATCAAATTATTGAAACAGGCGTACAAGCCTATCAAGGCAAGTACACCTTGCCGAGTGTAAGTAGCGGTGTAAAAGTAGTTTCAGATTTAACATATGACGACCGTCGTGCAGCCGCTAGCTTTGTGCTGTATCCAAAGCCATTTGGTATACAAGCCGAGTATAATGTGGGTAGGGGACCAGAGTTTAATAAATTAACAGATTCTATTGAACTTACTCCTATTAAAGGAGGGTATATCATGTTAAACTATATGGCACGGTATAAAGAGCATATAATTCATCCCTTCATAAGATATACCTATTACGATGGCGGTAAAAAGCACGAGAGAGACGCACGTTCTTACGAAGTTCAAGAAACCGAGTTTGGAGTGGAATGGATTCCATTTAAGAATTTTGAATTGGTGCTCGCCTATAATATTGCCGATAGACGTTATGAAGATTTCCAGAAGCAAGATAACCGACAAATAGGACGTTTTATGCGCGTTCAAGCCCAAATGAATTTCTAAAAAAAGATAGTTTATTTGGAATTAGTCTAAATTGAAATTAGATTTGTGCTTAATTAGAAACAATCTAAACAAGCACATGAAAGTTACATTTTTGGGTATCGTAGTTTTAGTTTCTGTTTTACAGTTCCATTCTTTATCTGCACAACCATTTGCAAGTCCATTAGATACAGCCAATGGAAGCGCCGTCGCTCCCGTGGAAATGGAATCGATTACCATCTTGGCTCCCCGTAAAGATTTGGGACAGATTGCCCATTTAAGTGGTTCTGAAGTGTTATTACGCGAGCAGGAGATAAAGCGCTTTGATCAAGTAGATGGTAACCAATTGTTGCAAACCTTACCCGGTGTGTATACGCAGCAAGAAGACGGTTGGGGATTGCGTTTGAATGTGGGTTTACGAGGCACAGGCGTTTTGCGTTCGAGTCGCGTTACCCTAATGGAAGACGGGGTGCTTACCGCTCCCGCTCCCTATTCTTCTCCTGCGGCATACTATACGCCTGCCATGTGGAAGTATCAGAATATCGAAATCCTAAAGGGTTCGGCACAGCTCATCACCGGCCCTCAAACTACGGGCGGCGCCATTAATATGGTAACACCTGTGTTAGATGAGAAAAACGATTTACGGGTGTCTACCGCTTGGGGTAATTTTGGCCAAAATCGTCATGCTATCCTGGGGGAAGTTAAAGTCGCGCCTCGAACTTCTATAGGATTTGCGTTCAATCAAAGTGGCGCCGCCGGTTTTAAAGAATTCAATAATACGGCCGCGGGTGGTTATTTACTGCGCGACGGTTATCTCAAGGTAGGTCACCATTTAGATAACAAAGACATTCATCATTTAGAATTAGTTATCGGCGGAACACAAGAACGTTCGAATCAAACTTATTTAGGATTGAGTCTGGAAGACGCCCAGCAAAATCCACGCAAACAGTATTTGGGTGCTATGAATGACAGTATGTTCATGGACCGAATTATGGGTCGCCTTGCGTACACCTTAAACTTGAAAAAAGGGTGGTTCCGTGCCGATGTGTATCGCCACCAAATTAATAGAAATTGGTATAAACTCGACAAAGTGAATGCAGGTAATGGCGGGGTGGATATCGCTTCAATTTTGTCAAATACCACGCGTTATGCGCAAGAATTTGCCGCAATTGATGGCAGGGGAATGGATGCCGCCATTGGCGATATCAAAGCTAATAACAGAGAATATTACAGTCAAGGAATACAATTCAGGGCTTCTTATACACAAAACTGGAATGCCCTCAAACTTACTCATGAAGCAGGTTTGCGTTTGCATAGCGATGGAGAGGACCGGTTTCAGTGGACCGATAAGTATGCTATGGGAACGAGCCTTTCTTTGGTTTCCCAAGGAGAAAAAGGCGCCGCAGGCAATCGTATCGATTGGGCAGCGGCACAAAGTGGCTATTACAGAGCTACTTCAAGTTGGAATGGTTGGACGTTCCAAGCGGGGTTGAGGGGGGAACAGATCCATGCGTATCGTGTGGAATTTGGAAATGCAAATCCTGATCGCAATGAAGACCTTATGACGGTTAGAGATAACCGTACGCAGGTATTATTGCCAGGCGCTTCCTTGAATAAAAGCGTGGGCAAATGGGTTGCTTTTGGTGGCATTCATAAAGGTTTTACCCCGGCTGGGTCTAAACAAGGGGTATTGCCTGAGACCAGTGTAAATAGCGAATTGGGTATTAAGCATGCGCAGTTACCGGTTCAGATTACGGCGTTTCACAGCGCATACGACCGTTTACTGGGTTCTGATATGGCGGCTTCGGGTGGCACAGGCACCGGCGACATGTTCAATGGGGGTGCGGCTTTGGTGCAGGGTATTGAAGCACGTGCGGGTTATAGTTGGAAAGGTTTTGAAATTAATGCCAATGCCACTTTTACGGATGCGCGTTTTACCGATTCTTTCAAAAGCGATTTTGAGGAGTGGAGTGCGGTGAAAATTAACGATGAATTGCCTTATGTTCCTCAATTTCAAGGAGGTGTGGTATTGGGATATGTCGTGGCATCGTATCAGATTTTTGTACAAAGTGTGTATCAATCTGAACGCCGAAGTGTGGCGGGATCTGGCACAGCTGATCTACCGGCTTCTTGGGTGCATAATGTAGGTACGTCTTTTACGCATAAGCATTGGACGTTCAAGTTAAGTGTTCAAAATGCGCTTAACTCAGAACATGTGGTGGCCGCACGTCCGGCAGGCTATCGCTTATACGCCCCAAGAATGGTGTTGGGCACCTTGGTTTGGTCGCTGTAAGGCGTAAGGTTTTCTAAATACAAAAGGCTGCCCGTGGGCAGCCTTTTGTGAAAATTGCAAATGAAAGATTATTTCTTTTTTGCGTTAATCGTAACGCTGAACTTCAACGCTAGAGGGAAACCTCCAAAATCCATTGTTTCATAAAAGTCTTGGCCTTTTAAAGCTACGTTATTGCCGCTTAAAGTAACAGTATACTCTTCAAAATTAGTCATATCTGATTTATCTTCATATAACTTTAGAATAGGAGCACTGTAGGTGTAGTAGCCGGTATCTGAATCCATCATACCACCGTCATCATAGGTAGTGATAGCATCGCCATTGGCTCTTAGATCAATTACCATTTCATTAGCGGCATACATTTCAGAAATCGTAGTGTCCAAAAGGGTTCCATTTGTCATGCTGTCTTGAACACGTGAAGAAATGTCTGTTACTTCCCATTTAGCAACGATAGGGCTAACGGCAGGTCCGTCGTTTACAGGTTCGTCATCTGTACATGCAGAGAATCCTAATGCGATTACTGCTGCAAATCCGAATAAATACTTTTTCATATTATTTTAGTTTTCAACGCAAATATAAGGCAATTTTGAAACATATGAATGCCATAAAACAGGCTCGATTTGTATGGTTTAGTGCCAGTAGAAATGTGCTACTTAGTTTTGATCCAAAGACTTGAGGAAGGTTTCCGCATGGTGTAGGTGTGCGGCTTTTTTCTCGTCCGACATCTTGTCGTAGGTAATTACCATCATGCCCAATCGCGGATTTTGTTGAAAGAACTGTCTGTTTTCGTGTATAAATCTCCAGTAAAGTCCATCCCAAATTTCTTGCCAAGGTTCTTTTTTCTTTTGGAAATCCGACATTTTAGTGATGTAATTAGAACCCGAAAAATACGGCTTGGTCGTAATTATTCCGCCATCGGCAAATTGCGACATTCCGTAAATATTGGGTACCATAACCCAGTCATAGGCATCGACAAAAAGTTCCATAAACCAACGGTATACTTCATTGGGGTGGAATTCGCATAATAAAAAGAAATTCCCTAAAACCATAAGCCGCTCAATATGGTGTGCATATCCGGTTTTAAGTACTTTCTTTATAACCAAATCCACCGGTTCTATGCCTGTGGTTCCGTCGTAAAAAGACGCCGGTATTTTACGTTTGAAATTCCAGAAATTAGAGAGCCGCTGTTTACGTCCTTCGCGATGATATACAATTCGCATGAATTCTCGCCAACCTATAATTTGCCGTATAAATCCTTCTGTAGAATTCAAAGGTATGTCATGATTTTTTACGAAATCGAGTGTTCTTGAAATAATATAGTCGGGGTTAATTAGTCCAATGTTTAACGCGGGAGTTAAAACAGAGTGGTACAGAAAGTGTTCGTCGGGATTTTTCCCAAAAGCATCTTCATAATCGCCGAAATACAAGAATCTATTTTCGAGAAATTCTTCGAATGCCGCGTGGGCCTCTTCCGTGGTAGTTGGGTAGAAGTAATTATGAGATTCGAAATGGTCTAAGGTTCCAAAATTTTGGGGGAAATTTTCAATGACATAGGCTTTGGCTAAATCATAATCGGGGCCAATGGGTGCTAAGGATACTTTGGGAAAGGCGTGAGATTTAGGATATGACTTTCGGTTTTCGGAATCATAAGTAAGTTTTCCCCCGAGAGGTTTTTGTTGCGCATCCATCAAAACATCTAAACGTTTTCTTTGGAAGGAATAAAAATCGGTTTGGAAATAGCGTTTTTTGGTATCGAAAAAGTCGTAACCGACTTTGATTGGGGTAAGAAAATTGGGATTGGGATGAATTTTAAGATCCACGCTATGGCCTTGGAGACCGGCCCGAATATGCTTACTCAACCAATCGTCTTCGGGTTCTATGACATGTATCTCGGTGTGATTTTGACTTAATTCGTTGAAGAGTACTTTCGCGTTGGAAAGGGGCGATTGGGCGTCTATGTACCTGACGGGAATACCTTTTTTGATTAATTTTTCGGCATAACGCATCATCGACAAACGGTGAAAAACGCGCTTAACAATATGAAATTGGTATTGATTGAAAATTAAATCGCTTTCCACCAATACCACATTGGGGGCGGCTTCGATAGCGGGATTCGGTTCGAATAATTGGTGGGGGAAAACAACGGCAACTTGATTCACGAGTTGATAACAATTTCAATACAAAAAGGTTGTAAAAAGTGCGGTCAAAAGATTTCAATGGTTGTTAGTCGACAATCCAATAAATGATTGTAAAATGATTGTAAATTGCGCCGTTTCATGAAAAATTATCTTTTACTGGTACTGTTTGGATTAATGGGGGGCATCGCACATGCCCAAGGATTTGGCAAAATGCAGTTTATAATCGAAGGAGGGGTTTCTGATGCCACCGGGACAGGGATTGCTAAGGCTAAAATTCAGGTGTACATTTTACCCGCAGATACGTTGAAAATATTGAGTGATAAAACGCTTATTTTGTCTTGGTTAGAAAGGCAAACAGAGCCATTTTATGTGAGCGAGACAAATTCGGAGGGATTTTTTGGTGGGGAAGTGTCTCGAGAGTCTTTTCAGAAATTAAGAGCAGCCGGGGTGAGTTTGCGGGAGTCGATGGCGGTTATAAAAGCACAAGCCACGAATTACGAAACGGCCATTAATTTAGTAAAACCCCAGATGCAACGGGGCGAAACGGGTATTGGCATAGGTTTGGGCATCACTACCCTGTTGAAGCAATCTGAAAAGATGGAGGCGATAGAAATTCGCACAAAGGCCATAGAAATGAAGGGCGATACCGCAGAAATGAATGCCTCTAACTACAAAGTAAATCCAGATGCGAGTGCGGAAGATTTGGTTAAGAAATTACCGGGTGTTATTCAACGAAATGGCGAAATAGAAGCGCAAGGCGAGAAGGTAGTTCGCGTGTTGGTTGATGGGAAGCCTTATTTTGGGGAAGATCCTAAAGCGGCATTAAAGAATGTGCCCGCCGAATCGATATCTAAAATTCAGATTTACGATGCCCAATCCGAGCAGAGTCAGTTTACGGGATTCGATGATGGGAATACCACTAAAACCATGAATATTATTACTAAGTCGGGTTTTAAAAACGGGCAGTTTGGTAAGTTTTATGGGGGTGTGGGTCAATCTATTGACGGCACTGGCGATGATACCAAATACAAGACGGGCGCTACTTATAATACGTTTGATGGCGACCGTAGGCTTTCTTTTTTATTCCAGTCTAACAATATTAATGAACAAAATTTCGCGTTTGATGATATTTCAAGTTCTTTTGGTGGGGGAAATTTTGGGCGTAGGGGCATGGGCGATTTTTTCGTGGCGGGTAACGACGGCATAACGCAATCTACTTTGTTAGGATTGAACTATTCGGATAAATGGGGAAAAAAATGGAATGTGAGTGGCAGTTATTTCTTTAGCGATGCCAATAATATTAAGAATAGCAATACCGATAGGTTATTCATTACGGGTGGGGAATTGGGAGATTTAGGATTAAGGTACACTGAAGATGCTGAGCAGACCAATTACAGTCAACAGCATCGATTTAGCTCTAGGTTGGAATGGAATATAGACAGCAACGATCGGATTATCATGCAACCCCGATTGACGTATCAGATTACCAATCAAACTTTACCTACTGTGGGTGTGTCACAATCTGCGGACTATACCAAGTTGATAAGCTTGATGAACAATCTGTTCACGAATGATAATTCGGCGCTTAACGGAGCTTTTGAAATTGATTGGTTGCATGCGTTCGACAAAAAGGGGCGTTCTTTGGCTATTGAATTGGTGCCCAGTTACAATACATCGGGCGGCACGAGTGTGTTAGATAACCGGTTGTTTAGGGGTTCTGACTCGAGCATCCGTCAACAAGAAACACGTTTAGATCAAGGGGTATTGGGATTGGCTACAGAAATCGAGTATACGGAGCCTTTAGATTCATTTCACAGTTTATTGTTTACATATGAAATGAATCTAAATCAAAATAATAGCGATCGCTTGAATTACATTCCAACTTATTTTGGGGGCAATTATGAGCTATTAGATACGGTTTTGTCGAGCAGTTTCGATAATGGGTATAGTCGCCATGCGGCAGGAATGCGCTTTCAACGAATGAAAAAGGGCATTCAATTGACGGTGGGAGTTGATGGTCAGGTAGCCTATTTAAATGGAACGCAAATGTTTCCAGTTGGTTTAGATATAAACAGACGTTTTTTATCGGTCTTGCCACAATTAACTTTAAGAAGTGGTAAACGCGGTGCTAATGGGATGCGTATTTATTATAGAACGTCTAATAATGCGCCTTCGGTTACTCAGTTGCAAGAGGTAATTAATAATGCGAATCCGCTTCAATTAACTACGGGAAATAGCAATTTGGTTCAAGATTTTCAACATCGCTTGTTTTCGCGGTATTTCAATATGGATGCCAAAACGGGTCGCATGTTCTTTGCATTTTTGCGCGGAACGGCATCTATGAACGCTTTAACGACATTAACTCAAATAGCAAGTGCAGCAAGCGGTGGTATTTGGGTTCCCACGGGCGATACCGCATTTTATTTAAGGCCAGGTACACAATTGTCGAAACCGGTAAATTTAGATGGGGCTTTTACCTTGGGTAGTAGAATCAATTGGTCAAGACCTTTATTAAAAGGAAAACTTAATTTAAACACCGGGTTTTCCTTCGATTACCGGGAAACTCCAAGTTTGATACAGATTGATGCGTTGGTTCCGCAGAGAAATACCAGTAAGAATCCGAGTTTGGGTTTTGATTTAGGTTTAGGATCTAATATTAGCGAAAGATTGGATTTTAATATTAGCAGTGCTACTTCTTACAATCAGGTGGTGAATACCTTACAAAGCAGTTTAAATCAAACCTATTGGATCCAAAGAACGGGATTACAAATAAATTGGATGCCGGGGGGGAAATGGGTTATTAATTCCGATTTGAATCATCAATTATACACCGGTTTTCAGGCTAATTTTAATCAATCTATTTATTTATGGAATATGGGTTTGGGTCGTAAATTTGGTAAGAAAAATGAGTGGGATTTCCGAGTTCAGTTGTATGATTTATTAAATCAAAATCAGAGTATTGTTAGAAATGTGAACGAGACCTACTTTGAGGATGTACGCACTACGGTTTTAACGCGTTACGTGATGGTACAACTAACGTATAATTTACGTGCGTTTAAGGGGAAGCAAGACGACGATGATGGCACGAATGCTATGCATAAGATGTACTATCAGCGCATGTATAAGAGATAATATTTTATAACATAAATTCACTAATTAGTTACTTGTTTTGGTTTAAAACTTTAATGCACTTATTATTGCATTACGTTCGGTACCATGTTCAAATTTAAATTATTAATCGTTTTTTTGATGGCTCCTGTCGTGGCGTTGTCTTATTCAAATACAGGTCAGCCTTATGAAAGGATAAATGCAGATGGGCTATTAAAAGCCGTTACTAAATACGGTCCAAAAACCGGCTTCTCTAAATGGGATGATTACGAGCCTTATGACGAGCCAAGCTTAGGACAGTGGACTTTTGGGGGTAATTCGGTTATTAGCACCAGTCAAGCACAATTTTCCAATTGGCAAGGTGGGGGAGAGAATTCTATTGCAATTTCTACTTCTTTGAGTTTGAGTTTGGCTTATACTAGCGAAAAATTCAACTGGGAAACGAATTTTGATGCGGGATATGGTATCATGTTACAAGGTCGTGAAGGCCAATGGTTCAAGAACGATGATCGTTTAGAGATAACTACGAAATTTGGTTTGCGAGCCAATGACAAGTGGTTTTATACGGGACTCGTATCTCTAGGTTCTCAATTTCAGCCAGGATATTATAACTTGGGAGATGAAAAACCGATTTCTGAGTTTATGGCACCGGGATATGTTATGGGTTCACTAGGTTTTGATTTCGTTCCGAGCTCTAAATTAAGTGTATTTTTAGGTCCTGTTACCAGTAAAAACACCATAGTATTGAATCAAGATTTGGCCAATCAAGGTGCTTATGGTGTAGAGCCAGGAGAATACGATTATTTTACGGGTGAGTATTTAACATTAGGAAAAAAGTTTCGCTCCGAGGCGGGTGGTTCCATGCGCGTAGAGTATAACGAGCCGAGAATAGTTAAAAATATTGGTATCCAATCGCGATTGGTTTTATTCTCCAACTATATTGAAAATCCAGGGAATATAGACGTGGATTTTGAGAATACCTTTAATTTACAAGTGAATGAGTTTATAACCACCAATTTGATTTTACATTTTGTATATGATGATGATATTCAAATTGCTTTAGATGAACTTGGGGAACGCACCGGACCAAGATTGCAATTCAAGCAAGTTCTTGCGGTAGGTCTGAATATCAATATAGGGGGGTAATACTATTCACAATTGGCTCTTTTGAGCTGTAGAGGTTTAATATTCCGGGAATGGGTTAGGTCTTTTGGAAACCTTGGTCGCATATGGAAAAATAATGATTGAGATTTCATGAGTAAGGGGAATGGAAGAGTTTTTAACACTTAGGTTCCAATCGTTCGCATAGCCAATGTAATATTTATCGTATCGCGCACCAAAATAATAATTCAAAGAATAAGATTGTGAACTGTAAGCCTCGGTGTTTTGTATTCCCAATCCCATTCTGAAATTATCTCGGATACCATTAAACATTAGTGATCTCGATTGTGCTTCAGGAAGAATAGAGTAGGTGGCAGAGGGAACGAATTTTGTGCCTGATTCCGATTCGAAAATCTCATATCCAGCGTGAATATTGATGTTTAAGGGAATGTTTTGACCGCCTTCTTCAAAGAACGAGATATCAGGCTGGTTCACATTCAGAGCACTAACGCCTAAAAAACCTTTAGTTCCATAAATAAGTAGTCCCGCGGATGCATGGAAGACATTTTTTGTAATTTGAGCATTGGGTTCTTGGGTGGGTATCAAAAATCCGGTGTTGGAGGCGTTGATTTGGTCTTCCCAGAAAAATTGTTCAGCTCCAAAATTAAATGAGGAAAATTGGGTGTTTATACCTCCTTTTAGGTATAAGTCCTTGCTGATTTTTAACTCGTAAGCATAACCTATGTGGGCAGAGATATGAGAGTATCGAGAACGGCCTTCTGATCCAGAAATCAAATCGGTAGTGTAAACACCCGCGCTGAATGCCGCATTGGTATTAGAAATAGGGGCATCTATCGCTATGGATTGAGCAAATAGTCTTTTGCCCAATCCAAGCCATTGTCCTTTGGTCCCGGAACTGATTCGAGCCGATTGTTCTTCGTTTAATTGTCCGGTGCCAATTAATGCGGGATTTAACAACGCACGTTGCGCATATGATTGGCGAAATTGGAGGTTTTGCGCATAACTAAATTTAGTTAATGTTAAAACAGTTATGGTACAAAGTCCTTTTAAAATCATTGTTTTTATATTGGATTTTGGCACATCACAAACTTAGTGATTTCCATTGAAAAATGGATGTTACTGTTTTTGGTAAACGTTGGATTTTATCTAATTATATGTATAACATTATAAAATAGTATGCTTTTGATTAGAAAAAATGGTGAATGTTTGCCAAATATTGGCATTGAAACTATCTTAACAAAAAAGATTTGATTAATATTGCGTAGAGAAAATATTTTGATTTTTTAATTATGCCAAATACTACGCACATCGTGAAAAATAAGTTCCCAATTTCCTTAAAATTTCTTTTGGTTATTTTTCTTATTACATTCTCATTGTCTGCATCCGCTCAAGATAGCGTATATGTTGCATATTCAAATATCAACTACAGCAGTGCGGGTAGGGATTACCTTTCGGATATGAAAGTCGATTCATCGGGAGATGTGTATTTCTGTGGACGTTTCAATACGAGTATTTCTTTCGATAATTCCGGTAATCATGACTATAGTTCAAATGGGTCATCTGATTTTTACGTGGTAAAATCTAAGCCAAACGGAAATGTGATTTGGTCCTTGGCATTAGGAACTGCTGGAGGCGATGATGGCGCTAATAGTATTTTTATTACAGATTCAAATTACTTATACGTGGTGGGCTATACTGCGGATACCCTTGATTTTAACCCTAATGGTAGTGCTTACAAATGTCATCCAGGTAGTTTCGTTTTGAAACTAGATACAGCAGGGAATTTTATTTGGGCGAAATCTTATGGATTTACTAGCCCCAATGACGTTTTTGTTTCAGATTCAGGTTATATCAATATTGTGGGTACAGTTATAGGAAATCAAGATTTTAATCCAGATACTACCCAAAGTGATATTCTTACTTCTCGAAGATTAGAGGAATGTTATATTTTGAAATTAAATGCTTCGGGCGCATACGAATGGGCGGTTAGAGTTGGAGATTGGTATGTAGATGTAGGGTTAGATATTACAGGTGATCAAAAGGGTAACACATATTCAACTTTCTATTTTACGGGTACTGTAAAAATTCCAAATAATTCAAGCGGGGCTAATTACACTCCCCCTACTGGAGGTAGAAACGGTGGTGTTCTAAAACTAGATGCAAACGGGAACAAAGATTGGTTTGCTCAATTAGTAGGCGATGGTGGTGTGGTTTATCCCAATTCTGTAATTGTAACGGATTCTAACTTTGTGTATGTCGGCGGTACAACCCAAAAAGACCTTGATATGGATCCCGAACCATTAATAGGAGATACACTCAAACCTTTGAATAACGATGCCTTTTTAATTAAGTTAGATAGCAACGGGAATTACATTTGGGGCCGTGGTTTTGGAGGTAAGGGCGACGAATCAATATCGGATATTATTTACGATGAATCAGAAAATTTAATCTGGTTTACAGGTGAGTTTACAGACTCGATTGATTTAAATCCTATGGCGGGTCTCTTTAATGTAACTCCTAATGCTGACGGTAAAATGGATGTGTTCTTTGGTTCATTAGATGCCTCAGGTAATGTTGTAAATGGTG
>CBFHXF010000004.1:0-40829 GCA_965659745.1 Bacteroidia bacterium
ATACTTAGGAACCCCATACACATCCTTGCACTTATCGCGGTGGTCGGGAATATCATCGCCATCGCTGTCGATATTCTCTACTATATTAATATTAAAACCCACCTGTCCGCCGTAATAATGCGACGTATTGCCCGGATACAAAATGCCCACAACATTGTTCAACTGTGCGTATAATTGCATGCCCAAAGCCTGCGCCGAGAAACCCAGGTTCCAAATATTCTGGGGCCTCGGATTCACAAATCGAGAGTATCCCACATAAAGCTGAAGATATTTATTTACATCGAAATGTTCCGAAAAGGACCATACATCTATATCAGAGCGGGTGCCTAAACCCTGCGCATACACCACGCCCAAACGATGCCGGCGGAAGCCCAAATATTCAGCCCCAAAAATATAACGCGGCCGTAAAGTCGTAATTTCTCGCTTGTATTTACTGCGTTCGCTGATACTATACCATGAATCAAGGGTGTCGTTCAACTCCTGACTTAAACTGCGGTTTTCCTGCCGAAACAACAGACCAATCGTATCTAAACCCTGAAATTGGGCCATATTTACCGATACATTATGCTCGGAACGGAAGTAATTCCACTCGGTGGTACCGTGATTTTCGGTAGAAAAAGATATCCTCAAGAAATCGAACGGACGGTAAATAAACCCTCCCCCATACGACAGTCCATAGTTCGCAAACGGCACCCTTTGCAAATACCACAAGGGGTCATAAGGCTTTAAAATACTTCCCTGGAAACCGGTAGAAACGGCGTTAACGTCGCCTCTGGCCGATAAACTATAAATGGAAGAGTCGTTTTCGTCGGTGAGCAAATCAAACTTGGCCCGATCCAATTGCAGGCGCGCCAAACCGTGAATGACCTTCGCGGAGAGCCCAAAATACCATTTAGAACCTATCTGACGGCCGTAGCTCATGCGGTGTTCCATGTGCAACTGAAACTTGGTGCCGCTAAAATCTAATTCTACGGGCTTTTTAAAATATTGGGTATCGCCATTGCCAAAAAACGCCAAACCGAAAAGATCTTTGTCGATATTCAAATCGGCCCGGGCAATAAATTTCGAGCTCATGTGAATATAGGAGCGGCGGCTTCTAATGCCTATATCTAAAAGTCCGAGCTCCTGATCGAACTTCATATCGCGCAAATCTTTATTGGAATCGGCCAATAGCACCCTTAGGGTTTGGGCCGGATCTAAATCGGACCTAAAAATATCAAATAATTGAATCTGCCCCGGTGTAAATTGTGTGGAAGTGGCAAAAGAGAAATTGAGGCCGTATCTGGGCAAAAATGCCGGATTCAAAGCGGCGGCTTTACTGCTTAAGGGATTGTTAAAATGGAACAGTTCTGTTTGACTCCACCCGAAAGTGAGGTGCAAGAAAACGTATATGAACCATCCCGCTTTTTTCATTTTTCAATAATAAATGCGCACCACGATGCGTCGGTTGGCGGCTTGATTTTTAGGATTGGGTTTCCCATCGGGAAATTCATTCGGAACGGCGGGGCGTGTATCGGCAAACGCGGAGGCCTTGATGCTCGCAGGATCGATGCCTTGAGAAATCATGTATTGCACCACATTCGAGGCCCTGGCCGATGACAATTCCCAATTGCTGGGAAAACGTTCATTGGAAATAGGCACATTATCGGTATGGCCTTCCACATCGACCGAAAATTGATCGGGAATGGCTCTGATTTTATCGGTAACGGTATTGATAATTCTTTTACCATCGGGAAGCAATAGGGCATCTCCCGAACTGAAAAAAGAGGCATTCTTAGCCACCATTTTGATACCGGTACGATCCATATTGATATCCAAAACGCCCTGCGCGGTTTGCTTTACAAAAACCGAATCGAGCTGTTTTTTAAGATCTTCCATGGAGTTGGACACTTCCTCGTTGGTTAGCTGCTCTTTCACGGAGTTCGTAAACTGCTTGAACTTGGTTTTATCCAACACTGAAAGGGCCAACAGCAACGCAAAAAAGCCCATCAAATTGGTGATGGTATCGGCATACGTCAACAACCAGCTCTCTTCGTCGTGAGCCCCATCACCGTCATTATCGTAGCGCGCTTTTTTGTACATGGTTTATTTCTTCAATTGAAGTTTTTGCATGAATTTACGTTCTATCTGAGATTCCAAAGAATCTTTAATGAAGATCTCCGTTTTACGCTCTAACATCAAATAAATGCCTTCTACCATTAATTCTTCGTTCAAACGCTCTTTATCGGCCGCAATTTTTAACTTTTTCGCTAAGGGAAAAAACAACAAATGCGTTAAAGATACTCCGTACAGGGTAACCAATAATCCGAGTGCCAAACCGGGACCAATTTTGGAGGGATCGTCCATCGAACTCAACATATACACGAGTCCGAAGAGGGTTCCAAACATACCGAATGCCGGACCTGAGTTTCCCATACTTTGAAAAACGTCAGACAGCTTTTTATTTTCGACATAGCTTTGGTGGATGTATTTATTTGCGATTTCCGCAAATTCATCTTTGGTATAATTGGCAGAAAGCAATCCGATGAAATAACCGGCGGCGGTACCCTTTAACTTTTCGATATTTTCATTGATAAAGGCCACGCGATTTTGATTGTAGGGATTCACCCAAGAGGCCACCGTTTGAACGGTTTCGAATTGTTTTTTCTCGGTATAGGCCGAATGACTGAATAAGAAACCCACGCGTTTGAAGGCTTGTGCCACCACTTGAGGCGAGAACATAATAGAGGTATTGGTTAACAATCCACCCATTACAATAAACAAACTAGGGATATCGAAATACCGACTGAATGCCAGAAATGGGAACATTTTCTTAAAATGCACCATTCCCACTACATCCATGATTCCAAAAGCGAGCAGCCCAAGGGCCAGCACAACAACAATAACAGTAGAAATAGAAAACTTCATTTATTTGCGGGTAACTTGCGGGATTACAAACTCGGGATTTAACTTTTTGGCTTCAGCCCAATAGTACTGTGCCAAATCATATTCTTTCAAGACAAAAAGAATCGACCCTTTCAACGCATAGGCATCACTGGTAGGCATGATGGCGAGTGAGCTGTCGAGGGAAGCCAAACTGCCTTCATAATCTTTATTATAAAAGCGGGTTTGTGCAAGGTTATAAGCATATATCACTTTCGACATGTCGGACTTTAAGTTGCCCACAGGTTTGGAGGGCAAAGCACGACCGTCGGAGGTTTTAATTTGAGATTTGGCTATAGAAGTAGTGGCCACATTGAGTCCGTCGTTGGGATTTTTATCGAATTCCATTTCGAATTCGTGTTCGCTTAAAAACAGGCGCAAGGACATATCTACGCCGCCTTGCTCATAGCTAATTTCCAAAACATCGCGTTGCGCCGTATCTAATAAATATACAGCCTTGGAACGCTCTAGGCGGTCTCGTTCTTCAGAAATAGAGTCGTAGGAACGGCAGGCACTAAACGACACCAAAAGTGTCAGAATTCCACTAAAAATGAATCGAGATCTGTAGTGCATAATTGATGTTATCGAGTTTAACTTCGAATTGAGAGTCGTTGGCATACGAATCGAATTCAGACAAGGTTTGCTCCAATCGCAATCCCAATTGCATGCGGTTCGAGACATGGAAACTTACCAATTGTTCCAATCCCATAAACGATTGGTTATAGTTGAAATAGTTCAAGCCCAGTTGAAAACCCATCCAATAACTGGGTATCACTGTCTTTTTCTTAAGGAAATGGGCTTTATAGGTAATTCCTACCGAAGGAATGAATGCAGACGACAATTTACCTAAATTGGTATCGGCATAGGAAACCGGTGTTTGATTTACGATGCGCATTTTAACGCCAATACCCAATTGTTGACTTCTTGCGGTATTCAAATACTGCATGTAATTGAGTCCCACGAAATACGGTACCGCCATCAGATTCTGCGCCAAGGCCGAATCGCCCCCAGCCGCTCTAATTTCATTGATATTCTGAAATCCAAGTCCAAAATTCACCGAAAAGTCGGTTTGTTTTACTATCGATTCCTTCGATAAATCGATTTGCTTCATCCACAATAAATTTTTACTCGAAGGATGCAAAATACTCATCGACAGTTTGGGTCCGTTTACGCTATCGTAATGCAAGAAACAACGAAACAACCCTTGAATGTTATTCTCCAAACATACCCGATTGAACTCGTAAGGATTGCTTTTCAATCGCGATACGGGTTTGCGGTTATCGATCACAATAGTAGAATCGGTACTGCGTATTTTCAGGTTAATTTTAGATGCAAATTCGGGCAAAAAGACCACTTTGATACCCATTTGGGTAAGTTTGGTGGTCAACTGAAGCTCCAAATCTTCGCTGCGCAAATATACTTTGGGAATATTCGACTCTACTTCATAGAGCACCACCCGTTGCACGCCTGCGGGCAAATCGTACAAATTATTAGGTATGTCATTTAAAACGGCATTGATTAAATGTTCAATACGCGCTTCCTTTCCCACTTGGGCTTTCGCAAAAGGGGAATAAATCATTGCAATCAGCGTGAATATAAGGCCCAGTGTTCGGGGGCTTCGCATAGCGAATGGATGGTTCATCGTTTTATTTTCTCTTTTATTACCGACATCAATTGTTTACGAGCGTCTTCGATTTCGCTCTCTGAAATTTGGCTATTGAGTTGAATCTCTGACTCTAAAATATCGCGTTCTCGTTGGGTTTTACTATCTAAAACAAGTTGCGTGAGCTCAGGTTTGGCATTGATTAAGGCTCTGGCTAAATCTGAACCCGCTACCCCCTCAATTGCCCGCAATAACTTGGTAGATTCCAATTCCAAAAGTCCATCGAAAGTCAAGAAATGCTCTTTAATCTTACGTGCCAAATCCAAATCGTATTTGGCAATGTCTTCGATATACGCATCTTGCTGTTCAAGAGGAAGGGTATCTAAGATATTCAATATAGAGGCCAATCCATCTACCGCCACATTACCCATGTCTTTCACCGCGATGGCTTTGCGACTGAATTTATTGGCTACATCTTTATACATAGAGGTAGGCACATTAGAAATATTGCTCATGCGCTGCAATAAGATGGTCTGCTTGGCTATTTCGAAATACCGCAATAACTCTACGGTTTGTTGGGGCGGCAATTGCGCGAGCAAGATGGCCGACATATCCTCGCTTTCGTCTTTTATAAGCTGATAAATTTGGTTGTTATTGAGCTGTTGCAAGAATTGGAAAATGTCTTTGCCTTTCTCCATTTTCAATTTGCGCAAATTCTGTGTTTTATGTCTCACAAAATTGTCGCGGTAATTTTTTAATGCCTCTTGTTTTTCGCTTTCTGCAGCGTAACGCGAATTGGTTACGGCATCTTCAAAACGATAGAAATCTTCTTCCTCCAAAAGAGATCGGAGGTAACCCAACATACTTGGATTGGCAGCCGAAACGGCCATTGCGGCTTGCGCTATTTCCGTTTCATCGCCTTGGCGAAGCACCTCGTTCAAATGATCTACTACCGCATCTAAATCTTCCATTAAAATGCGTTTCACGTCATTTTTTACTTCGGTGGAATTGGGTTCTCCAAGGGTGGGTGCCATTTTGGGGATACTGGCCGCGGCCACACCTGCAGCGGGATTGGCTAAGGTTTGTCCTAATTTTTCAATCGAGCGTTGCAAATTTTGCATGTTCTGTGCGTTTTGCTCACTCACGCCTTCTAAAATGGTACGAGAACTTTTAGAGTTTTGAAACAAGGAATACACGACCAAGGCAATAACCCCAATCATGAGAAAAAGTATCAACCAAAAAAGCCAATCAATTCCGGCTTCTTCGGTTGCATCGGATTTATCTTTATCGCCTGGACCCGGCATATCGGAAAGTCCGGAATTATCGCCAGTGCCCATCTTTTTATCCAAAAGGGCTTCCATCTTGGATAATAATTGTTGATTGGGATCGTTGAGCAGTTGATCGGCGGCTTGGCTGCCCGTAGAGGGATTAATTTGATTCCAAAAATCATTATTTCCGGGGAAGGCCATGAATTCGACCGAAAGTTCGTCGCCTATTTTGTCATTAATCAGCCCGGTACCTTCTAATAACCTACGCACAAAATCGCGAGATGAGGCGGAAAGGGATGTGTCTAACAACACATTAATTTTGTGTTTGTACGTATATTTTGGTTTTTGGGGGATAAAAACCGTGGTGGCTTGTGAGCCTAATGCAAAATTGGGCAATCCCGGCAAACGGTCTACCGTAACACCCGTATCAATGTCTATACCCCTACCCTTGTTTTCGTTCATAGGGAGCATGCGCTCTTCTAATTCTACGATCACTAAGAATTTATCGCGATCGATATATTTTTTAATTTTATCTCCTAGTTCGCGCTCGTATTGCAGTACCTCTTCAGCATGAACATTCGAATAGCGGAAGGGATTTTCTAGCGATCGGTTTCCCAAACTCAAATTAAATTGTGCATTTAAATTAAGATTGGTCGACAAAAATATCACCAAACACCAAAAAATTAATGGAATCTTTTGTTCGGTTTTATTATAGGTTGTAGGGCTTTTCAGCATGGATTTCTAGCAATAAAGTCGCAAAATAAGTCAAAAAATGCGGGTTTTCAACACGTAATCCACAATTTTCAACTTTTGTTCTTCTTTTTTAAATGAAATAATACAATTAATTGGTGAATGATTCTGAAATTTAAAATGTTTGTCAATTTTATCGAGATTTTTGTTGCGAAAACCGCAAAACTTAATCCCTAAAAAAATTGCCTATCCTATTTCTAGCCAAGGCAAAGTCTTAATTTTGCTGACTTTCAATTTCACGCATGAGCGAAAATCAAAATATAGAGTATAAATTGAGTTGGCACGACGACTATCTTAAATGGATTTGTGGATTTGCCAATGCCCAAGGGGGTACTTTATATTTAGGTATCGATGATGAAGGAAACCATGTGAATCTTGACAATGCTTCCAAATTGATGGAAGATATTCCTAACAAAATCAGAAATGCAATGGGAATTATTTGTCAAGTTGACCTTGATAAAAAGAATGATTGCCAATTCATATCTATTAATGTAAATCCAAGTTCCGTTGCTGTATCCCTTAGAGGCAGGTATTACTATCGTTCAGGCAGCACCAAAATGGAACTTACAGGGTCTGAACTAAATGGTTTTTTGCTAAAAAAGACGGGAATAACATGGGATTCACAAATTCAAGAAAATGCCACTCTCGATGACATTGATGAAAAAATCCTCTCTCAATTTGTTCGCGACGGAAACGAGAAAGGCCGCATGCCCAATGTTGAGGGACTCTCTACGTTTCAAATATTAGAAAAGCTACAACTTACGTCAGGACTATCCCTCACAAAAGCGGCTATTATCCTATTTGGTAAAAATCCAAATAAATTTCATCCAAACGTAGAATTGAAAATCGGCAGATTCGGTAGCGATTCAACAGATTTGAAGTTTCATGAAATTATAGAAGGGAACCTCATACACATCCTTAAAGAAGCACAAGTTCAATTAAACCACAAGTTCTTGGTACGACCGATTGAATTTGTTGGCATGCACAGAATCGAAAAATACGAATATCCCATCGAAGCACTCCGAGAGATGATGCTCAATGCCCTGGTGCATAAAAACTACTTGGGTGCGCCCATACAATTAAAAGTTTACGACGATAAAATATCGCTTTGGAACGAAGGATTATTACCAAGAGGCCTAGAAGCAGAACAGTTGAAACGCGAACATATTTCACAGCCCCGAAATCCACTGATTGCTAAAGCCTGTTTTTTAGCTGGATATATTGATATTTGGGGACTTGGTACATTAAAGATTTTCAAATCATGTAAAGAAGCCGATCTGCCGGAACCTGAAATTGTTGAAGTGCAAAATGGTGTTAGAGTAACCCTTTTCAAACAGAGCAAAGAAAAGAACTACAAAATTTCTAACACTCCCAGTAGTCAAATTGCCAATCCCGCCGCCCCTGCATTCAATAGTCCTATGTCGCCGAGTGAAATTCATACATGGATGGAAGAACTTGCAAAGACCCAAGAAAAACTCAATACGCTCCTTGAACAAAATCCCTTAATTTGTAACGTGAACGCCCCTAATACCATTTCCCTCAAACCCTATAACACCTTCGGCTTTGACGTGCAATGCCGAGAAATGCATACCCTAAACCACAAAACAGAACTCCGCACGTTTTTTGAATCTGGACTTTTTGCACGCAATCCCAAAATAATATCAGGGGGCTCTAACCTATTGCTCACACAAAATATCGACGTGCCTGTAATCGTTAACCGCATTAAAGGCATTTCTATTTCGAGGGAAACCGAAGAACACCTGTACCTCTCCTTCGGCGCGGGCGAACCTTGGCATGAATCTGTTATGTATGCCGTTGAACATAATTGGGGCGGCATGGAAAACCTCAGTTTAATTCCAGGTTGCATGGGGGCCGCACCCATACAGAATATTGGCGCCTATGGCGTGGAACTCAAAGATATATTCCACGAATTAGAAGCCTTTAACATCCAAACAGGACTCTTTGAAACCTTCGGTCTAGAGGATTGTAAGTTTGGATACCGCGATTCTGTTTTCAAAAATGAAAAAAAGAATCAATACGTAATTACCGAAGTTTGTTTGAAACTCGATAAAAATCCTCAGATACGAACGCAATACGGCGATATTCAAGCCGTACTCGACGCTCAAAATCTTTCTGAAATCACCATTGCCGATGTGAGTCGCGCCGTCATTCAGATCCGCCAATCCAAGCTACCCGATCCCGCCGAAATTGGCAATTCAGGATCCTTCTTTAAGAATCCTGTCATCCCTGCCGAACAAGCCGCCGCACTCCAAAGTCAATATCCCGGCTTGAAAAGCTTCCCCCAAAATGACAAAGAAACTAAAATACCCGCCGCCTGGTTAATCGAAAATTCAGGTTGGAAGGGCTACCGCCGGGGCGAGGTGGGCGTGCACGCCAAGCAGGCATTGGTTTTGGTGAATTATGGCAAGGGTACGGGAGCGGAAGTGCATCAGTTGGCGCAAGACATTAGAGAAGATGTGCGTCAGAAATTTAACATTACCTTGGATTTTGAAGTAAATATTTGGTAATTTGAAGTTCGGTATGAAATTTAGACACCTATTAATCACCTTATTATTTCCCATTGGTTTGGGTGCGCAAATTCAGATTCAACGTGATGTGCGCATCCCTAAATTGAATACGTTCAACCCCGCAGAAATTCCAGATGCTTGGGCCGAAAAAAGCCAAAGTCCGCATCAAGAAATGCCCCTGCCTGAAGGCATCGATGAAAATTTACGCAAGCGACTCGATGCACAGCGCGAGCAGCGCATCCGTCAAAACCGCGTGCAACTGCGTAAAAAACATGGCGCACCTGCAACTACCATTGAAAAATTGAATCCGATCATTGAACAAGAATTTGACGGACAATATTTATCGGGAGAAGGAACGCCCAACGACAACGATGTAGCGGTGGCCAACGACGGCACCTTCGTCTCGGTGCGCAATACCCGAATTTATGTTTATGACGATACCGGCGGTCGCCTGCAGTCTTGGTCGCTTCGGTTTTTCCCCATACTTCAGAATAAAGTTGACGATTTGCCCCCTTTGGAACGCTTTTACGACCCAAGGGTTACCTACGATCCGTATACCGACCGTTTTATATGCCTCTACATGCATGGGGTAACCGACAAAACCAGCTTTATTGTGTTGGGATTTTCGAGTCCAGGCGATCCTACCGCTCCGTGGAACGTGTATAAAATTCCAGGCAGGCCCATAAACGATACGGTTTGGAGCGATTATCCCATCATTTCCCAGACCAAAGAAGACCTGTTTTTAACGGTGAATTTGTTGGCAAACGGATCGAGCTGGGAAGAAGGTTTTAGAGAGGCGGTTATCTGGCAAATTCGAAAAGAAGACGGCTACAATGGCGACACCCTGCACACCAATTTTTTCAATGGTATTAAATACGGAAATAAGTCGGTTTGGAGTATTTGTCCGATTCAAAACGGACCGATGCCCGATGGAACCGATAATTATTTCTTGAGTGTGCACCCTACCGCAGAATCAAGCGATACGGTGTTTTTGCACCACGTAACCAATACCCAAAAAAGTGGACTCGCCAATTACGAATTGAAAATTTTAAGGAGTCCCGTAAAATACGGTTTCCCTCCGAGTGCGCTGCAGCCTGATACTTCGTTAAAGCACAAATTGCGCACCAACGATGCCCGGGTGTTAACGGGTATTCGCAATGGAAATCACATCCAATACATGCAAAATAGCCGCAACTTTGAAACCGAACAAGCGCATTTGATGCATGGACATATCTACGAATTACAAGGACAACCCAAAATTCAGGCACAGTTATATACCCACCCGGTATTAGAATTTGGGTATCCTGATATGGCCTATGCGAGTTTGGTAAACGGAGATCCTGCTACAGTGACCACGGCTGTGTATAGTTCGTTGGTCGACACGCCCGGATTTGGCGTTTTTTACCAAAATCGATACGGTGAATATTCGGATTTTATCAAAATAAAAAGCGGCAGCTCTTTGATAAGTTACAACGGAATTAAACCCGAAGAACAGCGCTGGGGCGATTATGAAGGCATTCAAGCCAAATACAACGAACCCGGTGTGTTTTATGCCGTAGGATCCTATGGCCGCAACCGTCAAATGAGTCCTTTTGTAGCCCGTTTACGCATTGCCGACCCTATGAATCAAAGTTCAGCACCTGAAGTACGGGTTTTCCCTATACCTGCCAATCAAGGCTATATCGACATAGAATGGAGTTCGGAAAAAGCCGCAATTTTACAGGGGAAACTATTCGGTTTGAATGGGGCTAAAGTCATGCCCAATTCAGAAACCGGAAATTTCGAACTTTCGGTAGAAGCCGGTACCCATTTATACCGCATTCACACCCGCAGTGCCGCCCCTGGTTTGTACCAATTGCAGCTATTTTCAGAAGGAAATTTACTACACAGCCGCAACGTAATCATTGAATAATCGCCCCCATTTTGTCAGAAACCAACCCGAATCAACCCAAGCCCGAACCCGCTCGCGTTATCCTAGTAGACAAGCCCTTGGGCTGGACTTCCTTTCAGGCCGTTAAAAAAGTAAAATACGGCATCAAGGCCAAGAAAATTGGACATGCCGGCACATTAGATCCTTTAGCCACCGGACTTTTAATACTGTGTACCGGAAAAATGACGAAGCAGATTGAAGGCATTCAGTCACAACAAAAAGAATACACCGGCACTATCGTTTTAGGCGCAAGCACACCGAGTATAGATTTAGAAACTGAAATCGACCAAACGTATCCCACCGAACATATCACCGAAGCCGATATTCATAAGGCAGCGGCAGCCTTTACAGGAGAAATCACCCAAACGCCACCGATTTATTCGGCCGTAAAAATAGAAGGGAAACGGGCCTATGATATTGCCAGAAAAGGCGGTGATGCCGAAATCAAATCCCGACAAGTTCAGGTGTATGAATTTGAAATCACCCAAATAGAAATGCCCAATGTGAATTTTAGAATTGGATGTAGTAAAGGCACCTATATTCGGAGCATGGCACGCGATTTCGGACTCTTTTTAGGCTCAGGTGCATATCTTACAAATCTTCGACGGACCAAAATTGGCGATTATTGCGTCGAAGATGCCAAGCATCCTAAAGAAATTACCGAGGAGCTCAACGAATCCGACAACTAAATTAAAGGGTATTTACCTATATTTGAGGTATGATTATGCGCATCTTCCGCGGCACTCTTATGAGTGCAATTGCCCTTTTAGCATTAGGTTGTAACAATTTGAATGCCGGCAAATCTGAAAAAAACCTTTCTGATCACGTAAACGATTTAATAACACGTAGTGCCTCTACCCTTGAAAAAGTAGACGACGGCTTTACCATAAAAGGTACAATTAAAAATAGCCCACAACATCTTATCATTCTTTGGGAAATGACTCCGCAGCAGTTGGTATTTATTGACAGCGCGCGTACCGACGCAAGCGGTAAGTTTCAGATTCAGGGCAATACCAAAAATATGATTTTTGCCCAATTACAAATGGGACCAGAAAGCCAAATATTTTTGGCCGTAGATAATAAATCCAAACTGGATGTAAACATCAGTTTATTAGGCAAATTTGTTGACTATACTATTGATGGTAATGAACTCGACGATAGCAAGAAAATCCGTAAGATCGTAGATGCCAATCGCTCGTTCGCTGAGGAGTTTAATGCGCTTAAATTAGAAGCAGAGAAAATTCCCCAAACCCAAGAAGGTATGTCGCAAGCTGCCGTTATCAATAACAGATACCAGCGTTTACTGCAGCAACGTAACGATTATATGATGAACATGGCCATGAGCGAGAAAAAAGGATTCATTCCTTATTTCATGATCGCTTTTGGAGCTTTAGAAAGTCCAGGTTACGACCTTTTCAAACACGCCGTTGCCTGCGCCAAAGCCGCCGATCCTATGTCGAAGTACACCCAAGATATCGAGGGAAAATTCGTAAATGAAGCTTCCTTGATGATTGGTGGAGTAGCCCCCGATATCAAATTAAACGGTCCCGATGGAAAACCCGTTTCCTTGAGTTCGCTGCGCGGCAAGGTTGTATTGATCGATTTCTGGGCCAGCTGGTGCGGACCTTGCAGAAGAGAAAATCCGAACGTGGTAAAAATGTATCAAAAATACAAAGACCAAGGTTTTGAAATTTTTGGGGTTTCTTTAGATAACGATGCCAATCGTTGGAAAGGGGCCATACAAACCGACGGACTTACTTGGTTCCACGGAAGCGATCTGATGGGCTGGAAAAGCAAACCCGCACAAATGTATCAAGTGCATTCTATTCCCGCTACGTTCTTACTCGATAAACAAGGCAAAATCATTGCAAAAGGACTTCGCGGTGCCGAATTGGAAGCCGCCGTGGCTAATGCTTTGAATAACTAATCGTTGCGATATACAAAACTAAATAACAACACCTTCTTAACATAGCGTTAACACAAACATTAATTATGTGCGATTAATTTGTAACGAGATGATTAAGAAAGCCACACAAATTTTGGTTGTAGACGACGAACAAGACATTCTTGAATTAATTCGTCATACACTCAACAAAGAAGGGTACGAAGTACATGTGGCGGCTAATGGCCAACAAGCCGTAGAAAAAGCCATTAAAATCAAGCCTAGTCTGATTTTAATGGATGTGATGATGCCTGTAATGGACGGAATGGAAGCGTGCCGCCAATTAAAGGAAGATCCAGAAACCGCTACGTTGCCCATCATTTTCCTTACGGCGCGCAGCGAAGAGTTTGCCGAACTGGCTGGATTTGAGGCCGGAGCAGACGATTACATTTCTAAGCCTATTCGTTCTCGCGTTTTGTTAAGTCGCATCCGTGCCATCTTACGCAGAAACATGGGTGGTAGCGCCGAGGAAGAAGTCGTAAAATTAGAATTTGAAGATCTAATCATCGATCGCGAGCGCTTTGTAGTCGAATACCAAGGAAAATCTTTGCAGTTTCCGCGTAAAGAATTCGAATTACTGTCCTTTTTGGCTTCCAAACCCGGTCGCGTATTTTCACGCGATGAAATCCTAGAAAACGTTTGGGGCAACGAAGTATTAGTGGTTGACCGCACCATCGACGTGCACGTTAGAAAGATTCGCGAAAAATTAGAAGACCGCTATATCTTCACCGTAAAAGGAGTAGGATACAAATTCGAAGGCTAGTACTTCCTTTCAAACACCCTTATCGGAGAAAGTTCCTTCTAAAAAGCAGGAACATCACTGGAATAATCGCCGTATGCTCGATGCTTTCGTTGTGCATTCTTCAAGTTCGTCTTGAGCCTGACTGTCAATCGTGATGGCCCCACCCACAGAATAACGCAACTTACCTTTGGCATATTCCAAACTGCGGATGACCACATTAAAATCGAAATCGCCCTGGTAAAAATACCCCACGCTCCCACTATATAATTCTCGCTGAAATCCCTCCAAACGATCGATGTGTTTCATCACCTCGATTTTAGGCGCACCGGTCATACTTCCCATCGGAAATAAAGCCTCTAAAATATCTTCAAAACCCAGGTCCGGCTCTAAGATGCCACTCACGGTAGAAATCATTTGATGCACATTCGGATAGGTGTAAATGCCACAAAGTTCGTCTACCTGCACACTGCCTACTTGGCACACGCGCGACAAATCGTTGCGCACCAAATCTACGATCATTACATTTTCGGCACGGTCTTTTTCGCTATTTTGCAATGCCTGAACCTCACCCCTATCATCGGCTCCACTGCGCCTCATGGTTCCCTTAATGGGCTGACTGATAAGGGCATCACCTGTTTTTTGCAGGAAACGCTCCGGGCTGCTTCCTATTAAAAAGCGATCTTCTAACTTGTAAAATACCGCAAACGGATTCGGCGCCGTTCGGTTCAATTCCCAAAAAAGGCGATACGGATCTACCTCACATTCCGCATGAAACGATTGGCAAAAATTCATCTCATAAAACACGCCGTTGCGAATACACTCCTTTATTTCTTCGATCTTTTCGATATAACTTTCGGGCGTTTCAGTTGCGTGCCAATCTAAAATAGGTAGGTTTTCTTTCTCTCGGGGGAAGCCTCCTCTCAAAGGCAATTCCATATTGGTTTCGACCCTGCCGTCACGCCTCTCCAAGCGATACCGAAGGGGTTCGAAAAAGTAAAATGCCGGCCATGAATGATCTTCAATGGCCTGCGGATGCAAATGTTGAAAGGTGCGATTTTTATAATGATATCCTATATGACCGAACGCCAAACCCCGAAAATCGTTCAATTCCGACGGAGTTAAAAAGGCGCGATTTACCCCTTCTCCATACATCAATTCAAAGCGACCGTGCGCATCAGAATACTGGTTAGAAACAAGCAAAACAGCATGCGATTGTTCGCGGCAGCGTTCTAATAATAGCTCCCAATTGGCATCACTCATGATTCGGTATTCTCCTGATAATATTGAACAATAATTTCGGCAGCGGCCTTTCCCACAATAGGCAATAGCGTTTCTACTGAAGCGGTTTTTACCCGTGTTACGCTTTTGAATTCTTTTAATAAGAGCTTGGCTTTGGCGGGACCAATGCCCGGTATTTCGGTTAATGAAGACTTTAAGGTGCCTTTATCGCGGCGCTGTCGGTGGTGGGTAATGCCAAAGCGATGTGCCTCATCGCGCATGTGTTGAATAACCTTTAGCGTTTCGCTCTTTTTATCTATATATAAAGGTAATGGATCATTTGGATAATAGAGTTCCTCTAAACGCTTGGCGATGCCAATAATGGCCAGTTTTCCATAAATACCCAGTTCGTGCAGTGCCTCAACCGCGGCACTTAACTGTCCCTTACCCCCGTCTACTACTACCAATTGAGGCAGAGGCAATTTCTCGCTTAACAACCTGCTGTAACGCCTGGTAAGGGCTTCTTTCATAGTAGCAAAGTCGTTGGGGCCTTCGACCGTTTTCACATTAAAGTGTCGATAATCATTTTTAGCGGGTTTGCCATCTCTGAAAACCACACAGGCACTCACCGGATAGGTACCCTGAAAATTGGAATTATCGAAACATTCAATATGCACCGGATACTCGGTGAGTCGCAAATCGTTTTTCATTTGCTCCATCAAGCGATCTACCCGAATTTGTGGATTCAACTTTTCGTATTGCTGCAATTTTTCTTGGCGGTAGAGCATGGCATTTTTAATGCTCAAGTCTAATAATTTGCGTTTATCGCCTACTTTCGGATGGGCCACCATCACCGAAGAATCGGGCCATTCCAGGGGAACGGCCGTGATTATTTCCTTGCAATCGTCGCCATAATGGGTGCGCATGGCTCCCATTACGTGCACCAAAATTTCATCTTCAGACTCGTTGATTTTCTTCCGAACTTCTACGTTTCTGGAAATGACGATAATGCCTTGACTTACCCGTAAGAAATTCACAAATGCGAGTTTATCGGTACTACTGATGGAATACACTTCCACATCTCCCACAGAGGGACTTACAATGGTGCTTTTACTTTGGTATTTCTGCAATAAATCGAGCTTGTCTTTGTATTGCTGCGCTTCTTCGAAGCGCAAGGTCTCGGCAGCCTCGTGCATGAGTTGTTTGAGGTGTGCTTTGACTTCCCCCAAGTGGCCTTTTAATATGTGTCGGATGTGTTGGATGCTTTCTTGGTAGGCTTTTTCACTCTGATTGCCAATGCAAGGCCCTTTACAATTGCCGATATGATACTCTAAACACACTTGATATTTGCCGTCAACAATACCGCTGGGTGTCATCTTTAAATTGCAGTTGCGGGTGGGGTACAACTTTTGACACAAGTCCAACACCGTATGCATGATGCGAATGCTGGCATAGGGACCGAAATACTCGGAACCGTCTTTCACCAAATTTCGGATAGGAAAAACCTTGGGATAGCGCTCGTGTGTGATTTTGATGTACGGATAACTTTTATCGTCTTTTAAATTGATGTTGTACTTGGGTTGAAATTCTTTTATGAGTGAATTTTCCAGTAGCAAGGCATCCATTTCCGTGTCTACTACGGTGTATTCTAAGGCTGCAATTTTTCTTACTAAAACGGTGGTTTTGAAATCGTCGTGATTTTTGGTAAAGTAACTCGATACCCTTCTTTTAAGATTTTTGGCTTTCCCAACGTAAATAATAACAGATTCCGAATCGAAATACTTGTAAACGCCCGGTTTTTCGGGTAGTCCACGTATTTTCTCTTTTAAATGTTCCGGAGCCATAAGGCAAAATTACACACACAAATTGGAAGTGGTGTACATGAAATGGGATAAAAACAGGAATTTTTAAAGATGTATGGTTTGCGACTTGATGTCTTCTGCAAAGAAGCGGCTTCCGCGTTGGTCAAAAACCTCATTGGAGTCGGTAGTGTAGAACTCAATTCCGCCTTTGGTAGACAATCGGGTTTCGAACTCGCTATGGCGGTGCAGGTATTGTTTCAAGCTTTCCGCCACTAAGGGTCCTTGCGAAATGACGCGCACATTATCGGGTAAGAATTTTTCAATCGAAGAATACAATAATGGATAATGGGTGCATGCCAGTAACAAGGTATCTATGGGCGCTTCGGCATTGAATAAATGCTGCAGGTGGTATTGTACAAAATAATCGGACCCAGGGGTTCCTACTAATTCATTTTCTACCAAATGCACCCAAATGGGGCAGGCTTCTTGATGAATTTCAATTTCGGGGAAATAGTGTTGAATTTCTATTCCATAAGAATTAGAAGCAATGGTACCTTTGGTACCCACCACCCCTATATGTCCGGTTTTGGTGTAATGTCCGATTTGTTCCGTAGTTGGACGTATCACGCCTAAAACTCTTTTAGAATCGGCTCTTTTAGGCAAATCGACTTGCTGAATCTGTCGTAGTGCTTTGGCAGAAGCGGTATTACAGGCTAAAATAACCAAATCACAATCGTGATTGAACAACCATTCGGTGCATTGAAGGGTATATTCGTGCACCACATCGAAGGAGCGATCGCCATAGGGCGCGCGCGAATTATCTCCTAAATATACATAGGAATATTGAGGCAGCATGTCTACGATAGCCCTCAAAACGGTTAAACCGCCAAATCCAGAATCGAAAATTCCAATCTTTCCCATTTAATTCAGGAGGTATAGGTGCTGCAAAAGGGTTTGGGAATCAAAAAAACTCAGGGTTTTGTTTCCGTTAACAAAAAAGAGGCTGTCTCGAAAAGGGAGACAGCCACTTTACAATTTGCTAATGTCTCTAATTATTTTTTAACCATTTCGGTAATTACCAAAGCGGTAATATCGTTTTTATCGTCGGCAGTCCAAACTACCAAACCGGCTGAATTATCGATTACCGAATCGTAGCCTTTCAGTTTTGCCACACGGCCAATTGCCTTACGAACGTCTTCCACGATAGGCTGTAACAATTGGGCACGACGGGCTTGAATTTCTTGATTGGCAGTTTGCTCTGTCATTTGGTATTCTTGTACCAAACGCTCATAGCTTTTCTGTAACAATTCTAATTGGGCTTGAGAGGCGCCCCCTTTAATTTTAGCTTCGTATTCTTTTTGCTTGCCTTGGATTTCCATTTGCAAATTGCGAATAGATTCGTCGTATTGTTTAGCCAAATTAGCCAATGCCATTTCTGCTGTATCTTTAGCAGGCAAGGTATCGATAATTACTTGGGTGTTTACGTACGCGATTTTTGACTGTCCGAAAGCGGTAGACATTCCAAATAAAAGGAGTGCAATTCCGAGAATGATGTTTTTCATGTGTATTATTTATTTTCTTTTTTAGATTCGTTTTCTGTGAGGGGAATTCCTAATTCTTCCATAACCTCGAACGTTTTATCGTAACGGGGATTGGCATAAAGCATTTGCACACCCGAGGCTTTGTCAAAAATATAATCAAGACCTTGGGCCTTTGCTACTGCTTGAACGGCTTCGAACATTTTATCTTGAATAGGCTTCACCAGTTGGGCTCTTTTCTTAAACAATGCACCTTCCGTGCCAAACTTATCCTGACGGAAGTCGATGAGCTTTTTTTCTTGTTGGTTTATCGATTCTTTTCGCTCTTTACGCTGTTCAGCGGTAAGTAAAATTTCCTCAGCCGCAAAGTCGCGCTGCATTTGAACCAAGGCCGTTTCCATATCCAGGGCCTCTTTCTCCCATTGCACCGCCGATTCGTTCAACTGTTGCTGGGCCGATTGATATTCGGGCATGCGGTTCAAAATATAATCCGAATCTACATACGCCAAACTCAACCGTTGCGCTTGAACATCTGCCGCCCATAACAAGGAGAAAATCAAGAAAAAACGGAAAAGTGGTTGGTAGATTCTCATAATTGATTTCGGAAGTGCGAAAATATTGATTTTATACGACTTTACGGATGTTTTAATATGAATTCTTTGCTGTAACATATATTACTTTTATGTAAGGCCCTATCAAACAGTTGCATTTCAAATCGGATGGTGTCGAGTTCCAAACCATTCGGCCTTGCCGGAATGAATAATTCGAGCTCTCCACTCAAGCGCTTGTCACTGCCAGTAGGGGTTAAATCAGGAAATCTTTCGTGAAATTGGATGCTTTGGGTAGGATCAAAGGGATTCGGAACTTCTATCCAAGAATCGTTCTTCAAGGCATACAAATGACAAAAAAACGTGTAAAAATAAGGCGCTCCAAAGGCAAAATCGCCCGTTGTATCCCCATCGCCTAAACCAATATCGCCGTCTGCATCTTCATAGAAAAGTTGAAAAAAAATCAAACTGTCGTATTGAAAATTACGGTTGTACACCTGCTCTTGTTGCACCAACTCTAATTTAGGCGCATTAGAATTTGTACCTTTGTCACTCCCGCAAGCAGCAAACCACATAGCCGCCACCATGATCCACACAAACGATATCCTAAAAGAATTACCTTTCACCGATGTCAAATTTACAGAATTGGCTTTGGAAGTATATCGTTTTCAACAAACTCACAATAAAGTATACGCTCAATGGACGTATTTATTGGGCGAATCCGACAAAAACATTCAAAAAATCGAAGATATCCCATTTTTACCCATCGCTCTTTTCAAAAATCACACCATCAGCGCCTACCCCACCCATGAATTAATTTTCACCTCTAGCTCAACTTCGGGAATGGGACAATCGCAGCATTTCATTCATAAAGAACAAGATTACATCGATACGTTTACTAGAGGTTTCCGCTCGTATTTCAAGCATTTACATTTTGATTATTTGGCCGCACTTCTGCCCAGTTATTTAGATCGTACGGGTTCCGGACTCATCCACATGGTTCAATATCTCATGCACCATGAAATTGGCGCTGGGGAATTTTACAACCGCAATTTTCAACTCTTGGTGGAAGACTTGGAACGGCTGAGTAAGGCAGGCAAACAGGTGCTCTTATTCGGTGTGACTTTTGGATTAATGGAATTATCTAAAATCCCGAATTCTATTAACTGGAGTTGCATTCATATTATTGAAACCGGCGGCATGAAAGGACATGGGAAAGAACAAGTTCGGAGTGAATTGTATGTGCAATTACACGAGGCTTTTCCTGGAGTACAGATTCATTCTGAGTACGGCATGACCGAGCTTACTTCCCAAGCATACGCAACAGAAAATGGGTGGTTTACCTGCCCGCCATGGATGAAAATCGCCATTCAAGACCCCGCCGATCCTAAAGCATTTTTAGGCCCTGGCCAAACCGGCCGTTTGTGTGTAATAGATTTAATGAACTATCACAGTTGTGCGTTTATTGCCACCGACGATTTAGGTCGCCTGAACGAAGTCGGTCAATTCGAAGTACTAGGCCGTTTGGACTACGCCGATATTCGCGGCTGCAATCAGCTTTTATAAGTGTAGGTTATTAATCTCTTACTTCTTCTTCAGGGAAATCTAACATCGATTCTCGCAACTCGATTTTCGGATTGATGAATTTCTCAAAAGCCAAAATCAACGCAGGTAACAGTAACAGATTCGCAGCCATACCTCCCAAAATCGTCATGCCCGTTAACCAACCTAATGATTGCGTTCCTTGAAATTCCGACAAAATAAAAATCGCAAAACCCGAACAAACGGCGATGGCCGAATACACCATACTATGTCCTACTTCTTGAATCGTATGAGACAACGCTTTTCTAACCGGACGAAGATTCTGAATAATTTCTCTTCTGAACGTACTCACAAAATGGATGGTACTGTCTACGGTTATCCCAAAAGAAATACTGAATATCAAAATCGTACTGGGTTTCAGGGGCACCCCTAAATATCCCATCATACCGGCTGTAAATATCAAAGGCGTAAAATTGGGAATAATGGCTATCAAAACCATCCGCCAACTTGGGAATAAAAACGACATGGTAAGGCTAATAATCAATAGCGACCAAAACGTAGCGCGCAGCAAGCTGTCATATAAGAATGCATTCCCTTTAAGGAAAATGGGGGTGGTACCCGTAATACGTACATTAAATTCATCGGCAGGGAAAATTTCCTTCGAGATTTGTTGTATTTGAGAATTCAGAGAATCCATAGAAACTGAACCCACATCTTGCATTTGATAACTGATGCGCATTTGCGTAGCCGTAGAATCGACCAATCCTTTTAACATCCCCTTGCCCGTTTTGGAATCCGATGGCATCTTCATGGCCAATTTCCCTAATTCCATCGCAGAGGGAATGCGGTAATATCGGGGATCGTTTTCGTGAACGGCCTGATTGGCGGCTGAAATAATTTCCACAAGCGACATAGGTTTCGAAAGTTCGGGAAAATCCGATAAAGCGCGTTGCAAACGTCGCGCTTTGGTAAGCATGGCCACATCGGTAGCCGCTCCTTCTTCGTAAGAAGTAACTA
This sequence comes from Bacteroidia bacterium, assembly GCA_965659745.1. Classification (GTDB taxonomy): domain Bacteria; phylum Bacteroidota; class Bacteroidia; order NS11-12g; family UBA955; genus VMCP01. The sequence continues at coordinate 21,351 of CBFHXF010000004.1, forward strand.
ATATTTCATAAGGCATAGCGCCATGAAAATGCTTTTGAATGTATTCCAAATCTTGATACATTTTTGATTTATGGGGAATGTCATCCACCATAAAAGCAAGCGGTCGCAAGCGCAGTAAAAAAATCGTACCTAAAATGGTAAACAATGAAAACCAATAAAATATACGGCGTTTGCGATTGAAAACCATATGTTCAGCCCAATCTAAAAAGCGCGTAATACCTTTATTATCGAGATGTTTGGTTTGTTTTAAACTCGGGGGAGGCAAAAAGGAATACAAAATGGGCACTCCAACTATATTTACGAAGAACAACAGGTTAATGGTAATAAATGCCACAATTCCGAATTGTTCTAACATAATGGTATGGGTAAAATAGAAGGTTCCAAAACCTACTGAGGTAGTGAAGTTAATCAGAAAGTTTGCCACGCCTACATGACTGATAATCCGGGTTAAGGCCAGGGCTTTGTTTTGTCGTTTGCGATATTGATCGTGATAGGCATTGATAAGGTAAATGGTGTTTTGCACCCCTACCACGACTAAAAGCGGTGGCAAGGTACCCGATAAAATATTCAATTTAAAGCCCAAAATACCCGTAATCCCCAACATGGTTAATACACCGATACTGATGAACAATAAAGACACCAATAAGGTACTGAGGCTTCTAAATAAAAGAAATATCAAGAGCGCGGTTACCAAAAAGGCACAGATCGTAAACAAAAGAATTTCGTTCTTTACGGTAGTGCTATTGCGATAGCGCACATAGGGCAAACCGCTGAGATGCATTTCTCTATTTTCTCGGGTACCGAAATATTGGAGGTGCTTTGAAACTTCCTTAATTAAGTCAATTTTCTTGGGACTGTCCATTACCTTAGGATCCAGAACCAAAATCATCAATGCCGCTTTCGTATCGGGGTTAAAAACCAAGCCATCGTAAAAACGCAGTTTATTGAATAATTGGGCCTTTTCGTCAAGCTCTGCTTGCGTTTTTGGAATTTGCGTCACAAGGGGCACCATCCGCAAATATTCTTGGGAATCTAATTCAAAATGGAAGGCAGATGCCGGACTTAGAACTCCTAGAACGCCTTTTACCTCCTTTAGAGAATCGATAGTGCGGTGCAAATCGGTGTAGAAAGAAAGTTCAAACAGGTCGGGGGCGTCAAACGCACAAACCAATTTGTTACCATCTTCACCAAATTTCTCTTTGAACTTTTGGTACACCTGCATGTCGGGATCTCCATCAGGTACCAATTTTTGCATTCCATATTCTAATTGAACGGTACTTGCGAAATAGGCCATTACGGCGGTAAATGCGAGTATGCCAAAAACAAAGTAGGTTCGTTTTTTAATGATAAAGGTTGCCAGTCGTTTCCAAATCATGAGCGCACAAAGGTAGTAACTACAAATAAAAAATGGCTGCCTTTTGAGCAGCCATTTTAACAACAACAATAACCAAACAATTATTCACCTACAACCTCAATACTGATGTTGGCGGTGATGTCTTTGAAAAGGTTCACATTAGCGGCATATGTGCCGAGTTCTTTGATATCATCGCTAACGATTTTGCGGCGATCTACTTCAAAACCTTTTTCCTTTAGGGCATTGGCAATTTGAAGCGTAGTGATCGAACCGAAAATACGACCGGTAGAACCGGCTTTCGTTGCGATAGTGATGGTAGATCCCTCCAATTTTTCAGAAAGCGCTTCCGCATCTTTCTTCAATTTGTCCATTTTAAAACCGCGTTGACGGATGTCTTCAGCAAGCATTTTCAATGCACTTTCAGAAGCCAATTTGGCTTTTCCTTGAGGAATCAAGAAGTTACGACCGTAACCGTCTTTTACTTCCACAACATCGTCTTTATAACCTACGTTTTTAATGTCTTCTTTTAAGATAACTTTCATAATGAATTCCTCCTATTTATTTTAGACCGTCGGCTACATAAGGCAATAAGGCCAAATGACGTGCACGTTTGATTGCTACTGAAATTTTACGTTGGAACTTCAAAGAAGTACCGGTTATACGGCGAGGTAAAATCTTACCTTGCTCATTGATGAACTTTAATAAGAAGTCTTTATCCTTATAGTCAATGTGCTTGATGCCGTGTTTCTTGAAACGACAGTACTTTTTCTTTTGAAGTACTTGTGGCGTTTGGTTGAATACGAAATTGGTTTCTCTTGCCATGGCTTAGTCCTCTGTATCTATTGAATCGTCGTCTAACAATGCGTTCAAAACTGCTTTTTTCTCTTTTGCAGTTGAAGACGCTTTAATTTCTCCGCTTCTACGCTTTTGATTGAATTCCACACCCCATTTGTCTAAAGAAATGGTCATGTAACGCAAGATACGCTCGTCACGACGGAATGTCAATTCCCATTTCGCAATGAACTCTGGACTTGCTTTGAACTCAAATAAGTGGTAGAAACCTGTACCTTTTTTGTCAATAGGATAGGCTAACTTGGTGAGACCCCAATTTTCTTCGTGGACGATCTCCCCACCGTTTTCTGTGATCAACCCTCTGTAGCCGGCAACAGCATCTTGCATCTGCTGCTCAGAGAGCACGGGTGTTAAAATGATCACAGATTCATAATGTTTCTGATTCATATAAATTTGATTTTCGGGCTGCAAAGATACTGAAATGTCTCAAAGATTCCAATATTAACATTTTACTTTTTCAAAAGGCGCAGCACACAAGAATGTTCGATACAAATAACTCAACGTCATAGATGCAAAATGAAGCGCTAAGAATCAGACATACACATGATTTCAATTATACATCCGAATACTCACATTCCGAGCTCAGGGCAAATCGGGCTTGCAATGACTAAGGAACCGGATCGTAGCCGCTACCGCCCCAAGGACCGCAACTTAATATGCGCTTAAGCGTTAACCATCCGCCTTTAAAAAAACCGTGTTTCTTAAAGGCCTCAATGCCATATTGCGAGCACGTAGGCGTATACCTACAACTACTGGGCAGCAATGGAGAAATGGCCCCCTGATAAAATTTGATCAATCCAATACCTATATATTTAAGCATCGCCGTTTTAATTGAAAGATACTACTCTCCTATTATTATTCATCCTTAACACCAGATACGTTACCCTTTATGCTGTTTCCATCTCCATTCATATCAGATAGATCAGCTGGCAAGTCGGTTACATCTTCCTTAACATCAGAGGACGTTCTCGCACTTTCCGCTGCGCGATCTGCCACAATGGCCTCGATTATTCGTTTTTGCAATTTCAAATACAAGCGCTCCAATGGCTCATACTCGCTTAAGTGCGTCCCCACATATACGATGCCAATCGACAAACAGCAATTTTCGCGATTCAACATATTCTGCAAGGGATGTTTGTGGTGCCGATAAATTTCCCTCAATAACCGTTTCATGCGATTGCGCTTAACGGCTAAACGCAAGCCTTTTTTGCTTGCGTTTATACTGGCTTTCACCGAAGAATCGGTGTAAAATAAAGGGGGATGTACCAAGTAAGTGATACGAAGCGGATATTTGCTTATCGACTTACCTTGGGTATATAACTGCGAAATCAGAACGTCGCTCTTCAGACGCTCATGCCGACCAAACGTAAACGAGAGGGATTGAGACATGAGCCATTAGCCACAAGGCTTATTTGTGCTTCTGCTCGTCTGATACGGTCAACTTCTTGCGACCACGTGCGCGGCGAGCTGCCAATACACGTTGGCCGTTTTTGGTTGCCATACGCTCACGGAATCCATGTCTGTTCTTGCGCTTTCTGTTCGAAGGTTGGTATGTACGTTTAGTCATGACAGTATCTTTTTAAGGGCTGCAAAGATAATAAGAGTTCAAGATATTAACAAAAGTTGGAAACAAATTATTTGAAATAACTTTGTATCACCATGCCACTACCCTTAAAACCTGTATCTCAAACACATAAAATGAAGTGGGTATTTTGGATTACCCTGCCCATTCTGTTCGGAACGCTATTGTTATCCCTCGTGCTAGGAGCTAAAAAAACAGATTCCCAAGGGTTTGATTTAAAATCTATTGATCTTTTGAACTCAGAAACCTTACCGGCTGTCGTGATTATCACACTCGTGTTATTCCTTCTATATTTCATCCAATTAAATTGGAGTATCAATCAAAAGGGATTCTACTATCGCTATTTCCCATTCGTGAACAAAACACGTTTTATACCTGCCGAGGAAATCCAAAGCATCACACTTGAGAAGATAAATCCCATTCGCGATTTTGGAGGTTGGGGCCTGCGCTATTCTAAAAAATACGGCAAAGCCTATACCACACAGGGCAATCATGTGATTCGCGTACACCTTAAATCAGGCAAAATATTGAACTTTACCGCCGATCCTACAACCGATTTGTCTGCCTAAGTAAAACCAAATATTGTACCTTTGCCGCTATGTCCAAAATTACCATTACTGCCGCTCTCCCTTATGCCAACGGACCTGTTCATATTGGCCATTTAGCCGGTGTTTACCTGCCTGCTGATACCTACGCGCGCTTTATGCGCCTCAAGGGAGAAGAAACGCTATTTGTTTGTGGCAGCGATGAACACGGAGTGCCCATTACCCTTAGAGCTAAAAAGGAAGGCATTACCCCGCAAGATGTAGTAGACCGTTACCATGCGCTTATCCGCGATTCGTTTAAAGATTTAGACATCAATTTCGATGTATACAGCCGAACCAGCAACCCTACCCACAAAGAAATATCTCAAGAGTTTTTCCTGAACCTCCTAGAAAAAAAGGCTTTTAGAGAAATCGTTTCTGAACAATTTTTCGATCCCGAAGCCCAACAGTTTTTAGCCGATCGCTACATCACCGGCGACTGTCCGAAATGCCATAACCCAGGAGCCTACGGCGACCAATGTGAAAAGTGCGGTTCTACCCTCTCTCCCAACGAACTTCTAAATCCAAAATCAGCCCTAAGCGGAGCAACTCCCATATTAAAGGAAACCAAAAATTGGTATCTGCCCCTAGACGAATTACAAGAAGATTTCCTTAATCAATATATCGACTCTCGCAAAGAATGGAGGCCAACCGTATTAGGTCAATGCAAATCTTGGCTGAACGACGGACTGAAAGAGCGCGCCATGACCCGCGATTTAAATTGGGGCATTCCCGTTCCTGTAGAAAACGCAGAAGGCAAGGTATTATATGTATGGTTTGAAGCCCCTATTGGATATATCTCTGCCACCAAAGAAGCCCGGCCTCAAGATTGGGAAAGCTGGTGGACCGGCGATTCCAAGCTGATCCATTTTATAGGTAAAGACAATATTGTTTTCCATTGCATCATTTTCCCCGCGATGTTGCACCTGCGCGGCGATGGATACGTAGTGCCCGATCAAGTTCCTGCCAATGAATTCTTAAATTTAGAAGGACAAAAAATAAGTACCTCTAGAAATTGGGCCGTATGGCTCAATGAATACTTGGAAGAAATGCCCAATCGCCAAGATGAATTGCGTTTTGTATTGCACAGCATCGCTCCAGAAACCAAAGACAGCGAATTCACGTGGAAAGATTACCAAACCCGGGTTAATTCTGAATTGGTAGGTATTTTAGGAAATTTCGCCAATCGCGTTTTGGTATTGATGCACAAATACTATGAAGGCAAAGTGCCCCAACGCACTCATAATTTCGCTGAATCTGAATTGTCGGAACGTTTTTTAAAACCGATAACCCAAAAATTAAGCCAGTATAAGTTTCGCGATGCCCTCAATTCTTTTATGGAATTGGCTCGATATGGAAATAAATTCTTAGCCGATACTGAACCCTGGAAATTGGTAAAAACCGATCCTGCAAAAACTGAAGAAATCATGCAATTTGCCTATGAAATCTTGTGTAATATAGGCATCGCTTCTGAAGTGTTCTTGCCTAGAACTTATGAAAAATTGACTCAACAATTAGGATTGGCTGTCAACACCACGACCAAGCAGGATTTCTGGAATAACAATACTTGGTTCGTTCCTAACGAAAATTCGCAAATTGGAACCGTGAGTTTGTTATTCGCCAAAATAGAAGATGAAACTATTGAATCCCAAATTCAAAAACTACAAAATAGCGTGCCCCCCAACGACCAAGCCCAAACCAAAGTGGAAACCCCAACTGAAGCCGCTCCTGCAAAAAAAGAGAGCATACAATACGACGATTTCGCCAAATTAGATCTGCGTATCGCTACCGTTCTTAATTGCGAAAAGGTAGAAAAAGCCGATAAATTACTTAAGTTGACCTTAGAAGTAGGTGCCGAAACCTGCACCGTGCTTTCAGGAATAGCCCTGCATTTTTCTCCCGAAGAAGTCATTGGCAAACAGGTATTGTACTTGTATAATTTGGCCCCACGCAAAATGCGCGGAATTGAAAGTCAAGGTATGATACTCATGGCAGAAGATGCCGATGGCAAACTCCGCTTCATGCAAGCATCTGATACCGTTCAATCAGGGTCTACAGTTTCGTAAAAACCGCAACACAATCAAATCACGCCCGTGTTGGAGGCATTAATTCTGCGATTTTCGCAAATATTCCTCCGACTTTTGGCGGTAATACGGTTTCCATTGAGGCGCCCCTTTTTGTAATTTTTCCTTTTCCTCGGCCTTTTTTCGTTGCTTTTCAATCCAATCCGGCGGTATTACTAAGTCCGGATTTTTACTTGTATTTGATTCCCTCTTGTCTTCTTGGTCTTGTTTCATTTGCGCCTTTTCATGTTCCAATAAGCGCGTTTCAATTTGTTTTTGACGCCACATCATCTGGGCATCAAACTTCTTCTCAACCCATTTCTTTTCTTGCTCTTCCATCAACTTCTCCGCCTCAAACAGATTGGCGGCTTGACCGGTTTTCCCCTCTTTCAAAGCTTCTTTCCGTAAAGTTTCTATTTTACGGCGCAGTTCCTCTTGCATCAATACCATCTCCACCCATTCTTTATCGCTTATGCGTTCTCCATTAGAACCGCCACCCTGCCCTTGTTTCTCTCCTTTTTCACCGGGCTTCGATTTTCCATCCTTGCCCGATTTAGGATCTCCCTTTTCGCCTTTCTGTCCCTTTTTTCCCTCTTCCCCCTTCTTGCCATCCTGCTTCGAACCTTGCTCTCCCTGCTGTCCTTCCTTTTGCATCTGCTGCAACTTCTCTCCCAACTGCTTCTGAGCTTCCGACAATTTACTGCCCTTGCCTTTTTGCGATTTTCCCGAATTTCCAGGCTTCGGATTTTCGCACATTTTACCATTTTTGGGAGAACTACTGCTTTGCTGATTCATGCGTTGCTGCACATTCTTTAAACTCTCCATCAGCATCACGGCCAGATTATTATAACCTGTCATTACAAACTGTTCGTATGAAGCAGCCTCCCGAACCTTTCGAACTTTTAATTCCTCAAAAGCGCGGTCCATATTATCATTGATATCGCTAATTTCACGGGTAACCAAATCCGATACCATCGGTTGTCTTTTTGCCAGAGCACGCAAACTGTCTTCTATGCCTTCGCTCATGTTTTTAATATTCATCTGCTCTTTATTGAGCGACAATACCCTGGGATTGTCGGAATTCAAACTGCCAAGCTCGGTGAATATTTTTTCTTGTCGGTGAGACACCTCTATCAAATTCTCTAAAAGCGCCCTCAATGCTTTCAAATCTTCAGAATTGCGTTCTTTTTGCGCTTTTTCCAAACTGTTCTGCATTTTCTCTTGGGCTTCCTTCATCTTTTCCGCTGCCTTTTGCTGTGCCTGTTTCGACTCCGAAGCCTTCTGCTCTTGCATTTTTTGAGATGCTTGATTTTGCTTCGATTGCGCTTCATCGATTTCAGGCTTGCCCAAATCTAATTTCATGGGCGATTGTAATTTTTTATTCTGCTCTTCGATTTGTTTTGCCCTATCCTCTATTTGTTGAGCCTTTTCCTTTTGCTCTTGCAATTCTTTGAGCAAGTCGTTTTTGGCTTTTTCTTTTTCGGGGGATTTTTCTTTCTGCTTTTCCAAGGCCTCCGTTTCACGCTGCAATTCCTCTTGCTTATCAATCCATTCTTGCATCTCTTGCCCTTGCAAATCAATTTGCTCCTCCATCCGAAGCTCCTTCAATTGCTCGAGCAATTGATCCATATCGTCTTTTTGACTCTGCATACGCCTGTCAATCTGATCCATCTTTTGTTGAATTTCCTGAGGCGACTTTTTGCGACTTAACAACTCCTGCAATTCTTTCATCAATTCTTGCAGTTTAGGATCTTCCAAACGCTCCATGCGCTTGTTCAATTCTTCGCGACGCTCTTTCAACTCCTCATTTTTAGGCGCCAACTCTTGCTGTTGACGGTCTACCTGCTCTTGTTCCTTCTTTATTTCAGACAAACGCTCCAGCTGTTCTTCTTGCTTTTGCAACCAATTCTCTACTTTTTCCTGCATATCGAAACTCAATTGAGGCGATACCGACATGCTCTCCTGCAGTTTATCCGATTGCTTTTGCAATTTTTTGGCTTGCGCTTGGGCCTCTGCCAATTGCTTTTCAATTTTATCCTGACTTTGATTGATTTGTTTTTCGTACATCTCATCCGACCAACGGCGTATGTATTGCCAATCTGAATAGGTGGTTTTTCCACCATTCAGGGCATCGTTGTCGGTTACCCCAACCCGATACCGCAGACCCTTGTTGGCCGCAATACCCATCGCTTTCAAATCCCAAGCATGCGCAAAAACAACGGTTTTATTCGCTTGAAATGACAAACCCCGTTTACTCCGATTTCCCTCTTTGCCCTCTTCCAACTCGTACTCTAAAAACACATCCGAAATCCCATAATCGTCAATGGCATTGCCCAATATATAATGATTGTTTTCGTTGTTTTCATTCTCTTTTTGCTCCAATTGAATCTCCGGATACGCATCTGCAACCACCAAAATTTGCTTTCCAAATGTATCCGATGTGAGGCCATTTCCCACGGACCAAAACTTAATATCCTCATTATGCACATGCTGGGTAACGAATCGGAATTCGGCGTTCGGTGAAGGGGCTACTTTTTTATTTTTCGGGGGAAGTTTATTCGCTTTCTCGGCGTTAACCCTATCTTGAGTAAGGTACAGATTTTGTGCATTTGTACTTAAAACCGACCACTCCAACTTTGTACCAGCTGGAACCTGCAGCACACCCATAGCCGAAATTTCCTCGGCAGGCTTTCCCAAATAAGAAGGATAAATTGCCTTTAATTGAACATTCCGAAGTTCAAACTTGGGGATGACCCGTATACGTGCATCCCCGCCTTTAAATCCGGCCGCTTCAAACTGAAAATTACAATTCGCTGCTATGTTTTTCAATTGATAGGTGAACCGATTTTTTGAGTCCGGTTTCATCAAAAACGACTGCTCATTAATACGAATAAAAACCTCTTCGGGATAGGCGTCACCGTCTAGTTGCAAGGTTACAGGAACATCGCTATTCGTTTGCACTTGCGTATCTGTAAACGAGGGTATGAACCTAAATGGAGCAGGCTTTTGGAATGTTTCACTGTAGTTAAAAATGCGTTGCGAAGCCGCTTTGATTGAGGAGGCATCATAAATTCCCCATATAATTAAAAGCAACAGAACGGCTGAAAACCGCATGAGATTCTTTCGCACGGCAGGCCAATTAAGGGCGTCGGTAAAGGCAAACGGACGCAGTTGTTCGGTCTTTTGCTCGATACTTTTCAGTAAAAGGGCGGAATGTGCCGCTTCAGTGCCCATTTTTTCCAACTGCAATAAATTGAGCAACTTATCTGAAATTTCTTCAAAATGATTCCCAATAATGGCAGCGGCTTGTTCTTCCGACAAACGCTGCGTAGAAACAAACGCATATTTTGCCAAAGGACGTACAATTTGAACATATACACCTACGGCAATAAGTCCCATAAAGCCATAAAATAGGACGCCCCGAACCTCAGATTCCAACCAAAACAAATACTCCGTATAGTTGATCAAATAAAACAACACAAGGGCTTGCAAAGCAGTAGTTAAGCCCCCTTGTAAGAGCTGCTGTAGGTGGTACGACCGAATAAACGCCTGTAGTTTTACTTTAATTTGTTGGGTCGAATTCATGCGATTAACAAAGATAAGAAAGTAAGTGGTTTTCAGAGCTTGCGTTTATCGAAATATCGCCTCTTAGGGAATAAGTCGATCGACGATAATACCGGTGGAAACCGCTACGTTCAAAGATTCGGCTCCGCCTCGTTTGGGGATGGTAATCCGCTGGGTGATTTTTTGAGCGAAGGCATCTCGAATGCCATGCGATTCGGATCCCATTATGAGTACAAAGGGTTCTTCGGGCGCTTTCATTTCATAAAGCGAGGTTCCATTTAAATCGGCCCCTAAAATATGGGCAGACTTCTGCCAAATGGCATCGGCGCCGCGAATACAACTAACCCGCGTAAAAGACCCCATGCTCGAGGCAATAACTTTGGGATTGGTTTCGTCTACACAATCCTCACTCAACCAAATTTGCGTTAACCCATACCAATCGGCAATGCGTAAAATAGCCCCTAAATTGCCGGGATCTGCAATACCATCGAGTACAAGATTCAATCCGTTTTGCAAAACGGGCTTTTTAAATGTAGGCTTCGTTACTATGGCTATTACACCCGGTGGACTTACAAATTGCGACAGCCGTTTCATGTCTTTTGCCGCAATAATTTCATACGCGTAAGACGGATTATATTGATCGATAAATTCGGTGGTTGCTAAAATAGTGTCTACTTCGAGCTTACTGTGGAATACTTCTTCCACCCCTTTTCGTCCTTCCACTAAGAATTGGGCATATTTTTGCCTATATTTTGTTTGTCCTAAAGACGCAATACGCTTTAAATCCGCTTGTGAAATCATTTCTCTACAACAAATATGCAGCAATTTTCCGGAATGCATTCGGGTTATTCCTCCTTGGGGTCATCTTTATGGGGAGTTGCGGCGTTCGAAAAGTGATTCCCCCGGGAGAACATTTATTGGTAAGCAATCGGGTTGTAGTTAGTGGCAATAGTGCGGCAGGTAGAAATACAAAAGCGCAAATTCTTCATCGAACCAACAAACGCGTTTTGTTCAACCGATTGCCCGTATTTTTATGGTTGTATGCGGCCGGCACCAATAATAAAAATCCAGAATTATCCGATTCTACCGCTTGGCGCCGCAAATTCCGTCGGGATTTAGGAGAAGAGCCTGTTTTATTTAATCCGAAACTCGCCAAAGTCTCTGCCGACAATATAAAGTTTCACCTGTTCAACAAAGGTTATTTCGACGCCGAATGCGATTATGTTGTTAAAAAAAGCAAAAGAAAAGCCCGCGTAAAATATGTAGCCAATACCAAAAGTGCCTATTTAATTCGGGAGGTAAGCGTAATAAGTGCGGATTCAACCACAAAAAGAATTTTACAAACAGTAGTAAATGAAAATTCCGCGTTTCGCTTGTGGTGGCCTTGCGATTTAAACGCATTATCGGAAGCAGAAGAAACGTTTACCCAGCGACTTCGAGATTCGGGTTTTTTTAGTGTAAATGCCTCTAATATTCGATACGAACTCGACACCAATCAAAGCGCTAAAAGTACTGCGGTTCGCGTTTTTTTGGATCCTCCTGAGTTAGGGAAAAAGCATAAAAAATTTCGTATTGGTCATGTTTCCGTTACCATCCAAACCGCTCCCGATTATCAACTTAACGATTATCCGGATACCATCCTATTAACGGGGATGAAATTGCACATGAACCATTATCCATTGAATGCTCGGGTGCTTACCCAAGTTATCACTTTAGATTCTGGCGATGTTTTTAGTCAAAGTAACTGGACAGAAACCTACCGAAAACTATTAGATCTAAACTTATTTAAAGTTGTAGAAATAAGTCAAAAAATCGACCTCGAAAAGGGTATAATCAGTCCTAAAATAGACATACAAACAGAGCCTCGTTTGAGTTTTTCTGCAGAACCCCAAATTTTGTATTCTCCCCAGGGAAGCTCCGGAACGAATTTCCAAACCGCTTCACAAAGGAGTTTTGGTTTGGCCGGAATTTTGTCTTTTAACAATAGAAACACCTTTGGTAATGCGGAGTATTTCAAATTGTCTTCGATAACATCTTTCGAAGCCATCTTTAAACGGGATGATATCGGGGATTTCTTTACGGGACTTCAGCAAGGACTTGTAGCGAGCTTAAAACTCCCCAAATTCAGCTTTTTAAATCGATTCGAAGCCTTAAAATCCTTTGAACAGCAGAGCACCTTGGTTTCTACTAGCTTCCAATATGAGCAGAATCCCAATTTTGTACGTTCCGCATTTCCGGCGAATGTTACCTTGCAGTTTGCCAAGAAAAATTTCAGCTGGTATTTAACTCCATTTGAAATCAGTTATAACCGGAATATTATAAGTCCCACTTTCCTACCCCAATTGCCCGCCCTAGATCAAGATTTTGTTTTGCGTGTTTTTACCGACCAGATTGTAACCCCTGTGAAATTGGGTATGATTTACGCAGACAACCAAAACAAACCGGGTAGTACAAGTCATTTTTTACGCTTAGGAATTGAGACCAGCGGAAATTGGCATCACGCCTATCGTAAACTAACCGAAGAAAACTATCAAGACGATAGTATCTATACGTTGTTTGGCGTAAATTACTTTCAGTATACCAAATTAGAGGCCGAATACCGAATCAAGCGCAATATTGATGAATTGAATAGTGTGGCATTTCGGTTCAATTCGGGTATTGCCATACCTTATGGCAATAGCAAGTTAGTGCCCTACGATAAGCGTTATTTTATTGGGGGAAGCAATAGTTTGCGCGGTTGGCGTCCGAGAGGTTTGGGGCCCGGCAACACGCCTGCAAGTGCCACATCGTTGATTGATAGATCGGGAGAATTATTGCTCGAAGCCAATTTAGAATACCGCTTTACGGTGGTACGGAAACTTTTAGAAAGTGCCATTTTCTTAGATGCAGGTAATATTTGGAATTTAAGCCCTACCTCAAGTTCCAATCCCAATTATGGAGTGATCAATGCCCAAAACTTCATAAGCGAAATTGCGCTAAATACGGGAGTAGGACTGCGTTTTGATTTGAGTATATTTTTATTCCGATTGGACTGGGGAATGCCATTGCGCGATCCTTCATTGCCTAAAAATCAACGTTGGATATTAACAGAGAAGACTCGTGAATTCGGATTTGGAAATTACTTATTGAACGAATCTTCGTTAGCAATAGGAATAGGATACCCTTTTTAGAGTATCCTATTATATATGAAGTAACGTTATTGCTTTTTAAATTGGGTTTCGATTGAATTTTATAAAACTCGCTCATTAAACCCTGTAGGTAAAGTATAATTTTATTTTATTCTATTCCTTCTTTACCGACTTCAGAATCAGTATCAGTATCAGCTTCGGCCTTAGCCGCTTTTATGGCTTTGGGCTTGGTGGCTTTAATTTCCAAACCTTCAGATCCCTCTTTAAAATCAACTTTTAATTTATCGCCTTCTTTCAGAGTGCCTTGCAAAACTTTTTCTGCCAATGGTTCTTCTAAGAATTTCTGTAATGCACGTTGTAGGGGACGCGCTCCGAAATCGGCATCAAAGCCTTTTTCCGCTAAAAATTCTTTGGCCTTATCTGTAATTTGAATCTCATAACCCAAATCCTCAATTCTCTTGAGCATTCGTTTCATGCGGATGTCTAATATATGTACAATATTGTCTTTGGAGAGCGATTCAAATATGATAATATCATCAATTCGGTTCAAAAACTCAGGAGAAAAGAATTTCTTTAACTGAGATTCGACCACCATTTTTGATTCTTTTTCGCGGTTCAGAGATTTGGTTTGTGTACCAAAACCTACCCCCGCTCCAAAGTCTTTCAATTGGCGAGAACCAATATTAGAAGTCATGATGATAACCGTATTTCGGAAATCGATTTTGCGGCCGCCTGAATCGGTCATGTATCCTTCATCCAAGGCTTGTAAAAGCAAATTGAATACATCGGGATGAGCCTTTTCTACTTCATCGAAGAGTATGACGCTATAGGGTTTACGGCGTACCTTTTCGGTTAACAATCCCCCTTCTTCATATCCAACATATCCTGGAGGCGCTCCGACCAATCGGCTTACGGCGAATTTCTCCATGTATTCACTCATATCTACACGTATGAGGGCATCGTCGGTATCGAATAAAAATTCCGAAAGGGTTTTCGCCAATTCGGTTTTACCTACACCCGTAGGACCTAGAAAAATAAACGATCCGATTGGGCGATTGGGTTCTTTAAATCCGGCACGCGTTCTTTGAATGGTTTTGGTCAGCTTTTCAATAGCTTTATCTTGTCCCACGACCCTCTTCCGAAGCGTATCTGCCATATTTAACAAACGCTTGCTCTCGTCTTCTCCCATTCTTTTCACTGGAATTCCAGTAATCATAGAAATCACAGAGGCAATATCGTCTTCGGTTACGCTATACCTTTCGTCTTTGGCTTTGGTTTCCCAAGCTACTTTCGCACTCTCTAAATCTTCGAGTAAGCGTTTCTCTTTATCGCGAAGTTTGGCGGCTTCTTCAAAGTTCTGACTTTTTACAACTTTGTTTTTCTCGGTTTTAATTTCCTCAATTTGTCCTTCTAAATCTAGAATTTCGGTAGGTACATGAATATTAGAAATATGCACACGGGCCCCTGCCTCGTCTAGAATATCGATGGCTTTATCAGGCAAATGTCGATCGCTCATATACCGCTCACTAAGCTCAACGCAGGCCTTTATGGCCTCTTCGCTGTATCGAACACTATGATGGTCTTCGTATTTTCCTTTGATATTGGTTAATATTTCGATAGTTTCATCAGGACTTGCGGGCTGGATTAGTACCATTTGAAAACGGCGCTCTAAGGCACCGTCTTTTTCTATGTATTGGCGGTATTCGTCGAGTGTAGTAGCACCGATACATTGAATTTCACCACGAGCCAATGCGGGTTTGAACATGTTGGAGGCATCTAAGGATCCGGAAGCGCCTCCGGCGCCTACGATGGTGTGGATTTCATCGATGAATAAAATAACATCTTCTGCTTTTTCCAATTCCATCATTAAGGCCTTCATACGCTCTTCAAACTGACCGCGGTACTTGGTTCCGGCCACCATCGAAGCGAGATCTAAACTTACCACGCGCTTGTTGAACAACACCCGAGATACTTTTCTTTGGGTGATGCGAAGGGCCAATCCTTCAGCAATAGCTGTTTTACCAACTCCTGGCTCTCCTATTAGTACTGGATTATTCTTTTTACGGCGAGATAAAATCTGGCTTACCCGTTCAATTTCTTTTTCACGACCTACAATCGGATCTAATTTGCCGTCTTCCGCCGCTTTGGTTAAATCACGCCCAAAATTATCTAAAACCGGAGTTTTCGACTTGGTTTTGGCTTTAGAAGCCATCTGTGCTTTTTGTTCTTCACGATAATAATCTTCCGGAGTTTCTCCGTCGTCGTTAGTCGATTCGCCTCTTACGGTATCGATACCCTCTTCGAGAGCACTCTTAAACACATCGTAGGTAAGTCCGTACTGCGCCAAAACTTTAGACGCTATATTATCTTCATCTCGAAGTATGGAAAGCAATAAATGCTCGGTTCCAATCAAGTCGGTTTTGAATATTTTCGCTTCTAGGTAGGTTATTTTAAGCGCTTTCTCCGCTTGTTTAGTAAGTGGGATATTGCCTAAATTACTGGTTTTTGTGGCGGTGCCCTTAATGGAATCTTCTATGCTTTTTTTAAGGCGCAGGGCATCTATATCAAGTAAACGCAAGGTTTGGAAGGCTTTGCCTTCCCCTTCTCTTATAATTCCTAATAACAAATGCTCGCAACCGATATAGTCATGCCCCAAACGAATCGCTTCTTCGCGGCTGTATTGAATAACTTCTTTAACGCGTGGTGAAAACTTGGCTTCCATATTCTTTTCAAATATAATTATTAGTTGAGCGATTTACTATTGGGCTCTGATGAGTGACGTATTTATAAGACAAACGTAAAACTAAAAGGCATTGGCAATGCCAAAAATATAATTTTTATAGGAGGGCAAACACATATTTTGGTACAATTGCGTTCGGTATTCTTGGGCGCGCGTGATGTCTTTGACTCTAGACAAAAAGGCCGTTTTAGAAGCCAAATACACCGCTTTGTCGATACTCGCCGCTAATGGATTGTTTAGAATACATACATGATTGGCAAAACCCACATAATTAAGGATTTCCTCAATTTGTTGAACATCTTCGCCAAATCGCACTAAAATAGGTAAGGGTTCAATCGCATAGGGCATTACGCATGAAAGCGGCTCCTCTTGAAGTGCCACAAACCAATCTTGAACCAAATCCTTACGAAGCGCCCCTGTTTTTAACATTTGATTCATAAAACGAGCGGCCCAAACCCTACCATTTATTATAGGAAAATAACTAGAATTGGTTGGGTATCGCGACAGTGCCTCGCTCCATTTCTTCATCATACTTACATTGCCATCTAAATAAAACTGGGTTAAAAAAAGCGATTTTTTGAATGTTTCTTGTTCTAAATTTTCGGGATTCAATTCTGTAACTAACCTCGCGTAATATTGTCCTTGACGCAACGTTCCATAGTCTACGAATGAGTGCAATATCCAATCTCTCAATACGGGATGATTTGCTATAATTACCAAGTCTGATTCGTTGAATTTCCTCACCCTTAAAACCTCACTCATGTGATTCATGATATATCCCTTTAAATAAAATTCGTTCAAATTTGAATCCTTCAAATCCAAACGTTCAAAAAAGGGAATCCAAGCCATCGCATCTTTTTGTTTGATGTTGTTTTTGGCCCAAACAATCAATTGCACCATGCTCTCTAAATGATGGGAAAGCGCTTTCTCACGGATTGTATTGAAGGAAACGTCGTTCACCCTGCGAAAATCCAAACGGTATTTTTTCGACAGTGCAGGATCGTTTTCAACTTCCCATAGGGCTGGATATACAAGAGAAAATCGTTGCATTTTTGATTTGGGCAAATTAGAACCTATTTCAACAAAAAGCAAGTGGGCTTCAATTTAGGTTGGTACATTTTATGAAGTACAAATGTGAAAAACTATTTCAATTGTAGAAGTTTTTTTCAATCGCTTTTTTATCGAACTTTGAAGACTATGGAAAATCCAGAAATTCCAAAACGCGCTAGTAATAAGAAAAAAATCATTCCAAAAGAATTTTTTGACGACCGTATGGGTCGTATGCCCCCTAATTCTAGGGAGTTGGAAGAGGCGGTTTTAGGTGCCATGATGCTGGAACGTGAAAAGATATTCCAAGTTATTGATATATTAACAAAAGAGCATTTTTACGACCCCAAAAATCAGTTGATTTTTGAAGCCATCGATGAACTTTATAAAAAGGGCGATACCGCAATTGACCTATTAACGGTATCGGTTCACCTTAAAAACCACCAATTATTAGATATAGCAGGTGGATATATGTATTTGGCTCAGCTCACCAATAAGGTTACCTCGGCTGCCAATATCGAATTCCATGCTCGAATTTTGACCCAAAAGTTCATTCAGCGTTCCTTGATACGCGTGGCAGGAGAAATACAATTCAATGCCTATGATGATACCGAAGATTCTTTTGAACTTTTAGACGATTCAGAGGCGAAATTGTACGAAATAAAAAATGCCGGATTAAAACGAAATTACCAAGAAATCAGCACCTTGATATCGAATTCACTAAAAGATATCGAGGCACGCATGAACAGCGAAAATAATGGTATTACCGGGGTCGCTTCCGGATTTAGTGATATCGACCGCATTAATGGTGGCTGGCAACCTTCCGATTTGGTGATTTTAGCCGCGCGACCTGCGATGGGTAAAACGGCGTTCGCGTTAAGTTTAGTCAGAAATGCCGCAATCGACCACAAAAAAAGCGTCATGGTTTTTTCACTAGAGATGGCCGATATCCAATTGGTAAATCGTTTGATCTCTGCGGAAGCACAAGTGCCTGGGGAAAAGATAAAAAAGAGCAGTCTCTCAGAGGAGGAATGGATTCGACTTCAAAATCAAACCTTGGTTTTAGGAGAAGCTCGTATTTACATTGATGATACACCGCAATTGAACATTTTCGACTTAAATGCCAAATGTCGACGTATTGCCTCACAACAGGGATTAGATATGGTGGTGGTCGATTACCTACAGTTATTGCGCGCCGATGTGAAATCTCAAGGAAATCGAGAACAAGAAATTGCCTTTATTTCTAGGTCGTTGAAAGGTTTGGCCAAAGACTTAAATATCCCCATTATTGCACTTGCGCAGTTGAGTCGTGAGGTAGAAAAACGTGCCAACAAACGTCCACAATTATCCGACTTACGTGAATCGGGGTCTATTGAACAAGATGCCGATATGGTCATGTTCTTATATCGAAATGAGTATTACGAGAAAATGGGAATGGATAGCGAAGGACCCTCAGATGGGGACAGTTTAGATGCGGATATCAAAGGACTTACCGAAGTTATCATTGCCAAAAACCGTCACGGCACCGTAGGTTCGGCATTTTGTAAGTTCATTGGGGAATTTTCCAAGTTTCAAGATCTAGATCATTACGAGCGCGATATGATTCGCCAAAAGAATCCCGAATACGGATATACCCCAGATGTACCTACGACTAAGGTTATGCCTTCAAAAATGAATCTCGAAGATAATATTTACGATCGGCCCGGAACAGCTTCGCCCTTCGATGATGCGCCATCAAATCGACCCGATATGGGCTCATGGGGTGGAGGCATTCAGCCACCGAGTTTAGGAGGAACACCACCGAAACCCAATATTTTTGAAGATTAATCTCCATCAGAAATTTATAAATAAAAAGAGGCCGCCTTGTTAAGCGGCCTCTTTTTATCATGGTTATTCAGGCGTTACCCATTTCCCCCGAAAATAAAGCGAGGATTAAGCGCCTTTTATTCTTCCGATTTCTCGGCTTTCTTCGGCAATTTTACCGCGAAAATGCGATCATCACCTGCTTTGGTTTTACCTTCAATCACAATGGCGCCACTTAAACCGGACAGCACGGAAACGGCACCTTGAGGAGAATACACCCGCTCGTTGTTGATATGCGTTATGATAAAGCCTTTAGGTATTCCGGCTTGCGCGAAGGCCCCATTTTCGATAGATTCTACCTTGGCACCTGCTTTAATCTGAAGTTTATCACGCTCTTCTTTGGTAGTAGTTGTTAAGTTCATGCCCAAATACGATTTGGCATTGGCGGGGGTGGCAACGGAGAGTTTGGCATCGCCGTCTTTACTCAATAGTGTAGCTTTTAACTCTTTAATTTGTCCGGAGCGACGTAAAGTCAGGGTAATTTTATCTCCAGGGCGGTATTTTCCTACTTTTTCTTGCAATTTGCTGGAGCTATTAACTTCTTCCCCGTCTATTTTAAGTATCACATCGTCTTTTTTAACACCGGCTTTATCGGCGGAACCTCCAGACACTACATCGGCGATATAAACCCCTTTTAAATCAGGTAGATTTTTCTCCTCTTGAAGCGCCTGGCTGATATCTTGAATAGAAACGCCTAAGATA
>CBFHXF010000004.1:40927-85486 GCA_965659745.1 Bacteroidia bacterium
TACGACTTTTTTCATGAGATTAACAGGAACGGCAAATCCGTATCCGGCGTAGGAACCGGTTTGGGAAGCGATAGCGGTATTGATGCCTATTAATTCTCCGGAGGTATTCACTAATGCACCACCTGAGTTTCCGGGATTAATAGCGGCATCGGTTTGGATGAAATTCTCGATAGCATATTGATTGCCCTGAGAACGCAATAGGTCGATGTTACGTCCCATGGCACTTACGATACCCAAAGTTACGGTACTATTTAAGTTGAAGGGATTTCCTACAGCCACAACCCACTGCCCTACTTTTACATCGTCGGAATTTCCGAGTTTTAAGAAAGGAAGTTCAGAATCAGAAATACGCAATACGGCCAAATCTGTATTCTTGTCAGTTCCCACCAATTCGGCTATATAACTGCGTTTGTCATTTAAAACGACTTCGATTTTATTGGAATTTTCGATTACATGGTTGTTGGTTACGATATAACCGTCTTCCGATATAATGACGCCTGAACCCGAGGCCATACGTGGACCTGGGCTATCGAATCTGAATCCGGGGCCGTTAAAGAATTCGAAGGGATCGAATGGACTTCCACCTCCTTGGGGTTGACGTGATTGACTTCCTCCAGAAGTCGTTTTAATGTGCACCACAGCAGGATTAGCAATTTCTGCAACTCCGGTAAAATCAAATCCAGGGCTACCGCTTAAAGCGGCATATCGCGCCATTTGGGCAGCCGCGGTTTGGTAATTTTCTGAATTAGACCGTTTAAACAGCTGGGGTGCCAAGGCATAAAACCCAAATAAACTGACAAGCCCACCGACCAATCCAGCGAAAACGAGATTGGCAATTGTACGTTTTTGAAACATTCTTGACTTCATCATGGTTAAAATTAGCGATTTTCGTTTAAAAAGAACGCAAAAATCGATTCCTTCCTTTAATTTGCATAAGAATTCGTTTACCTTTTTCGATAAAGTCGTATAGATAGTCCGTGAAATGTCACAACACACCGAAACAACACTTTCAGCCATTGAACGCCTGCAACAAGGCGACAGGGAGGTGCTTATTGAACTTTACAAAGAGAACGAACGCATGGTCCGCAAATACATAATGGAAAATAGCGGCACGTCTGACGATGCCGAAGACCTATTGCAGGATGCTTTGGTTATATTATGGCAAAACGCACGTAAGCCTAATTTTGAATTACATGCAAAAACAAGCACGTACTTATTTGCCATCGTGCGCAATCAATGGTTGAAAAACCTAGAGAAGCGTAAGCGTGAAAACGGATCGCTGGAAATCGCAGGTGAAGGTCCGAGTACTTTTTTAGATGATTCTCGAATGGATTTGAAAATTGTACGAGACCACCTAAACGAGATGGGAGAGCTTTGCAGAAAGATTTTACTCATGTACTATTTTGATGGTTTCGACATGCAAACTATTGCAGAAGCCAATGAACTTGCCAATGCCAATACCGCTAAATCAAAGAAATACCAATGCCTAAAAGATTTGGGCAATACCATCAAATCTAAGTACCATAAAAACGATTTCTTATCATGATGAACGAGATAGACGAGCGCATAATTCGATATTACGATCATGAAATGTCTGAAACAGAAATTAAGGATTTCCTTGCTGTTTTGGAAGGAAATTCTGAACTCAAATCACAATGGGAATTCTATGGAAATATTATTGAGGGTATTAAATCTGAAGGTGCGTTAGAGTTAAAGGAGTATATCAAAGAACACGTAAAAACAGAAGAAATTGAACAGCAGAGCAATTTATGGATGTATGCAGCCGCTAGTGTTGCCTTCTTATTGTTGAGTTATTTTGCTGTTTATTCTTATCTCGAAACCGGAAATATTAAAGAAGCAGCTGAAATCATTACCTTGAAAGATGAAAAATCAGATAAATTCAAATTTTGGAAGAGAGACAAATCAAAGTATTCTTTAACGATCAAAGATTCTGCCCGCTTTTATAAAGATTCGCTACTCGCCTTAGAAATAGCCCGAATGGAATCAGACTCGAGCGCAAAAGATGACATTTCTTCTCCTGAAATGTCAGCTGATGTAGCGATGTATGAAAACGACGGTAATTTGGAGCCAGCGGAAATTACATTAGAGGGTAACGCAGTTAGTTCTATTGCACGCCGCGATGAATTTATGGTACTTACCCAAGTAAATGTAATTCCAATAAAACTCAGTGTGCCGATTAACGCAAATGATAAGGACGTATTAGAATCTGTGCAGACAATGGGAATTGCTACCCGACTTTCTAAGTCGCGCATTTCGCCCCCCAAAAAAGAGGTAGGTAAAGCCCCAGCCGTTTCGGATGCCGAAATAAAAAATACGGAATCTAAACCCGTCACAGATTCTGCAGCCATTAAACCAAAAGTAAAATCCAAAACCAATATTTCCCGATTTAAATTACAGCATTACGAGGATGAGAATGGCACCGCACATATTGAACTTAAGAATGGAACCGCTCCTGCGGAGGTTCAACTGATACTCTTTAATATCTGGGGTGATAATCCGTTGATATTTGAAATCGAAGGGATTTATTATTTAGACCTAGGTCAAAATGGTCCGTGGGCGTCGAAAGGCGGTAGCGGTATATGGAAAATACCTGAGAATAAGGGCAATTACGATAAGATAGAATGGGTGAAAAACAAAGCAATTATTGAACAAATTCGAAATTAATGGAGATACCTTTTGTCAAGTACCAAGGAACGGGTAATGACTTTATTTTAATAGACGGTCGCGAGGAGCTACCCACCTTAGATGTGAAATTCTGGTGCGATAGAAAGTTTGGTATTGGGGCTGATGGACTTATGATATTGGCAAAATCCGACCAAATTGACATCGATTTTGAGATGATCTATTATAATTCGGATGGGAATTTGAGCAGCATGTGTGGAAATGGGGGACGGTGTATTGCTCATTGGGCCAATAGTTTAGGAATTGGCACCCAAGAATATCTGAGATTTTTAGCCCCAGACGGAGTTCATGAAGCATGGATCCAAAATGAGGAAGTAAAACTCAGTATGAATTCGGTTACACATATTGAAAAGCTACAAAATGGCGATTTTACATTAAATACCGGATCTCCACACTATGTAAAACAACATTCTCAAATTCCAGATACGTTCGTTTCGGATGCACAAGCCATACGTTTGTCTTCTCCTTATAGGAAGGATGGTATCAATGTGAATTTCTATCAGGCACTTAAACCAAGCGTCTTAGAATGTCGCACGTTCGAACGCGGTGTGGAAGATGAAACTCTTAGTTGTGGAACAGGCGTAACGGCAGTTGCCTTAACTCACGCCGAAATAACAGGAATGAGCCATGGCAAATTGAGCGTAAATACCCGAGGCGGCAATTTGATTATCCATTTTGAAAAATCAGTAGGCGGAACGTTTGAAAATATATTTTTAGAGGGACCTGCAAAGTTCGTTTTCAAGGGAATCTTAGATTCGCTTGCAGGCTTTAAGTCTTAGTCCATTTTAATATTGACTAAAAACAGAGTCAAGCTTCATTGTCAATAACGATAACATCAGCATAAAAAAAGGCTACCCTAGAGTAGCCTTTTATATTATTGACTTTAAATATTAGTTCTTTAGAATTTTACCCGTATGTTGGGTTCCATCTGCTGCCACTATTTTGATGAAATAATAACCGTTATTCAAATCAGAAAGTTTCAAATCGATATTATTCTCACCGGCTACAGAAGTTACTTTTCCATTCAACACAACTTGTCCGCTTGTATTCATCACGGAATACTGACTGCTTCCCGCTGATTTACAATTGAAACGTGCGGTGGCTTTATCGGCAGTTGGATTTGGATATACGCTAATGGTAGTAAGCGGCTTTTTAGAAAATTTCTTTGTACTGGTTAATAGATTTTCTGTTTTGTAGAAACCACGACCGTGGGTACCTGCATAAATGGTCATGCCTTCCCAAGGTCTCCATTCGTAACCGCGAAGTTCGAATACAGGCACACGGGCCAAACCATCATTCGCTTCTTCCCATTTAACACCTCCATTTTCGGTAACCCAGATTCCAAGATCAGTTCCTATTACAATGCGTTTTGGATCATCTACATCAATTACAGCATCATATACAGGCATAGCCGGTAAATCTCCTGTAATATTGGTGAAGGTAGGCTCGTCTGCTAAAGCGTCGAAAGATTGCAACACATACACGGTTCTTCCATATGCTCCTAATGTAATAACTACGTGATTGGGGTTTTCTGGATTGATGCTTACACCCGTAACTGTGCGTCCTAAGATGGCTGGAACATTCAACTTCTTAGCTACAATCGCTTTTGGAATATCATTGGAATTTGGATTAGCCGCAATAGTAAAATCTGCACTATTTAGACTATCTAAACGCCATAGGGCACCTGTCTTGCAAATAAACAAGTGATCGCCTTCAGGTGTATAATCCATTTCGACAATACGGTCATTCCCTAAATTATTAGCAACGAGGAACCAATGTACGTCGTTAGCAAAGTCGGTAGGATTGATGGCACACCAAACTTGGTTGTTTTTAGCTAAATACAAACGTGAAGTGGCGCTGTCTTTCTCCCATAGATTATAGGTAGTGTAGAAATCAGATTGCACAGTACCCTCTTGACGGTCGTCCCAGAATGTGGAAGACGATTGTCCGCTATTAGCAGAACGAACCACATTACCATAATAGGTAGACATAAATACAACACGAGGATCTATTCGACTGAATTCAACATCAAAACCGTCACCACCATAAATGCTGATAGCTGTTTGAGAAGGCTTGCCATTGATTGAGTTACCGCTAAAGTTAATTAACTGGGTTCCGTTGTCTTGTGCCCCTCCTACGACGTGTCCTAACTCATTAGCCGCCACGTTATAAAATTGAAGCGTATTGAATCCACGGTTGATGTTCGTCCAGGTATTCAAATCTTTAGAAGTAAACAAACCTCCATCACAACCTACTATACAAGTAGCTGGATTGGTTTTGGTATTCCAAGTGATAACA
This sequence comes from Bacteroidia bacterium, assembly GCA_965659745.1. GTDB lineage: Bacteria > Bacteroidota > Bacteroidia > NS11-12g > UBA955 > VMCP01. The sequence goes on from CBFHXF010000004.1 coordinate 45,929, forward strand.
TGTTTATCGGCATGCACATATTGACGATTCCAAGGCACATTAAACATGCTCGCCATTTGGCGATAACCGTTAATGCTATCCCATTGGGCTAGGTCTACCCCACCCATTATAACTTTGTTTTTATCTGTTGGGAAAACACTAATTACATTATCATACCAACCTTGGCGGTTTGAACCAAAAATGTCATTAGAAGAATTTCCTTGCATTAAAATATTCCAGGTTTTACCTCCATCAGTGGTACGAGAAAGATTTCCTAAACTACCATCTCCTTTAGCGCCAAGTGCATAAACCGTGTTGATATCTTGAGGCGCAATTGCCAAAGATGTACGTCCACCTGTATTGGCACCCGTATTCATAGCCGTTAATGTGGTAGCAGAAGCTTCCTTCTTATAAATGATACCATTAGAGGTGGCACACCATAAATTAGCTTCTTTATCAATTACTAAATCACGAATGGCACCACCGCTTATGCGATTTAGCTTTTCCGGTGTAGTCGAAAAATCTAGCTCAAATAATCCTGATTCTGTAGCAACATACGCAATATCAAGTGTTGGGTGTGAAACCATGGCATTACACTGCCAAAAACGGTTATCTTTGGCAACATTAGACACGGTGTAATCGGTACCTTCGGCATCGGCACTTACGAAAATACCTGCACCATAAAATGCGGGAGATCCGTTTTTCGTACCTGCCAAGTTGGTAAACCCACCTTCTCCTGTACCATAAACAATTTTACCGCTATTGGGTAATTGCGCGATACAAGTAACATTCAAGTTTTCCTGTAAATCGTTAACGGGCGTCCAGCTTTGTCCGTTAGATATAGAACGGAATAATCCCCCACTCACACCGCCTGCAAACCAAACTTCAGGTTTTGACTGGTGCATAAGGAAGGCACGAATACGACCGCCTACATTATCGGGGCCCATATTCTGCCATTCCAATTTTTTGTTCAGTCGCTTAGAAACTGACTTCAAGGCATCGGCTTGGGCAATAGCGGATGCTACCCACTCAGGTTCCAAAGTTTGTGTTTCTTCGTTCAAACGCATGCTGTAGATCGACTCTATGGCACCGCGAATGCTCTGTTCCTTTTGGGATTCTGTCTCAAGGTTCAGCGACTGTAAGCCAAGGGGACTTTTCTCATTACTTCCCCAGAAGGCCACACCGGCCGCTAAAGCTACGGTTGACAATACAGGTAATATTCTATTCATTCTCATAAAAGCGTTTTTTTTTGATTGTTGTGTGGTTAACATGCAAATAAAGACAAATATGTGCTGTTTTCCAACGAAGCATGTAACCCTATTTGTGCTTTTATTGCCATTTTTTCTTCATAAAATGAAAAATATCTTTAATAGTAATTAAAGTACGTGTTTTTCAGCGTGGTAAGAACTGCGCACCAAGGGTCCGCTTTCTACAAATCTGAAGCCCAACTTCAGTCCATATTCTTCCCAATATTTGAATTTATCGGGGTGCACATATTCCGCAACGGGCAAGTGCATCTTAGTGGGTTGAAGGTACTGTCCTAGTGTCAATACATCGCATCCATGTTCACGCAAATCGTTGATTAATTTTTTAACTTGATCGTCATTTTCTCCGCACCCCAACATGGCACCACTTTTAGTACGACGGCCGTATTCTTTGGTGCGCTTAATTTGTTCTAAACTGCGATAGTATTTGGCTTGTGGGCGCACTAATCGATATAATTCTTCTACGGTTTCCATATTATGAGAAACCACTTCTGGTTTGGCATCCAATACCATGTAGAGTAGATCCCAATGTGCCTTAAAGTCTGGAATTAACGTTTCGATAGTAGTATCAGGTGCTTCCTTCTTTACGGCTTTAATGGTTTCGGCCCAAACAGTAGCGCCTTTATCCTTCAATTCATCGCGATTAACCGAAGTAATTACACAATGCTTCACCCCCATCAACTTCACGGCCTCTGCCACTCGTTGAGGTTCGTCGAGGTCGTATTCTCCCGGGCGACCGGTAGCCACCGCACAAAAGGAACAACTGCGGGTGCACACATTCCCTAAAATCATAAAGGTAGCGGTTCCCGCGCCCCAACATTCTCCCATATTCGGACAGCGACCGTCTTCACAAATGGTGTGAAGTTTATGCTCTTTAACAATCCGTTTTACTCGGGTATAATTCTCTCCAAAAGGAATATCAATTTTCAACCATTTGGGCTTGGTAGGTCCCTTGGGCGATTCTTTTTTTACTATCGGTAGTTCAATCACGATTTCTATATTAAAAGGTGTTGTTAAAATAGGATGGATGAAATCCAATGGTAACCTCAGCGATTTCCCCCAAATCCTACCGCAAAGTTAATGAATAGCGCGGGAAGGTTTTGAGGGTTGTTGTTTATTGAATGCAAAAGTGGAATTTGTTGAACAAAATAATCGTTCATAATTCCAATACTCAAGGTATTGCTGATATTGCGATAGCTACCCCATTCTAAACTCAAAGCAGCTGAAATTCCTAAACCAGGTATGAGTTTACCTTCCTTAAAGCCTCGGGTATACGACGATTCACCGCCCACAAATTGCACATCGTGAACATGGGGATCGTAGCGCACTTCTTCAACGGCGTCGAAGGGTAAGTTAGACCGATACACCCAAACATAAATAGGCCATGCATAGGCTACAGGCAAATGAACGCCCCCTTGCAATGCAACACCTATATCAAAGCGCGACTTCCGCTGAGATAGCACCCAGCTTCGGCCGTAATAAGGTCTTACCACCCACGTCCTATTGATTTTATCCATTACAAATGGCTCACTTGATGGCAAAGACTGGTTCACCACGAACACCTCCTTCGGATGTTGTATGTTGCCTACACGCAGTCCGTAAGATTCTGAAAAATCATCCGCTTCCCATTTGGTATTCACCCCCATTCCAAGGTCAAAACCGAAGTTTCTTATTTGCACATCTGCTGTGACAAATCGCTGTATTTGCGTTTTTCCATCCTTCCCCCAAAAGAAAAAACACAGGATTAGCAGTCGATAAATGGTGGAAAAGGACATAAATCAAATATAAGGATAAAATATCAAGTTTTAAAACCTGCGAAAAAGACATAAAATCCACCCACTTTCTCCCACACATCTAAAAACACTTGTAAATAAAGGTTTTTCAAGTATATTTGCCACTCACACAGGAAGCCAACAACCACCAAAATGCGCTCTAAACCCTTGTAAGTGGGACTCTGTGGATAAGTGGTGGTTAATTTTGGGAGAATGTGGGAAATAGTGGGAAATTCTGTAGTTATTTAGCAGATGAAACCAACACACGTATGTCTGGACTGATTGGAGAATATTATTGCAAGCTGGACGCCAAGGGGCGCTTGTCCCTTCCATCGCGTCTTCGCACTCAGATTCCTGAGGCGGCTGGCAATATGCTCGTAATCAACCGGGGATTCGAACAGTGCTTGGTGTTGTACACCAAAGAAGACTGGCTAAAAGAAACCGAAAAGCTGAATGCTGTAGACGATTTTACCAGTCCGGAAATACGTAGATTCAAACGTATTTTTACAAACGGTGCCAATATTTTGCCCATCGACAACGCCCAACGAATCCTGATTCCAAAGAAATTAATGGAATACGCAGGACTCGAAGACGAAGTTGTATTGAGCGCTTTTGGCAACAAAGTAGAAATATGGAGTAAAGAATTGTACGAGTCCGAATTGGATGTGGAATCTAACGAGCTTAGCGAATTGGCTCGCAATTTCCATAACCAAAAGAAAGCTTTGGGGGAGTAAAACACCCGCTCGTGTTGGTCTCATTGTTAAAACATGGAGACCACATACCACATACCCGTCCTATTTAAGGAAAGCATCGCTGCCTTGGTCCTGAATCCTTCAGGCACCTATATAGACCTCACATTCGGAGGAGGCGGCCATTCGCGTGGTATCCTTAAAAAACTTAATTCATCAGGTCGCCTTATTGCCTTTGATAAAGATACCGACGCCCATGAAAATCATATCGAAGACCCCCGATTCACCCTCGTTCGACATAATTTCAGATATCTAAAACAATTTCTTGCCTACCTTAATATAACACAGGTAGACGGAATCTTGGGCGATTTAGGAATTTCCTCCCACCAAATAAACACCGACGCACGCGGATTTGCCCACCGTTTTAACGGTCCGCTAGACATGCGCATGGATCCGTTAAGTCCGCTGAGCGCCGCAATGGTGCTCGACACCTATAGCGAAAAGGATTTATTACGCATTTTCAATGAGTACGGGGAAATCAAGAACGCCTTTAAACTGGTACAGCACATTTTGCCCCAGCAGAAAATGGGGAAGTTTGAAACCGTAGAAAGCTTCAAACATGCCATTGAAACATTGATTCCACAGAAAGACCCTTCTAAATACCTATCGCAAGTTTTCCAGGCCCTTCGCATTGAAGTAAACCAGGAAATGACGGATTTGCAAACACTCTTAGAAGATGCCGCCTCTCTCTTAAAACCCGATGGTCGCTTGGTAATCATTTCCTATCATTCTTTGGAAGACCGTATGGTTAAAAATTTATTCCTCAAAGGCCAATTACAAGGCCGCATGGAATCGGATGTTTTTGGTCGCCTGACACTTCCATTCAAAGCAGAGCCCCACAAAGCCATAATTCCCTCAGAAGAAGAAATCACCAATAACCCACGCTCACGCAGCGCCAAAATGCGTGTGGGCATAAAATCAGCCAATCTATGACCGAAGAAATCGAAAACGAAAATCCCGAAATCGTACAGGAGCCTCCTTTTCAAGAGAATTGGAACACATGGCGCATTATCAAATGGGTATTAATCGCATTCCCTATTTTGATTTTCTACATCTATAACTCTTTACATACGGCTAAATCTATTAAAACTAAAAATGAATTGAGTAAAACGCTTAAGGAATTGCACTCTGAAAGAATCAGCTTAGAAAGTGAAATCACCCAAGCCAGTAAACAAACGCGTTTGGCAGAACAACTAGAATCCAAAGGACTACAAGAAATAAACACACCACCCAAAAAGATCATCCGTGACCGCAAATAAACCCAATACACGCAAAGAAATACTGAATCGCGCCCGCGTCATTTTCGCGTTGGTAGCTGTTTTTGGCGTGTTCATAGCCATATCTATTTTCAGGCTGCAACATGGCATGGAAAAGGATTTCAGCATCAAACAAGAGCGCAAAAACACACGTGTAAACAAAGTTTATGGGATCCGCGGCAATATTTACGACGGCGATGGTGGATTATTAGCGACATCCGTACCCACTTACGATATCATGTGGGATTCTCGGGTTAATGCCTTAACTGAAGCCCATTTTAATGAAAAAGTAGACTCGCTTGCATATCTGCTCTCTCGCAATTTCAAACAACGCAATCAACAAGAATGGTCCGATAAATTGCGTGGATTACGCGCAAAAGGACATCGATATTATACCTTATTAACGAATGTTTCTTTTGATAAAGTACGCGAGTTAAAAACCTGGCCATTGATAAGAGAAGACAAGTTCAAAGGCGGATTTTGGGCCATTGAAAAGGGGAAGCGGATGTATTTCATGGGCGAAATGGCTAAAAGAGCCATTGGCTATACGAAAAACGGTGTAAACGTAGGATTGGAAGGGGCTTTTGATAGTTTACTACGCGGTCAATCTGCCGATGTGATGGAACAACGACTTCCGGGAAATATTTGGAGACCCCTTAAAGTAGGTGCAGGATATGAAGCCGAGAATGGAAAAGACATTGTTACCACCCTTGATACCCGATTCCAAGACATTACCCAATATGCATTGAACAAAGCCTTGGTTCAACACAAAGCAGACCATGGATGCGCGCTCGTAATGGAAGTGGCAACCGGACAAATCAAAGCTATCGCCAATTTAAAGCGCGGACAAGACGGCAATTATTATGAATCTATGAATTATGCGGTAGACCAGTTTATGGAGCCTGGTTCTACATTCAAAATTATTTCTGCCTTAGCCTTGCTAGAAGATGGTGACATAGATACCGATGATACAGTATCTACACATAAAGGAAAGATTAAAATTTACGATACAGAATTTAAGGACGATGAGCACAATACGGCATTACCCAACTCCTATACCCTTCAACAGTGCATCGAACAATCAAGCAACGTAGGTATAAGCCAACTGGTGCATAACAACTACAAAGACAAACCCAAACGTTTCCTTTCTCATTTGGAACGATTGGGACTTACTCTAAAACCCAACTTTGATATTCCAAGTTCTAATCATCCTGTTATCTTAGACCCCAACCACCCTTTGTGGTCGGGAGTTACATTACCTTCCATGAGCATTGGCTATGCCACCCGACTTTCTCCTCTGCAACTGCTAACGGTTTACAACGCTATTGCCAATAATGGCACGTTAATGAATCCTTATTTAGTGAAGGAAATTAGACAAAACGGCAAAGTCGTTACTCAAATTTCCCCCAAGATAATTAATAAGAAAATTTGCAGTAAATCTACCAACAAGGCATTGCAAGATATGCTCCGCGGGGTAGTGGTACGTGGAACGGCTCAAAAAGCCTTTAAAGAATGTTTGGTTGATGTGGCGGGCAAAACGGGTACAGCGCGTATTATCAATTCGAATGGCAGAGGCTATTCCAACAAGCACATGGCTTCATTTGCGGGATATTTCCCTGCCTCCAATCCCGCTTACAGCATTATTGTTGTAATTAACGAACCTAATGCTGGAGATATTTACGGGGCTGGTGTTGCAGCACCTGTTTTCAGAGATATCGCCAATAAAATTTACAGTTCTCATTTACGCATACAACCTGAACTTATCGCGCAAGAAAATCGCGCATTGCCCACGGTTATAAATGGCAACACATTAAGAATCCAATCCACCTTGGAGGAATTGGGAATCCCATATGTGTTAAACGACGAATCTTCAGAATGGGTACAATCGCGTTTAGAAGGCAACAAACTGTTGTTAAGCCCTATCAATTTCAAAAAAGGGCTGGTGCCTGATTTTCGTAAAATGGGCGCTCGAGAGGCCTTGATATTAGCCTCTAAAATGGGCATCAAAGCCACCATTTCAGGACATGGTAGGGTTACCAAACAAAGCATCAAACCAGGCACCCGCATTCATAACAAACTCGATTTGAAATTATTCCTACAACCTTGAAATCACTTAGAGAAATTATATCGCCCCTGAAGTTAACCTGTATCGGACTCGCCGATCAAGTGATTCATGATGTTACCCTCGATAGTCGCATCGCTACAACCGGATCGCTTTATGCGGCCATCAAAGGCACTCAAGTAGACGGACATAGCTTCATTGAAAAGGCTGTTGAAGCAGGGGCCTGTGCGATTTTACACGAAACACCGCTCACCAATATTAAAGAGGGCGTTTGCTATATTCAAGTTGAAAATGTATCTATTGCCTTGGGGCAAATTCTTTATGAATTCCAAGACCGTTGCTTAGACGATTTAGTCATTGTTGGCACTACCGGCACTAATGGCAAAACAACCGTTAGCACGCTATTATTTGACTTATTTACGAAGCTGGGATACCGTTGCGGTTTAATCAGTACGGTAAATTACCGAATTGCTGAGGCTACCGTTACCAGCACCCATACTACCCCCGATGCGGTATCGCTTCACCGCCTGTTTAAGCAAATGTACGATGAGGGCTGTACGCATGTTTTCATGGAGGTTAGTTCGCATGCCATTCACCAAAATAGAATTGCGGGCATTCCTTTTTCCGGGGGAATTTTTACTAATATCACACACGACCATTTGGATTATCATGGAACCTTTGGTGAATACATCAAAGCCAAAAAAATGTTCTTTGACGGACTGGGTTCTCAAGCATTTAGCCTCACGAACAAAGACGATCGCAATGGGTTAGTCATGTTACAAAACACCCGTTCGACACGATATACGTATGGATTAAATGGAACGGCAGACTTTAACGCCAAAATTTGGGAAAGCGACTTTTCTGGAATGCATTTGCGACTTTCAGACAAAGATATTTGGTCGCCGCTGGTAGGAAAATTCAACGCCTATAACATGCTTGCTGTTTATGCAGCGGCTACCTTAATCACAGAAGGTCAAGAAGAAATTGAAGTAGCCATGAGCGCACTTAGTCGCGTTTCGGGCCGATTTGAGACACTTGCAGGCCCGGGTAACCGAACTGTAATTGTAGATTACGCACATACCCCCGATGCATTAGAGAATGTTATCCAAACCATTAAGGATATTCAAAAATCCGAATCACAATTGATTACCGTAATAGGTTGTGGAGGGAATAGAGATGCTGAAAAACGCCCGCAGATGGGTGCTATTGCAAGCCATAAAAGTCAACGTTGCGTATTCACGAGCGACAATCCCCGCAACGAAGATCCCAACACAATTATAGAAGAAATGATGAGTGGGGTTGAACCTATTAATCTGCGTAAAGTACTAAAAATCACCGACCGTGCAGAAGCAATCAAAACAGCCGTGGCCCTTTCGTTCCCAGGTGATGTAATTCTTATTGCCGGTAAAGGACATGAAACCTATCAAGAAACCAATGGAGTGCGTATCGAGTTCGACGATCGTATTTGGGCACAAAAAGCGTTAAACGACATTTCCTGATGCTATATTATTTTTTTAAATATCTCAACGAATTGGGCATCAGCGGAGCTGGTGTGTTCAACTTTATCACATTCCGTGCTTCATTAGCGGGTATTACGGCACTGCTTTTTGCATTAATTGCAGGAAAAAGGATCATCGAATATTTGCAAAAACTGCAAATTGGTGAAACTATTCGCGATTTAGGACTTGAGGGTCAGATGCAAAAGAAAGGCACTCCAACCATGGGTGGTGTAATCATTATTTTGGCTATTTTAATTCCCACCATATTATTCGCAAAGCTCGACAACATCTATGTAATCATCATGCTATTGAGCACTCTATGGATGGGGATTATCGGGGGCATCGACGATTATATCAAGGTCTTCAAGAAAAACAAAGAGGGCATGAAAGCCACTACCAAGCTAATTGGACAATTATTCTTGGGAATCATTATCGCGGCTACTATTGACTATACCCACAGTGCCAATCACATTCCATTAGAAACCAACTTGCCTATTTCTAAGTTGCGCTTGAATTATTCTGACATCTTACCTGGCGAAGGTAATGCATGGTTGATTTTTATTCCCGTTATCATCTTTATAGTAATGGCCATAACCAATGCCGTAAATTTAACCGATGGGATTGACGGATTAGCCGCAGGCACCACGGCCATTGTTGGTGCAGGACTTGGAATATTAGCCTATGCTACTGGAAACATTAAAATAGCTTCTTATCTAAATATCATTTACGTGCCCAATAGTGGCGAGGTGGTTATATTCTTGGCCGCATTAATAGGTGCTTGTTTAGGTTTTTTATGGTACAACGGATTTCCCGCCCAAGTATTCATGGGCGATACGGGAAGCATGGCCTTAGGTGGCGCCTTAGCCGCCGTTGCCATTATCATTAAAATGGAATTGCTCTTGCCCGTTTTGTGTGGAATATTCTTCGCAGAGAGCCTGAGCGTGATTTTACAAGTAAGTTACTTCAAGTATACCAAGAAAAAATTCGGTGAAGGCCGACGTATTTTCTTGATGTCGCCCTTGCACCACCACTATCAGAAAAAAGGAATTCCCGAAAGTAAAATCACCTTAAGATTTTGGCTTATCACCGTCATTTTGGTACTAGCCACATTAGCATTAATCAAATTAAGATAAACGAAAATCTAGATATGAAACAACAACTTGCCATATTGGGTTCTGGAATTAGCGGATTGGGTTCTGCTATTCTAGGCGTGCGCCAATCATGGTCGGTATTTGTTTCGGATAGCGGTAGTATTAATGCCGAAACTAAAAATAAGTTAATAGAAATAGGGGTCGATTTTGAAGAGAACAAACACAGCATAGAAAAGCTACTTCAAGCCGATCTAGTTGTTAAAAGTCCGGGCATCCCCCAAACATCTCATGTAGTTCAACAATTATTGGCCGCTGGAATTCCAGTTATTTCTGAAATCGATTGGGCCTCTAAATTCACCAATGCCACCCTTATTGGCATTACAGGCACCAATGGTAAAACGACGACTACCTTACTGACCTATCAATTGCTAAAACAAGCGGGATTGAATGTAGGCTGTGTAGGGAATGTAGGAATTTCATTTGCTCAAATGGTAGCCGAAGACCCTAAGGATTACTATGTCATTGAAATTAGCAGTTTCCAATTGGATGAAACCTATGCTACAAGATTCCACATCGCCTGTATTTTAAATATTACAGAAGACCATTTAGATCGATACGAGGGTAAAATGAGCGGATATGTAAACAGCAAATACCGCATTACCCAAAATCAAACCGACACAGATTTCTTCATATACGGAAGCGACTGTCCTATTCTTAAAAATGAAAGCAGCGTTCGCAACATTATCTCACAGAAAATAAGCTTTGGCTTTGAAACTAAGGATAGTGAGTATGCGATTTACGAAAACAACGAAATAAAAATCACTAGAAAAAATAATCAATACACCATAGATATGAATAATTTCAACTTAAGAGGAAAACACAATCAATACAACAGCATGGCCGCTGCGGTAATTGCAAACATCTTAGAAGTACGCAATGAATCCATTCGCGAAAGCATGAGTAATTTCCACAACATGGAGCACCGCCTTGAATCGGTTTCCAAAGTAAATGGGGTGGAATACATTAATGACAGCAAAGCCACGAACGTAAATTCTACTTGGTATGCGCTAGAAAGCATGGATAAACCTGTTATTTGGATAGCGGGTGGAGTTGACAAAGGCAACGATTATGCCGATCTAAAACCACTGGTAAAGAACAAGGTTAAATTGATCATTTGCTTGGGATTGGACAATATCAAAATTCACCGCGCATTTCAGGGCGATGTAGACATGATCATTAATACCAGCAGTGCTAAAGAAGCGGTGCATGTGGCTTCTCGGATGGCCAATTGCGGCGATGCGGTTTTGCTTTCTCCTGCATGTGCCAGCTTTGATCTTTTCGACAGTTACGAAGATCGGGGTCGCAAATTTAAAAATGCCGTTCGCAGTTTATAAATAAATCCTATGAACACGTTTAAATCCATATTCAAAGGAGACGTATACATCTGGGCGATTGTTTTCATTCTCTCGGTTATTGGTGTATTGACTGTATACAGCTCAACAGGAAATCTTGCTTTTGCAAAACAACAAGGCAATACTGAATTTTTCTTGCTTCGACATCTTGGATTTATTGTGGTAGGTTTATTTATCATGTTTGTGGTGCATAATATCCCATTTCGCTTCTATTCGAAAGTTTCAAATGGGCTACTTTTGGTATCTATTTTGCTTTTAATTCTAACCTTATTCGTAGGTTTTAATATCAATAGTGCCCAACGCGTGATTCCGATTTTCGGCTTTACGTTTCAGCCTTCCGATATGGCCAAAGTGTTTTTGGTTATGTATATCGCCCGCTATTTGAGCAAGCGTCAAGACGGCGTGCATGATTTCAAAGTGTTTTTACAATTATTGGGGGTTATTGCATTGGTAATCTTACCGATTATTCCAGAAAACCTGAGTACGGCTTTAGTAATCATGACCACCAGCACCATGCTGATGTTCATAGGTCGTATCAAATTGAAATTTATTCTAATTCTAATATCCATGGGGCTGCTTGCTGCCGTTTCATTCTACGGATTCTTAAAGATGGTAGACATGAGTAAGTTCCAAGACACCCGACTTCCCACTTGGGAACGAAGAATTGACAGTTATTTAGGAACCGACGAAAGTGGAGATAGTAACTATCAGAAAAACCAAGCCAAAATAGCCGTTGCAACAGGCGGTTTTTGGGGAAAAGGACCTGGTAATTCTACACAAAGAAACTATTTGCCTCACCCCTATTCCGATTTCATCTTTGCCATTATTGTAGAGGAATATGGACTAATAGGTGGACTTGTACTCATCGCCTGTTTCCTTTTACTTATTATTCGCGCATTGAAAATGGTGATCGAGAGCCAAAGGTCATTGGCTGCTTTGATTGTTTTGGGAATTGCGTTTAGCACTTCCTTTCAAGCCCTCGTGCATATGGGTGTAAGCGTAGGAAAGTTACCGGTTACTGGATTAACCTTACCATTAGTGAGTATGGGAGGTACGAGTATTTTATTTAATAGTATCGCATTTGGTATAATGATTGGTATCAGTCGCCATATACAAGAAGAAAAATTAAAAGCCAGTACCACTGGACCCGGAAGTGTTAATGAAAAGGAGACCGAAAATGAAACTGAATAATATCATTTTTACCGGAGGCGGCACGGGTGGTCACATCTTTCCGGCAGTGGCTATTGCCAATGCATTCAAAATGCGGAATCCGGAGCTCCATATACAATTCATTGGGGCTTCAGGCAAAATGGAAATGCAAAGGGTTCCTGAAGCCGGATATCCGATCATTGGATTGCCTGTTCGTGGCTTGATCAGAAGCCTCACCTTCAAAAACATTTCCGTAATATACAATGCGCTCAGCAGTTATTATAAAGCAAGAAAAATCCTTAAAGAATTCAAGGCCGATATCGTTATTGGCACAGGTGGATTTGCGAGTCTACCGGTTTGTTTGGCTGCAACTCGCATGGGCATCCCCCTATTTATTTGGGAAGGCAACGGATTTGCTGGCTTAACCAATAAATTACTCAATAAATCTGCCAAGCGAATCTACTGTGGATTTGATGGCATGCAAACTCATTTCCCACATGGGAATTGGATTCATTCGGGAAATCCGATTCGCCAAGAATTATTAGAACCCGTAGATACCAAAACGGCTCTTTCCTATTTTGGCTTTACCGAAAAGAAACCCACTATATTGGTTATTGGCGGTAGCTTAGGTGCGAGAAGCATTAATGAAGCAGTTGATTTTAACTTAGAAAAATGGTTACAACTTGGCTATACCGTAATTTGGCAAACGGGAAAATCGTTCCAAACAACCGATAATCATCCTTTATTATGGTCGGGGCCCTTCATTACTGATATGAAATATGCTTACCATTTAGCGGATGTTGTTATTTCAAGATCAGGTGCGTTGAGCGTTTCCGAAATTATGGCCTGTGGCATTCCTGCCGTCTTTGTGCCCTCGCCCAATGTAACAGACGACCATCAAACGAAAAATGCAGAAAAGGCCTTACAAAGTGGAGGGGCCATTGTACTCAAAGACAAAACCGTAATAGAAGAACTCGGTAGCGCTATTATTGATTTAATGTCGCATCCGGAGCAACTGAAATCGATGCAAGAATCGCTACTAAATGCGGCAAAACCTGATGCCACGACTCACATTGTTAACGACATTTTAAACCACCTATGAAAGCTATACAACGATATACGCAAGCCTATTTTTTAGGAATTGGAGGTATTGGCATGAGTGCCATATGTAGGTATTTTCATGAAATCGGCATGAAGGTGGGTGGATACGACAAAACGGAAACCGCGTTAACCCACGATCTTTCGGCTTTAGGTATAGAAATTACGTTCAACGAAGACATCGATGCGCTTCCCCATTGGGTGCTCGACAACATCAATGAAACCCTGTTTGTCATTACCCCTGCAATACCCAAGGAGCACCCCCAAAAGTGCTGGTTAGAAGAAAAGGGGACAACCCTACTAAAAAGGGCTGAGGTATTAGGACTCATAACCCAAGATAGCATTTGTTTAGCGGTAGCCGGAACGCATGGAAAAACCACCACTTCCACCCTATTAGCGCATATATTGCACGAATTAAAATGGGAATTTAGCGCTTTCTTAGGGGGAATTTCCAGTAATTTCAATTCGAATTATATTAAAAACAGCGGAAAACCCTCCGATTCTGGGTCACCCATCGTGATTGTAGAGGCCGATGAATTTGACCGCAGTTTTCATAAATTATTCCCCAATGCGGCCATAATTACGGCAATAGATGCCGATCATTTAGATATTTATGAAACCAAAGAGGCCTTTGAGGAAGCCTTTCACATCTTTGCCCGTCAAATTCAAAAATCGCACAGCCATAGTTTGTTTGTAAACCAAGACTTGATTTGGCCAAAAGAGGCAGGAACCCAAACCTACGGATTTGCACCAAATTCGGATTATGCCATTGGCAATATTCAGATTAAAGAAGGAAGTTATCATTTTGAGATTACACACCAACAACAAACGTTCGAATTTAAAGCGGGCTTGCCGGGATACCACAATGTTTTAAATGCCGGAGCAGCTATTGCATTATGTAATTCATATCTGAACATTCCACTTGCCGATTTGATTAAACCGATAGCCAATTTCAAGGGCGTTAAGCGAAGATTTGAATACCTTGTGAATCATCCTACGGCCGTGGTTATAGACGATTACGCCCATCATCCGGAGGAATTAAATATGATTATTAATTCGGTAAAAGATTTATATCCTGAAAAAAAGATTACCGGTGTATTCCAACCGCATTTATTCTCCAGGACACAAGATTTTGCACAGGAATTTGCGCAATCGTTGGAGCAATTAGATCAGGTATATCTTTTAGAGATATACCCTGCCCGCGAGAAACCCATTCCAGGTATTACATCTTCCTATTTAGTTTCATTAATGCAAAAGGGAGATGCCCAAGTAATAAGCAAAGAGGCGTTTCTTGATAAAATTCGTACGGACAAACCCGAAGTTCTATTGATTCTTGGAGCCGGTGATATTGATACTCTTAGACAACCATTAATTGAAATTTATGAATAAGATAAGAATGGTTTTCAGCAAGCGCCAATGGATGATTAGTTTGCTAATTGTACTCATTGTATTATTACTCTTTTCGTGGAGTCAAATGAATTTTGCCGGCAAAAACAGAATTGTTTCAAAGGTTGAAATTGATATAAAAAATCCTATTCAAAATTTCCAATTCTTAAACAATCAAGATGTAAGCGAGTATATCCAAGCCACACTTGGAAATCCGATTGGAAAACCCGCATCTGAAATTTCACTAACCCAACTAGAACAGTATTTAAATCGCATACCCGAGGTATTACAAAGTACAGTATGGATATCGTTTAATGGCAGTTTACATGTGAAAATAAAAGAGCGCGAAGCCATAGCCAAAATGTATAATATCAAAGGCGATGCATGCTATTTAGATACCGGCATGAGGATGATTCCATCGAAAAAACATCTTCAGGCACCGGTCATAATAGTAAATGGAAAAATTAACCAAAAAATTGTTTGGGGTAAAAAAATGAGTGCGGAATGGTCCAACAAATTAAAGCCAATTTTAACGGCAATCCATTCCAGTACATTTTGGAAACCTCATTTTGAACAATGCTATGTAGATAAGTTTGACCAGCTATTGTTGTATCCCAACGTAGGAAGGCATAGCATTGTTATGAATAACGTTGAAAATGTAGATGAAAAGCTCGAAAACTTGCGTCTTTTCTACGATAAAGGACTTAAGCATATAGGGTGGGATCACTATAGAAAAATTAATATATCATACCGAAATCAAATAGTCACTGAAGCGCATGTTTCAAATACTGAACACAATTAAAAAAACACTGTCTAAAAAGCACAACACACACATACGATTATGAAAGGAGAAAAGAATAACATTATTGTAGGCCTTGACATTGGAACTACCAAAATTTGCGCAATTGTAGGCCAATTGGCAGAAAACGGTAAAATTAACATTCTCGGAATTGGCAAATCTTCTAGCCAAGGGGGTGTGTCTCGAGGTATGGTTGCCAATGTGAGCAAGGTGGTTCAAGCCATTCATGAAGCGGTAGCACAAGCCGAAAAAGCAAGCCACGTAAAAATCAGTACGGTTTACGTAGGCATTGCAGGACATCATATAAAGAGCTTGCAACATCGAGGCACGTTAAATAGACATAACGGCGAAGATGAAATCAAAAAAGAAGAACTATTGCGATTGGAACAGGAAATGGAAAACTTGGTATTACAACCTGGGTTAGACATTTTACATGTAATTCCGCAAGATTATACTATTGACGGTGAAGAAGGCATTCGCGACCCTGAAGGCCGGATAGGCGTGCGTGTGGAGTGCAATTTCCATATTATCACGGGCGAAACTTCCCGCGCAAAAATCATTGGCAGATCGGTTAAAAATGCCCAATTAGAAGTGGCTGATTTAATTGTTGAGCCTGTGGCTTCTGCTACGGCCGTTTTGTCTCAGGAAGAAATGGAAGCAGGTGTAGTATTAGTTGATATCGGCGGCGGAACTACCGACATATGTATCTTTGAAAATGGCTTCATTTCACACACTGCGATCATTCCTATTGGTGGCGATCGCATTACCATGGATTTACAAGAGGCATTTGGAATTCTAAAAAGCCAAGCCGAAGAAGTAAAAGTGATGTACGGAAGCTGCTTCCCTACTGAACAAATGAAAAACGAAGTCGTGGTAATTCCAGGTCTCCCAGGAAGAGAACCTAAAGAAATTAGCGTATATGCCATTTCTCAAGTAATTCGTGCTCGAATGGAAGATATCATCCAAAAAGTAGAATATGAGATTGCTTTGGCCGGCGTAGACAATACATTAAACGGAGGCATCGTATTAACCGGAGGCGGTTCAAGTCTAAAAGAAGTTAAACAATTATTCAGCTTCCAAACCGGCTTTGATGTGCACATTGGTACTCCAGGCCAACATTTAGGTCGCGGACAAGTAGACGAAGTAAGAAAGCCCCTTTATGCCACAGCCATCGGATTGGTCATGAAAGGTATTGAAATAGAACATATTTACGGAAGTCAATACGCACCCAACCAACTGGAAGACGTTCAAAATAAAAACAATGATGTCGTAGCCCCAGAATTGGAAGATGTGATTGCCGATCCTCAACCACCCAAAAAGCAAAAAGGACCCTCTTGGAGAAGTTCTTATAACATGAACATGTTCTCCGATATGTTGAGACAGTGGTTCAGCGATGACGAAGACGTAGATTTCAAACATTAATTCACCAAAACACAAACACTATGGATATGGAATTTCAACCTGAAGTAACACTCGACAAAATAATCAAAGTAATAGGTGTAGGCGGCGGCGGAAATAATGCCGTTAATTACATGTACAAACAAGGCATTGAAGGTGTAGATTTTTACGTTTGCAATACCGACATACAAGCCTTACGACATAGCCCGGTACCTAATAAGCTCCAACTAGGCGCCAGTTTAACATCTGGTCTCGGCGCAGGTTCCTCCGCTTTAAGAGGAGAAGAAGCGGCACAGGAGAGCGAAAAAGCCATAGAGGAAATGTTATCCGACGGTACCCGTATGGTATTTATAACCGCTGGTTTTGGGGGTGGCACCGGCACCGGAGCGGCACCCGTAATTGCGGGTATCGCGAAAAAACTAAATATTCTTACGGTAGGAATTGTTACCCTACCTTTTAGCGATGAAGGACAACAACGTCACAATCAAGCCATGGAAGGTATTGAAAGAATCCGTCCGCATGTCGATGCATTAATTACCGTTTCTAATGACCGCATTGTTGACATGTTTGGCGACCTAACTTTCCTAGAAGCATTTGCGCAAGCGGACGATATATTATGTACCGCCGCAAAAGGTATTGCCGAAATAATTTTCAAAACTGGACATCTAAACGTCGATTTTAAAGACGTTGAAACAGCCATGACCAACAGCGGTCGTGCCCTAATGGGAACCGGACGCTCAGGTGGTGAAAATCGCGCTAAAGAAGCCGTTACATCCGCTATTAAGAGTCCGCTACTAGACAATACCAAAATTACAGGCTCCAAGCATATTCTTATAAATATCACATATGGCAGCAAGGCCCCTTCACTTAGTGAAACCCGCACAATCATGAGCTTCTTGCAAGATGAAGCCGGACATTCCGCGACTTTGAAAATGGGTATAACTTTAGACGAAAGCCTTAAAGACGAACTAGCTGTTACTGTGATTGCCACAGGGTTTGAATCGCATGAAAGCACCCCTCCAATGGAAGCAATCATCGAATCAGAACCAGTAGCGGCACCCGTAAAACCCATTCAAACCATCCAGAATGCTACTGATGAAATCATAATTGAAGATTTAACTTCGTTCGAAGAGCCCGTAATACCTAGCCCGGCGCCTATTCAAAACCCAATCGCAGAAACCGAAAATCCAGTAGGAGAATTATTCAAAGGTTTCGAAACGGAAACAAACAATGAATGGATAGAAGAGCCCATTATGGAACCAAAAATTCCAGAACCCGTGATGCATATCAGACAACCCGAACAACCTAGTTTTCCGCAACGAAATAGTCCAAAAACTATGGGACAATCCAAAACACCCGCCCATACAGATGTGTTCGGACATTATCAAGACAGCGACATGAACATTCCGGCCTATAAACGCCGAAATATTCAGTTAGCCAACGCGCCTGCAAGTAATTCAAGCAACGTTGAAAAACTTAATATATCCCAAAGAAATGACGGTTCTACGGAACCTACGTTTCAATTCACCCCCAATAAAATGCTACATGACAATGTAGACTAAAATAAATCCGTATGTGTTTGTTGTTTGAAGGCTGTTCCGAAAGGGCAGCCTTCATTTTTTATAGTGAGCCTTGATTGTACATAATCCTTTGAATTTCTCAATAGATATGCGCTATGGGTCCTAATAGAATCGGACACCTATGCTCGAACCTAGATAAAAGCTCATAAAAAACTTAAAGCTCCCTTGTACCCACTAATGAGTATTGAGTACGTTTTGATATAAAGCGGCATACCGTTGCGCCACATGCGATTCGTCGTATTGGTCCTCTGCTTTTTTGCGCGCATTTAACGAAAACTCCTTTAATAAAGATGGATCATCCATCAATCTCATAACCCCTTCCGCCATAGACTGCCAATCTCCCTTAGGATACACAAAACCTGTTTCTCCATGAGAAATCAGTTCAGGAACTCCCCCAATTTCGTACCCAATAGCGGGTACCCCACACGCCAAACTCTCCATTACTGTAGTAGGTAAATTGTCTTCATGCGACGTTGTTACATATATATCCGCAGCAGCAAATAATTCCCTTACCACTTTTGGATCTCTAACATAACCTGCATAACAAAAAGGAATAGGTAGCATTATATTTTCCTTTGAAGCTCCTAAAACTATAGCCTGTATGTCATACTCTTTCAGCGCCTCTACCAACTGCACAAAATCAGCAAATCCCTTCGCCGGGTTCTCTAAATTTGCAGCGGAAAACAACAACGTTAACGCCTTAGGATTCAATTGCGATTGACTTTTAAATTGTTCTTTGGATGCGGCATCCACAATTTTAAAATCATTTACTCGTATGGGATTGGGAATAACCGCAAAGGCTGTTTGATGCGTTAAAACTGGACTTGTTAATGCAATTTCAGTAAGCCATTTGCTCGGCGATGCCCAATGTATGTTAGCGGAAGAAAACAGTTCCATTTTCTTTCTGAGGGAAATATAAGACAAGTCAATGGGTTCGTTATTCCGCAAATACGGACATAATCCACATCCCAGCGGCAAGCGTTCACAACCCCATAAATAAAAACACCCCCCCGTAAACGGCCACAAATCGTGACACGTCCATACCACGGGTTTACCCAAGGCTAGTAACTTTTGCAACGAATCGAACGACAAAAAACCTTTTAATATCCAATGAATATGAATGATATCGGCTTGTTGAATTAACGGGTGCTCACTTATATCAACCCCCATACGAGCATGATTGAACTGAAAACGAATTTTCGCCTCTCTTTCATATTGCAAAAAATCAAACTTATCAAGCGCGTGATTCAGTTTTGCCCTAATTTTTTTAACGGGGGAATTTCCCCAGTATTGCGTATGCGTTACATTGGCGGTACTGCCTTCGAAGATTAAATGTTGCGAATTTACTTGGGTATATTCATTTAAAGCCGAATTCAATCGCTGCGCCACTATAGATGCGCCCCCTTTATCCGATGCATTTAAATGTACAACCTTCATTTTTTATTGCACTTCTAATTTTGCCTTTTGCAGTTTCCGCACCAATAAAAAGGCCAGAATGAACGCAAATAACATTAAAAATCCACCTGCAAAATAAGGCAACCTATAGTATTGCGCATATAAAAATCCACTAGCAAGAGGTCCCACCGTTCTCGCAAGTGAACCCATACTCTGTAATATCCCTAACATTTTACCTTGGGCATCAGGCGGAGAATGCAGAGATACCATACTGTTTACAGAGGGCATCAACAATCCATTCCCTACAGCCAATAAAAAAATCGCAAAAACTTGAACCGGATAAAACCATTCCAAACTAGGCATAGGAATTAACGTCAAGCCTAAACCTGCTATCGGACATCCCCATAGCAACATCCGATTAATTCCTATTTTCTTTTGGAAGAATCCTATAAGCCCGCCTTGAACAATAGCTGAAAATACTCCAATTACTCCAAAAATGTTGCCTATGGCTTTGGGACTCAAATAATAATGTTCCTTCCAGAGCACAGCCGCATTGATTTGCATCATACTGAACGCTGAAATATAAATGAAGTTGATGAGTAGCAATTCTCCCACAATCTCTACGCTCCACGCTTGAACCATTCCTTTAAAGGTATCTTTGGGTTTGCGTTTCACACCACCCATTTGCGTATTGCTTTCGGGGAGTAAAATAAAAGCCAAAACGAAGTTTAACACGCACAAAATGGCCGTGAACAAGCCTACAAAAACCATTCCGCCATATTGGGTATGATTTCCGGCAGAATACAACCATCCCCCTAGAGGAGGTCCAAATACAAAACCCAGACCAAAAGCCGCTCCAATAATTCCCATTTTTTTGGCGCGATCCTGAGCGTCTGTAATATCGGCGATATACGCTTGAGCGGCGCTTATATTGGCGCTACCAAAACCTGAAACGATGCGTGCAAGAAGCAACACTAAAAAGGAACCCGCAAATCCAAACAAGACATATCCCACCGCATTCACTAAAATAGATCCAAGGATGATGGGCCTTCTACCAATTCTGTCTGATAAAGCTCCAAATAGAGGCGCGAACAAGAATTGTATAATTGAAAACACAGCGGCTACCAAACCCACTGCGATATCGGGATTTATGCCCAATCCCGAAACCGAAGCCATAGTTTTAGCCAGGTTGGGAAGAATGGGTATAATGATTCCAAAGCCCAACAGATCTATGAAGATGGTTAGGAATAGTATGGCAATTCGTTTGTCTTTCATTTTTGAATTTTACCCCAAGCCCACGATTCCTTCAAAGGTACATACAGGCGTTCTCTGGCTTCCCCCAATGAAGACACCAAAGAATTGATTACCATTGTTTCTAGATCAATTATTTTGGCTTCGAGGGCTTCCTTTGCTTCTTCAAGGGTGAATATTTTGGAAGTATTGCAAAACGGTTGCCAAATAAGCATTCTTTGTAGAAAATCTACTTGAAATGCCGTTAACAATTTAAACACTTTATCGATACTGCAACCACTTGGCGGCGTAATCGATTCGTCAACCGCAACAATCAAGATTGAATCGTGCATCAAGGTGTAACTCGCGGTGAGTGCGGCACCGTGTGCCTTCCAATCGGATACAAATTGATCCATAAGTAGCTCAAGTGCCTCTTTTTCGTGGGACTCAAGCAATCTGTTAGATCCAAATATCCAAACCCGACTGTGGTTGGGCAATTCTGGAATTATCATTTTGAATGTTGATTTACTAATTCGGCAATATCGAGAACTTGCACATCGGCTTCCTTTTCGAAATGCTTGGTACCGTCGCGCATCATGGTCATACAAAACGGACAATTCACGGCAATGACATCCGGATTTCCTTCAAGCGCTTCTTCCGCGCGTTCAATATTCACTTCTTTAGTGCCATTTTCGGCTTCTTTGAACATTTGGGCTCCACCGGCACCGCAACATAAACCATTGGTTCTGCAACGTTTCATCTCTTGAAGATCGGCATCCAACCGTTCGATTACCATCCTTGGGGCTTCATAGATGCCATTGGCACGACCCAAGTAACAACTGTCGTGGTATTTGATTTTCTTTCCGTTGAAAGGTCCGCCTTCTATGGCAAGTCGGCCTTGCTCTATGAGTTCGTTAATAAATTGGGTGTGGTGAATCACATCATAATTTCCACCCAATGAAGGATATTCATTTTTTAGGGTATTGAAACAATGAGGACAAGCCGTTACTATTTTTTTAATACCATACCCATTCAACACTTCAATATTTTGCATGGCTTGCATTTGAAAAAGGAATTCATTTCCTGCGCGTTTTGCTGGATCGCCGGTACACCCTTCTTCGGCGCCTAAAATAGCAAACTCTACTTTGGCTTTATTCAAAATCTCTGCGAATGCGCGACTAACGCGTTGGGCACGTTCGTCGTAGCTTCCTGCGCAACCTACCCAGAAAAGGACTTCTGGAGATTTTCCTTCTTGAATAAACGATTGAATTTCTTTTACTGCCTGCATGTACCCGCAATTTCGGTATTTTTTTGTGTTTTTATACGATTATAATGAGATTTTCATTTTCTATTTCACTGAGGTTTTTTCAAGTAAATTGGGATTCCACATGTACTAATTCGTAAAAAAATGGAACCATCTTTAGAATCGGTTGGCCTTTCATAGACTCATTTTTTAAATGGTGGTTTAACTTTAAAAAGGAAACGGACCGCTAAGGCGGTCCGTTAATTTTTTTCGACAATCATATTTTAATAGCCAACACCACCCATGCCGGAAATTTCTTTGAACGGCATGATTAAAATGGGCGAGGTAGCTTTTTCGCATACCTTTTGAAAGGCACTTGTTTTAAAAACCCCTTCTGTATTACTTACGGCACTAATCCAACAAGGCGTTAAACTTTGAGAACGTTGAATTATTATTTCGGCACAATCTTTAGATGCCACTTCCTCAAGAGAGGTTTTAATTTTACGTTCTTCCATGTAAGCCTGACCCTGTAAACTGTAAGCATGCACGTAGCGAATATCTTCTTTATCCGAAGGGCTACTAACGCCTAAAACGTGCACATTTGATTTTGTAATTTGTGCCCATTCTGATACCCTGTAGAACTTTTGTCGGGTTTCCGACTGTCCGTCTAAGGGCATTACAATAGTTTTTGGAGCTACCCATTGCGTTGTGGCATTTAAATACAATAAGGCACTTTTAAAAGGATCTACGGTAGCCGTCATCCCTCCGCCTAAAAAGCCTGATTTTACCACATTTGCTCCCACTACAACCATATTACAATCTTGGTCATCAGCTACTTTGGCCAATGTTTTCCAAAACGGACCTTCCTGTTTGATATACTCAAGGTCTTTGAAATATTTCCGTTTAAACTCACTTTGATAATCCGATAGATTTTGTCCATTTGTAATATCAAACGAATCGGAAGTTTGTACATATGTGAGACTTAAATTGGATTTTTTACTGATGTAAACGGCTGCTTCTAGGGTGTGTTCACTCGGAACATGTTTGTCGATACTAAATAAAATTCTTGTAGTCTTTTTATCCATAGGCATAAGAGGTTGTTTATTCAAAGTACGGAGAATTCGGAGAAAAAAACAACCATTAAAAAAGAGTTAACAAACTGAAAACATGAAGTTTCGGTAAAACGATCTTTTATCGGAACAAATTATATTTGAGAATACAATAAATGGCTCTGAAACCGTCTTTCCAACCTATCTTTTTGCCTTCTTCGAAGGTACGGCCATAATAACTGATTCCGACCTCGTAAATACGGATGCCTTTAACCCGGGCAATTTTCGCCGTTACTTCAGGTTCAAATCCGAACCGTCGTTCTTTCAGATCTAAAGATTGCAAGATGGGCGTTCTGAACATTTTATAACACGTTTCCATATCGGTAAGATTCAGATTTGTAAACATATTAGAAAGGAAGGTTAGAAATTTATTTCCGATACTGTGCCAAAAAAATAATATCCGGTGGGGATTGCCTCCCATAAAGCGACTGCCATACACTACGTCGGCCACTTCATCCACAAAGGGTTGGAGCAAAATATTGTATTCTTGGGGATCATACTCAAGATCGGCGTCTTGAATGACGGTTATGGCTCCTTTGGCCAACTTAATTCCGGAATGCAACGCAGCGCCTTTGCCCATATTACGTTCGTGCCGACTTACATTTAGCTGCATTTGGGGATTATTCGCATGATAGGCCATTAAGGTTTCATAGGTACCATCTTTTGAGCAATCGTCGACGATAATAATTTCCTTTTGAAACCCTCCAATCAATTCCACTTGTTGAATTTTATCCAAAATTAAATGGATGGTTTTTGCCTCATTATATGCGGGTATTACTATTGATAACAGCGACATCGGTTCAAAATTAGTTTAAAGTTTGGGCTTTACCTCCATCAAACCCGGAACAAAATACCATTTGCCTGTAACAATTTCTTTACAACGGTAACGGCTGCGCAATTTGGGTCCCCTCTCAAACAACCGATTTTCGATATAAAACTGGGCCCCTTCTTGAATATTTTCGACCAAAAGGTGCAGTTCTTTTCTTATATCATATTGCTTAAGGGTTCTGACCAATTCGGGACTTGTACAACTACTGGCCGCCGGATTTTTTACATAATTGCTTACGGCCGTTAAAACATCATTGGGTAAATATGAATCCACTAAAATCGGCTTGGAAACTTCATAAAATTCAGATTTCCATTCACCGCCGTGCGGCTTTACTTTATGTCCGTTCTTTTCGAAATTGATAAGATGGGCGGTCTCATGAAGAAAGGTAATTAAAAACGAATACGGATTTAGATCATTATTTACGCTAATGCGATGGGGCTCACCTGGTCGCGGCGATCGATAGTCCCCTAATTTGGTTTTTCTAGGTTTCTTTATATGTAATTGGATTCCATATTTCCATAAAAGATCATGTGCATATTGCGCACTTCCTTGGGGGAGGTACTTTTCCAAAGTTTGAAGGAGTCCGTTCGACATATTCAATTAAAAATGGGCACCGTTTTATACCAAACGAAATTTAAATAGGTATTGATGGAATTCAATGGGCTTACCATCATAAATGAATGCGTTCTGCTACGGTTAAACCAATAGATAGAGAAGATGTGGCGGCGGGACTTGGGGCATTCAATACATGAATAAAATGGACGCTTTCTTGAATGTAAAAGTCGTCTAATAAATTTCCATCTTTATCTACGGCTTGTGCCCTCACTCCTGCGGGTGCCGGCTCTAGGTCATGTTCTTGAATTTCGGGTATGAGTTTTTGAAGGGCTCTGGTAAAGGCGGCTTTAGAAAACGAACGGTAATATTCTCCCAAACCTGTTTTCCAATATTTAAGTGCTACCTTTTGAAACCCACGCCAAGAAATACTTCCCCAGAAATCCGAAAAATTAAAACTTGTTTTAGTATACCCTTCGCGTTTAAAAGCAAAAACGGCATTGGGACCTGCCTCTATTTCTCCTGTAATTCTGCGGGTAAAATGCACTCCTAAAAAGGGGAATTGGGCATCTGGGACGGGGTAAATTAATGACTTCACCAAATGCGCTTTTTCTTCTTTTATGGTGTAGTATTCGCCTCTGAAGGGTATGATACGCACATTTAGTTTTTCTCCTGCGAGTGCCGCAATTTTATCGCAATACAAGCCAGCACAATTCACCACTTTATGTGCCAACAAGGTACGTTTACTCGTTTTTACGCTGACCATTTCACCTTGTACATCAAACCCTCGAACTTCTTCATTGGTTAGAACCTCTACCCTATCAGAAGCTTTTAGCACAGCCCCTAATGCATCGGTTAATTGCCTGTAGTTTACGATTCCTGTTTGGGGCACAAAAATGCCTTTTATTCCCCTTGCGTGTGGTTCATAGGCTTTAATCTCACTTTCTGTCAACCACTTTAAACCTTCGAGACCGTTTTCTACACCTCTATTATAAAGGGTTTGTAGCGCATCAAATTCGGATGTGTCTGTTGCCACAATAACCTTACCGCACAGTTCATAAGGGATATTATTTTGAGCGCAGAAGTCAATTAACATTTCATAACCGCGCAAACAATTTTGAGCTTTCAAGCTTCCCGGCTTATAGTATATCCCAGAGTGTATTACCCCGCTATTATGTCCGGTTTGATGGGCTGCCAAATGCGACTCTTTTTCAATAATAGTGATCTTCAAATCAGGGTGGTTCATCCATATTTGATATGCCGTTGCGATGCCCACAATCCCTCCTCCCACTATTACTAATTGCTTCATATCACAAAAGTAATAAATTTGAGGGGCTGCCAAGCCTGATCCGCTTTAATTTTGAATATTGCCGGGCACCCATCCCATTCACCTATAATCGCGAATTATCGGCTTCTTTAACTATTTCTATTTTTGTTTGCCAAAGCGATTGTCCTATCAAGCAAGTGGAACAACGTTTCTCTTTACAATAATGTTTAAATTGACTTTGCAACTCATAGCTATTTTTTTGATTATAATGTGATGTGGGCAACATCCATTTCATCGGAGTACTTATTCTATTTAGCTCAAAGGCCCCTTTATCAAGTATGCTTAATAAATCCTGCTTTAATTCTTTACCTAGGAATAAGCGACGGGCTCCCCAAATGGGCAAAATGGCATTTTGAATGAGTTTAGCTCTTTGAAGATAATTCCAGTTTTTACTTGCATCAATAATGCTCATTTTTTGATTTATGAGATGCGGAAAAGGTTCCTTTCGTTGATTTTCTGATTTTACCTGAATATTTCGAATATCGTTATCAGAATCCCTATTTTTCCATTGCAACTTGTTATCTAATTGTTCATACGGTTGTTCATTTAACAATGTATCTAAGTATCCCTTGTTATGCTCCATCCAAAACAGACTCGATAATACACGCTGTATAGGATACCCTCCAGGTCGAATATTGCGATGTTGCCAACTCGAAATTTTCTCCAAGAGTGGAAACACGTTTGTTTTTCTTTGGTTTATTAAAAATCGGGTTTCTTCTTGTTGTTTGGTTGGACTCGCAGCCCAAATCCCAGATTCTGCTAAAATCCAACCCGCATAATCCATGAAATTATAGCGTCGAATTACTTTCAATGGTATTTGATTGGCCAATCGTAATACATTCATGCGATTTTGAGGATCAACTGAATACGCCATCAATCTCACAAAAAGCGTTCTTTCCCAATCAAAATTGAATTTCTCTGCCCAGCTAAAGGTCTCTTCTGATTGCAATATCCATTCATCCAAGGAGGCTATAGATAGTTGAGCCTGTATATTTTGATGAGAGACATTATCAAAGTCACTTTGACAGACAAAGTCTTGTTTTTCAGCCGAATTCATTTGCATTTTCTGCAAATCTTTTTCTGTAAAATAATCGCTCAAACACAAGGTAGGCAGGTATTCCCCTAATTGGTTGCATATTTCTTGGTCGTGATTCCATACTACATGTAACACCACCTGATTATACCTTTCATCGTTTTGATGTTGGTGTTCATTCCAATGAGAACTATTCACATGTAGCTCAATACTCCCGCTGTGTTTTATTCCATCGATTAGCACCTGAGCCCCAATAAAATCGGGACCTTGCAGGGCATTTAGTTGTCCAAAATCGAGAATAGTAATAGGCTCTGAAAATTGGGTTTTAAACTGTTGTTTTTTGACCCAAATCGGGTTCCAAAATTGGTGTAAAATTGCTTCTCTCATATCTTTCTGCACTTCTTTTTTAGAAGTTACAAAAAGTTCTAAAAACAAAAAACACCCTCTCGTTTAGGAAAGGGTGTTTTCACAGACAATATATACCTTTGGATTCTACAATCCAAGCAAGGCTTCTTCTGGGCGTTTTCCACTCAAAAGCATTTCAGGATTTTCAAGCAAGTTTTTAACTCTCACCAAGAAACTCACACTTTCTCTACCATCAATGATACGGTGATCATAGCTCAGGGCGAGGTACATCATCGGACGTATTACTATCTGACCTTTTTCCACCATTGGGCGTTCCACAATATTATGCATACCCAGAATACCGCTTTGAGGGGGATTTAATATTGGTGTGCTCATCATAGATCCGAAGACGCCACCATTGGTAATGGTGAAGGTGCCCCCTGTCATTTCATCAATGGAAAGTTTATTGTCGCGGGCTTTAAGCGCTAAGCGTTTTACTTCGCTTTCAATTCCGTCTAAGGTTAAAGCTTCTGCATTGCGAATTACAGGCACTACGAGACCTTTAGGAGCACTCACAGCGATAGATATATCACAATAATCGTGGTAAATGATTTCCTCTCCATCTATGCTCGCATTAACGGCGGGCCATTCTTGAAGCGCAATGCATACCGCACGGGTAAAGAAACTCATAAACCCCAGTCCGATACCAAATTCTTCTTTGAACTTATCTTTATATACATTTCGCAAATCCATGATGGGCTTCATGTTCACCTCATTGAAGGTCGTTAACATGGCCGTATCATTTTTGGCAGCCACCAAACGTTTGGCGACGGTTTTACGAAGATTGGTCATTTTTTCGCGACGTGGTTCGCGCGATGCGGCCACTCCGAAACCGAAACCCTTCGTTTTCTTGGAAACACCTTGGGCTACGATTGCTTCTAATACATCTATTTTAGTAATACGACCATTAGATCCGCTTCCTTTTACCGTTTGTGGATTCACCCCGTATTCGGTCATCAATTGCTTTGCTATTGGAGAAGCGGATAAATCGCTCAGATCGACTGGCTTCGCTTCTGTAACTTTAGCTGGAGCTACTGGCGCATCTTTAGGAGCCGCGGTTTTGGCTTCAACAGCAGGGGCTGCAGATGCGGGTGCATCGGCAGGCTTTTCAGCTGTTTCGTCTATTACCGCTACCACAGAGTTCACTTCTATCGTATCGCCTTCGGATCCTATTAGTTGGGTGATTCTACCTGCTTTTTCAGCATTAACCTCAAAGGTTGCTTTGTCGCTTTCAAATTCTGCGATGGGATCATCCATATTCACCCAATCGCCTACTTTCACCAACCATGAGGAGATGGTTACTTCGCTAACGGACTCCCCAGGTGCGGGGACAATAATTTCAATAGACATATACCTGTGTTCTCAGGCAAAGTTACGATAAATTAGGGTGTCGCACAAAGGGCGCCGTGCTTATCTTGTTTTTATCCTAACAAGATAAGCGCGGCGCCCTTACGTAAATAGATTTCTTAGAGAATTACTTCGCTTTTTGCTCCTCTATTTGCTTAAGAGGGGTAAACTCTTTGGATTCGTTATTTTTCTTATTCAAGATATAAGAAACACCCATATGCAATTGAAAGTACCAATCGTTTAGGCCGTTTGTAGAACGTGCGGCGGTGGTTGATATAATATCTGGGGTAGTGGAACCACCTGAAACCTTATTAAACTTAGCTAATGTCAAAAGTTGACCGTTCTGTTCAAGGAAAAACTTGTTATCGGGGTCTGAAAAGTATTCGTTTTCCTTTACCGTGCTCAACCATCTTTCGTGATCACCTCCATACCATATACCAGGGCCGTAATCGTCTAAATAATCGGTAAATGTATAAACAGCTTTCATTTCACCTTTGAACGCCCAGCGCTTTCGCAAGTAAGCCAATTGCCAAGAAACACCTACATTACCTGAAACCAATCCGTAAGGTTTTTTATTCTCTAGGAAATTTTGACCTTCCATTCCTAATTCTCTTAAGTTCACGCGTTCCTCAGCCCACAAACGAGCTTTATAATCGGCAGCCGACTCACTATTGCCTTGATTTCTATATGCTATTCTATAGGGCGTATATGTGAAAATACCCGCACTGATACCCATGCTATTCACGAACTTCCATTTCTGTCCGGGCTTCAAATTGTATTTCCCAATGTGCCAAACCCCTTCAACATCCCAAATGGTCATGGGCGTTACAAACATTAAAGGCCATGTATTTGGATACGGCTGTATTTTATCAAAATTTGCTCCTTCAACAAAAGGCACCTTGCCTCCAGAAAGTAATCCAGTCGCCCAAAGATTATGCATTGAAATCGTGGAATGATAAACATTCGTTTTTAGCGAAAATCTGTTGGTGAAATTATACTGAGCATAACCACCGTAACTGATTTCAATAGTGCTAGGCATAGGGGCAAACTTATGGGGAATATCTCCACCGCCATAAATGGAACCACCGCCCCAAATACCAAATTCCCACGTTTTCAATTTTACGATATCTTCTTTCTTTCCGAACATGGGTACGATAACCATGAATCCTATCTTGGCCTTCATTGTAGTATCGGGCCATTCCGGGCTGATTAAAGTCGTATCCACTTTACGATACAATGGAGGAGGCAATTGCTCTGGACGTAATTTCGGAACGAGTACTTTCACGCCGTTTTGCATGGTTACTTCTGTTGGATTTCCCTCCAAATAAGTAGCATTTAAGGTATCTCCCGAACGTTGCTGGTTGATATTAACTGAACGGTTAAAAGAATCTTTCACCGCAATAAGCTTCACATCTCCCACCACATCTAAACTAATTTTACCAAATTCATGACGGGCACCCACGATAAAACCATCATCGCCTTTTCTTTCTTTCAACGAACTGGTTTTATCAATATTCAATTTTGGCAAGTTATCGTCCATACGATTGTCATAAACCACTTGATTCACAGACGCATTTGAATATACATTACCCGAGTTGATCGTAATGGCTGTTCCCGGTCCGCCGCTTAACGACATACCTACCGTGTAATCTCCAGAGAAATTATTCACAAAAGTCAAATCTCCAATTTCCACATTGTTAACATCGGTATTACGAGCAAAATCTAAGTGTAAAACACCCATACTCGCATTCTCCCCTTCAATGTTATTGTCATTAAAGGTTAAGTCTTTTAAAGTGTATTTGATTCCTGCGGAACCTAGTTTTTCTAGTATAATGTTACCCTCGTTATTAAAGAAAGTGGCATCCGACAACTCAAAATCGATTGCTTTTGACTCACGTAAATCCAAATAAGGAGCAGAGGTATAAATCATCGGCTCATGGTGATCTAGATTGTGCACTCTCGCATTCGCTATTTTTACGTTTTTACGGTACCAAAAAGGATCGAATCTGATAAATTGCACCACATTCAATACTTCCACATGTTTGATGCTTACATTATCATTTTCATTTACGCCTTTTACTACAATACCCAATCCTGGATTTTTAGGATCTTGAGACTTTATAACTACCGGCTCCTTAGAAGAACCTGCTATTTTTAATCCTCCGTTAACCACAATACGAGCACCAGGTTCAAACACTAAAGTTTGACCCGCTGTGATATTGAACGTCTCTCCGGCCTCAATGATTTTAGTTCCCGATACTAATACTTCATTAGATTGGGCGCCAAGCACCGTAAACATTGCAAAAGCAATGATTATCGAAAAGATATGAATTTTCTTTTTCATTTTTAATTACTTCACTTGAATTACTAATGGAGACTCAAACTCCATATTCTTTATTTCATTATTGATATCTGCAGCCTCTATTACAACATAGCGCAGAGATTCTAGTTTATCCGTTGGGATATTAATAACATTGTCGGCAGCCGTTAAAGGCTCTGTAGATATTCCCACCAAGCGATATTTAAGATTGCTCAATTTAAAATTGAACTTCTGCAAATCTGGATGTGTTGCATACATCACTAACTTATTATCAGACTTAAGACGAACACGAGAAATCACATCTCCACTTACCCCTTTTGCATACACAAATGGAACAGGCAGCTTTTGCACAAAAACACTATCCTTCAATAACAGTTTTCCCTCTTTGTTATTGATTTGGAAATAGCACCAACCCGTTGCTTTAGGATTGAAAACAATTTTACTTTTTTGACGATCTAATGTTGCATCAGGATCGCAACTGCAGCTCACTTGCCCTGGATTCAACAGATTCACATAGTGCAATTCTGAAGTTTTGCCTTGGTAGAAAATATTGTATTTGTTATCTTTTTCCCTTTCAAATGTCTTAGCAACAGACGTTACCTTTAAGGTTTCCTCTACGCCATTCTTTTTGAAACTCAAGTCGTAAACACCTACATATTTAGGAATAAACAACAAGGTATCTCGATTCCAATTGTTCAACTCAAAGGACTGTCCACCTTGGCTTGCACTCACTTGCATTTCTTCATGATTGAAAACCACGATACGCACCGTATCTCCCGGACGTACGGCTTCAATGTTATAAGCCATCAAGACCAAATAGTCGCGATTCTGCTCCTCAGTAGTTATAATACCTCCATTCAGCAACTTCATTTTGAGCTTCATATCGGCCAACCAAGTCACTACAACTCCCATTGGAACGTGTTTGAATTTCCATTCTACCCAAATATTTGCTTTTCCCGCTTTTAAGCCATTGACAAGGTCATTTTCAAACAGACCAGCAAACTCTTTCCCTTTTGGATTATCAGCAGGCAAGGATTCATAATGCTTTTTGAGTTTTACCAACTTTTCAAAAAGAGCATATCCTTTTTTATCGCGAATGAAATATTTATCCGTTAAATTATAGCCATCAAGCTCCCGGTATTTTTTATTAACCACATCGTATCCGATTTCCTTTAGGAATTCATCTTCAATCCTGGTTAATTCATTAAAAACATCGGCAATATCTGGATCGTCAATTTCAACTTTCGTTGACTTCCCAATATAGTCGGCCATATTGATATTCATTCTCAACCAATCAATAGGAATTTGTAACATACTCAATGATATAAATATCAAGTACATCACACTGATCAGTTTGAAACGCAATACCTTAGCCTTTTTAACTTTTACGTAATTGCCCATATTATCCTTTTATTTTAACAATCGGACGTCCTTTTGAAGTCAATCCCATTTCACTACCCAACAAACGAATATTATCAAATACCAAAACACTACCTGCAGGAGCTTTTTCCTCCAATTCACGCAGTTCGTTTCTCAAAAATCGAGTGGAAGAATGTAATTTTTTGAACTCTCCTGTTGGATAGGTTACGCTCATATCAAAATCAACTACCTGCCAGAATGGATTCTTAGATTCCAATTTATTGGCATTCTTCATATCCGCAGATTCGCCACTGATATCCATAAGTGTAACTAACTCATCGGGTTTCAAAGTCGACACAAAAGAAGATCGATCAATTTCGACGCCTCCTTTTTTCATTATCACATCAAAAAGTCCCTCTTTCTCGGGAGTTATTTCCAAAATCCATTTTTTGCGCTCTATTTTGGCGGCATTAGATTCGAAGGTGATGGCATTGCCTTTGGGCACATAAGAACTATCTAAAGTTACTATGATGGGCTCTCCCACAAATCCGGAAACCGAACTCGCCGAGTTAATGAATCGGAACATCGGAGGTACCACCTTAAACGTGGTAAACAACCTTTTTTCACCCGATAATACCTCAAGTGCATAATCACCCACACGTGCAGGCTTATAGAACAAACGATATTCCGAACGTTTTAGGGAGTCTAGTTTAACAGGAGTTCCATTAATTTTCACTTTTATGGTTTCCTCTCCTGATTTAGGACGTATTTTCACATCCAAAGGCTCTCCTAATATCAAATTCCTTTTGAATTTCTGAATGAAATCAGTTTCATCTAAGGATACGATTTCAAATTTTGGCAACTCCGATTCTTTCTTCTTAAGTGCCAAAATTGTTTCATAAAGCATGACCGTTTTGAAATGCTCTAAAACACCCGGTACTACGCCATTTGGCAATCCCTTGAAGTAATAATAAATCGCATCGAACTCTTGACCTTTATTGGTTAAACAACGAACCAATTCGGCATCTAAGCTTTTATTACCAACAGGGTTGTAGGCACTCAAATAATCTTTAAGAACCCCTTCTATTACTTTCCCCCAACTGCCGTTTCGGATTTGTGTTTCTGCGAATTTGCTTTCACGAAGCCTGTCACCGATAACACCGGTGCTCTTTTTAAAATCGCGATACGCAACTTCTACCTTTTCTAATTCTGACAAACACTGTAAGGTAACGGTTTTTAAGTTGTTCTCTTTTTCTCCTTCTACAGTAAAAACCGTTAATTCCGACAAAAGTCGTTCATTAACCATGGTTTGCGATTTTGCCACATCTGGGTATTGTAATACGTACATACCGGGAGATGTGAAAAATATTTGTACGATGAAAATCAAGTAAAACAAAGACAATCTCATAAATGAGATATTCTTTGATTTCGTGATTTTAACGGTGAGATTTCCCATGTTGGAAGTTTACTTCTTCAGAATCTCGTTGTACTGTTCGTTAATTTTCTTCAAGTTCTCGTTATAACCCGTCATTAAGGCATTGAACTCAGAAACCGATTGCTTCATGCTGCTAGATTGCTCCACATTTGAACGCATCTCTGTTTTGATTTCATTCACCGCACTAGTCATTTCTTTCAATCCGTTGTTCAACTCCTTTAAAGTTTCGCTGAACTGTTGCATTGCTGACTGGTATCCGTCTGTTTGAACTGAATTCCCAGCTTGGTCTACGTTATCTAACTGCGGAAAAACTTGCTCCCACTGGTATTCCTTCTCGGTTACTTTTCTCTCAAATGCAGAAATTAAAAATACAATAGCTTCTACCGTTAAACCTACGATAAACATTTCGTTAGCATAGTTCCAACCTAGAAACTTAAACATCGCCCCTACCAATACGATAGCGGCACCAACTCCGTAGATAAAGGTAATTAAGTCTAGTTTACCCTTGCTCTCTTTTTGATTTATATTACTCATAGATATGGTTTTAAAATATTACAGTACGGTTTTATTACTTCTTTAAAATATGTTCTTGGAAGGAATTCCAATTTGCTAAATTCTGTTTCATTGCTTTATTCGTAGATGCTTTCGTAAGTATTACAAATACAATTAACAAAGCTAAAAATGCCAATCCGGAGAATACCAATTGGTCGGCAAATTTCTTCGATAACTCCTCACGAACCCCCGCTACCAATTTATTCTGCTCTTCAAACTTTACAGAAAACTGATCCAAGGCAATGTTCATGGCCTTCTCATTTTGAGCCTGCAATTCCTGAGACTTTCGAATTTCTAGTTTTGTGCTTTGCTCAATGCTGGAAATTTTTGTCTTTAAGGCAAAAATTTCACCTTCAGCTTCACTCAAACGACTAGATAACACTCTATTCTGTGTTTTTAAAGTCTCTATTTTTTGCAACGCATCGTCTGCATTTTTTGTCTGTCCAAATGCGCTCGTAAACGCAGTGAAGAACAAAGTAACGATTAGTAATCTTGACATTATAATAGGTTTATTATGTTTTCTAAAATATCGGCAAAGATAGAACATAATTTGATTTCCAAAACATTTGTATGTTATTAAATGGAAATCAAAAAATATCTTTCTTTATAATTTTCACGCTGAACAACAACGATTATTTGCAAAAATCGCGCCAAACGCGCTCATTTCCCTCACCAAAATCAATTAATTCATATTTATCTTTAATTTTGTTACTGTGAAACGCACCCAAATTTTCCTCCTAATTGTCTTTACGATGCTCTTGGGGAATACCGCGTTCGCTCAAATCACCAAACCCCTCACCGTAATTGTTACCGAAAAAACCTCAGGCGACCCCATTCCTTTTGCCTCTGTTAAAATTAAAAATACCCAACAGCAATACGAAACCGACTTTAACGGCAAAGTCCAAATTAACTTAAGCTTCCCCTACCGCGATACCCTGCAGTGTTTTTTCTCTGGCTATAAAGAAGCCACCCTGTCTACCGATTCATTATCTCAAAACAACTATATCAAAATCCCTCTTGAGCGAGAAATTATCAAATCTAAAGATGTGAAAATTTCTCTCGGTATCAACCCGGCCCATAAATGGGTACAACTCGCCCAAACCCATCGCGAAAAACACAATCCACTTCAATTTCCCGACCATTCCAGCCTCATTCGGACTCAAAACACCATAGCCGTTAATAATATTTCCCCCGATTTTCTAAATAAAAAATTAGGCGAATCGCTCCACGAACTGTCCGATACCATGAGTTATGTAACGGGCGACTCTACCCAGCGCGTGCTCCCTGTTTTCCATTCCGAAACCATCAGCCGCGTTTTCCAGCAAAGCGATCCTTATAAACAACAAGAAATTATCTTGGGAAGCCGCGTTCACGGCGTAGGCGTAGATCAAGGTGAGTTCATTTCTCAGGTTACAGGCTCTGCACTCCTTACTTATAATATATATAAACCTGTTCTTACCTTTCTTGAAAAAGGTATTCCCTCCCCCATTTCCCCCCAAGCATTTGCTACCTATAACTACGAACTTTTAGGAGTGAATAAAAAGAATTCCCTCAGAGAATTCATTGTTAAAGTAGTGCCTAAATACGCACAAGATGTGGCCTTTGCAGGTATTATTTGGATTCAAGAAGAATCGGGTGCTATTACCAAATTCATCCTCGAACTTCAAGGTGCCGCCAATCTCAATTATATCGATCGACTCAAAATAACCCAAGAACACTATATCGATACCCTTTTTGAAAATAAATGGGTCTTGAAACACGGCAGAATTTCTTTCGATATGGAAGACCTCAGCAAAAGAGCCGCCGGTTTAATCGCCCTAAATGAAATCAATGCCCTTTCTTACCAATTAGAACCCCATATCGCCGATAGCTTTACCCTGCAACGAATTTCTAAATTAGAAGAATCCCATCAGCGCGACTCCTCTTTTTGGTCGAAATTCTCTGTCCTAAATCCTACCCAAGCCTATAAAAAAATCCACGAACAAATCGATTCTGTAAAAGCCATTCCAATTGTGGCAAAAGGCGTTACTATCGTAAATTTGATGGTAGATGGGTATTATGGACCCGGACTGCCCGTTGAATTTGGGCCCTATTTTTTACTCGGCGGGTTTAATCCCCTAGAAGGAATTCGTACCCGATTGGGTTTCAGAACCTCATGGCGCTTGTCGGAAAAATGGCAATGGGAAAGTTTTATTGGCTATGGTTATCGCGACCAACGCTATAAATATGGAGCTAAGTTCAGCTGGCACCCCAATGCCAGCAACGGCACCTATTTTAAAATTGCCCACTCCCAAGATGTAGAATTGATCGGCTTTTCCGATAACGACGCCGTTTCAAGCGGCGATGCCTTGGTCACTGCACTCAATATGTTTTACAATACCTCTCTTACCTATTGTGAATCTGAAAAGCTAGAAATCGGAACCGACATCGCCCGAGGACTTACGGTATCGGGCGTTTTCTCGCACCGCCGGTATTCCCTGCCCGAAAACCAACGCGTGCAGCTCGCCTGGTACGATTCCCTTCCTGGAAATCGCATTGGCTTCAACTTAAATAACGCCACCGCCACCCTTAAAATCCGATACGAACCCAAAGTATTTTACTTGGTACGCCGCAACCGCCGTAAGAAAATGAGTCCTGCGGGACCTATTTACACCCTTTCTTACATGCAAGGTATCGAAGGTTTCTTGGGAAGCCGCTTTGAATATTCCCGCATTGCCACGCAAATCGAACACCGTAAAGTCTGGGGCCGGTTCGGAAGAACCTTATCTAAAATTCAGGCCTCCAAGGTATTTGGAACCGTTCCCTATCCGCTACTCGATATTCCCCTCGGCAACCAATCCCGGGTTTTGAATAACCGTTCTTTTAACCAAATGCAATTATTTGAATTTGTATCGGATCAAACCCTTCAATGGTCGGTAGCCCACCACTTTAATGGATATTTCTTCAATAAAATTCCATCGTTTTCAAAATTAAAATGGAGGGAAGTCGTTCACACCAAAGGCGTTTTCGGAACGCTACGGCCTGAAAATCAAGCCCTGATTCCCCAAGAAATACACTCCGAACAAAAATTGGTTCCCATTAAAGGATTCTCCAATATGCCCTATATGGAAGCAGGTATTGGAATTGAAAACATGTTTCGGTATTTCCGAATCGATGCCATTTGGAGGCTTACCTACCTCAATGCCTATCCCGAAAGAAATTTCGGCTGGAAAGTTTCTGCTTTTGTGAAGTTTTAATTTTGCAATTATTGCAAAAAAATGCGAAACCAACTTTTGTGATTATTGCAAAACACAGAGAGACCCAATTTTGAAATTATTGCAAATAACAGCGATATCAACTTTTGTAATTATTGCAAAACACAGAGAGACCCACTCTTGTAATTTTTGCAATTAACCAAAGTCCGGGCACAGAATTTGATTACTGTTCCAAAGGGAATTAACTCGAGACTAAATTTACCTCTAAGGTATAGCGACTTATCCTATAAAGAATTCTTATGCCTCAGTAAAATCACACCTCCCACTAACCACGAGAAAATTAAGATACTACCACCGATAGGCGTAACGGCTCCCATTATTTTAAATCCGGCCCCAATTACTTCGTTCAAAGCTACCAAACACAAAGTGCCCGTAAACACCACGCTGCCCGTCCATATCCATGTAAAAACACCCCATTTTCGGTAAAATTTCCGACTCAATGCATCCGTTGGACCTGCATTATCGATAAACACCGCCAACACCATAATGCCAAGCATGTTATACATCCAATACCGCCAAGCGGTATCCCAAACGGCCAAGTAGCGGACACTCAAAACCTTTTCTAAACTGTGTGCACCCATAGCGCCGGCTGCGATTCCCAAGGCAATCATGATCATGGCCGTTCCTATATGATTTCTTTTCATTCCGTATTAAATTAATAAATCCCTTAATGCTAATTTATCTATCCTTATATACTAGTTAATCTATCCTTACATTAGTTAGTCTATTCTTATTTACTAGTTCTTGTATCCTTTTGTACTAGTTAATCTTTCCTTATATATGAGTTCTTGTATCCTTATATATTGACTTATCTATCGTTATATATAAGGTATGATTACAATTTGGCGGCAATACCCAAACCAAACCAACGCGGCATAAGAGGTACGCTGGCAATTTCGCGGTATTCCGTATTAGCGATATTCATGAAATTGGCATAGGCGTTCCAAGACTTCCCCCGAGAGAATTCCAATTTGGCATCGAACAAATGATAGGCATTTCCATTGGTTCTGTTCACCAGTCGCCAGATGCCCGTT
This sequence comes from Bacteroidia bacterium, assembly GCA_965659745.1. Lineage (GTDB taxonomy): Bacteria > Bacteroidota > Bacteroidia > NS11-12g > UBA955 > VMCP01. The sequence continues at coordinate 84,848 of CBFHXF010000004.1, forward strand.
AGGTATACGCCTGTTTGATATTGGGCGGACTCGCCTTCCCAGAGTTTCACGCGTAAACGCGTGTTTTGCTGATACGTCATAAAATTCAAGGCGTTTTTGGAAAGATTTTCGCCATTGCTAAATTCGCTATCGTCTAATACACAAGCATTGAAAACCAATTCTGAATTTTCGGGCAATACGGGCATGAAGTCGCGAATACGCAACTCCCACTCCGCACCCCTAAAGGTCAAATTGGCAATATTATTGGGCGTCCAAGGATCGTTAGGCGAAGAACGTACCCAATCGATCATATCCGTATAGGATTTTTGGAAAATCGATATTTGCGCCGATACCAATCCCTTTTGGAACCGGTAACCCAACTCTGAGTTTTGCGCCCTTTCGGATTTTAAATTGGGATTGCTGCTATTGGCAGGATCGCGATAGTACCAATCGGTATAGGTAGGCAAACGCTGTCCGGTACCCAAATTCCCCCATAAAGCCGAAGATTCGGTCCAGCGCCATTGAAATTCAGCTCCCGGATATACCTGGAATCCTACAAAATCAGTATGCAAGGCATAGGCCCCAAATGTGGTGGTAAAATCAGGAAACCACTCTTTGATAAACTCTCCGTAAGCCCCTACAATTTCACGCTGGTGATCT
>CBFHXF010000005.1:0-72500 GCA_965659745.1 Bacteroidia bacterium
AAGGGCACGGCTACCTCGAACCATTTGTGTTCAAAGCGTGGCACCACGGCTAGAGAACTGAATTGGGCAAATTCCCATTTTTCGCCCAATCGCAAGGCTTGTTGCCAATGTGCGGCTACAAAAATTCCTTGTAAAATGCGCCAATCGGCTTGTAATTGCAGCGTGGTGGGTAATTCTACTTGGGTAATTTGATTATTGCTTTTGAGCGTACGTTGTTCACGTGCTTTTTCAATGGCATAATCGAGAATTGCCTGACTTCCTTGTGAAGCTACTTGCACAAATTCTGGAGTATTCAGAGCCAATTTATAGGGCGATTCTTGGGCATCTATAATAAAACCTTCATTCTGATTGCGATATCCGATACTTCCTAAATCCAAAACGGCCGCACCAAATCGAAACCTGTAGTCTTTAAAACCCTCTCTCGCATTAAGGGAAGTTTCCATATCAGAACCCACTTCAAATGACAACCCTAAATCGAAGCCGTAACCAAAACCGGTAATGTTACTCAACCCAGGCATACTACCTGAAACGACGCCCCTAAATAATTGCTTCATCAGATTATTATCGGTGTATGCCAATTCCATATATCCTTCCGACATTTCAAGTGTATCCATACCGGTAGCATTAAATTTCACACCTGTATTTTGAATGTTCATGGATCCCAAACCTAAAATCCCTTTGAATGTACCCGCCAAACCCATTTTCAATTTAGAGGTATTAATAATTCTATAACCCAACACCGCCGAGATTTCTTGATAGCTATTTGCGCTAGCCTTGAAATTATAAGAAGTTATTTCTAAAGGATTAATAATCCTTTGAGAATCGACCCATTGTTTGGCAAAGTTCCACATGCCTACCGACATATTGCTAATACTTGCTTGCGATCGGGTGCGGGTTGCTGTACCCCACACAAAGCGACCGTATTGATTTACATAGGCAGGACCTCTAAATTCGGAACTCATATTTACATTGATTTCCGATTTGTTGGGATCTGATTGAATCCACTCATCGTTCCATTGCACCTTACCTTGGGCATCTTTGTATTGGGGATCTACCGATCCATTCATTAGGTCCCACAACGAAAAAGGCGCGTTTAATGTGGCGTAATCGTTGTTTAGTTCAAACCCTAAGCTACCAATATTTGCGCTTCTTTTATGCGTCATTAATGTGACCGATGCTGGATTTGTATAAATCCCATTTACTCCTGAATAATTGCTATTCTGAAGGGCAGAAAAAGATTGTGATCTGACGATATTTACGTGTAGAATCCCAAATAACAATGCAACTAACGGTATAAAACGCATATACAAAGATAAACCCAATAAATCAAAACCATAATTAAGACTCTTATTTTCAACAAAAAAGCCGCACCTCTTGAGAGGTGCGGCTTTTTACTATTTAAGAATTAATGATTAACGAACGATAAACTTCGCTGTTTTGGCACCTACAGAGCTCTTTACATTTACCATGTAAATACCAGGAGCAAAGGTTGAAGTTGAGATTTGAACTTCATTGATACCGCGATTCATCATGTCGTTGTTTTGAACTGCAACCACACGACCGTTGATATCCATAACCTCTACGTTAACAGAGGCATTGTCGTTCAATTCGAAGTTCACTACTACGTTATCTCCTTGATTGCTAGGATTTGGGAATACCTTTAAGTCGGCAACACCATTTTTCAATGCTTCAATTGAAGCATTCTCTGTGGTGATGTCGATCCAGTAACCTAATAATGTTGAAGTGGTGTAAATACTAGTTGGGTAATACGACTGCCAACCGTTTGAAGTTCTAATACCGTTTCTTAAAACTGATGGAGTCCAGAATGTGTTATTATAGCGATAAGGGGTTTCGCTAACAACCGCAACATTTTCCCAATAGTGTGCACGAACACCGTATCCATTGATATTACTGCGATGTGTAGGCTCAGACCAATTCATGAATGTATCGTTAAATGCCGCTTTTTGCATGTTTTTAAACACCAAACAGAAACCTACTACGTTGGCGTTTACTTGTGCTGCATTGGTACTCAAAGAACGGAAATTAGGAGGTACCACACCATTTAAACTGCTGAAAAGTGATCCCGCAAAACGGTCTACTGAATCGCCATCGCCCGTACGGAATAAAATCGTATCGGTATAAAGGGCAGATGAATTCAATAAAGTAGCCGCTCTGTAAGTAGCAGGATTAGGATATCCAAATAAATTGGTTCCACCTACAACACTAGCAAATCCTAAACCTTGGAAATTGAAATATTGCACGAATAAAGTATCTACGATTTCTACGTTGAATGTATCGAAAGTAGCTACCTTAACCGTGTCTTGCATAACAGAATCACGGAATTGGATTCTTTGCATAGAATCGGCATTACGTACATAGAATTGTAGCCAACGGATAGTATCTACAGAATAAGGATTGAAGCGAGTTAATACAGGTTGACCTGTGATTTGGTAACTAGAGTCCTTAGGATCGAAAACAGAACCCATCGTATGGATATAATTACGACCTGATGTACCGTCGGTGTAAATAGTTAACGCATTGGTATCTTCTGACAACCATCGAACATAGGTTGTAGCCTCACCGATCATTTGAGTTTCCCCGTAAGAAGAAACATAATTGTACTGCCCTGAAAGGGTCTCTGCTCTCTTGGTAGTTGTGAAATCACCCGTAGTCGTATGTATACGCTGCTTGGGTAAAATACCACCAATCTTCGTGTCTTGAGGATTAATTCGCTCAATTTGAGGTGCTTGTGCAAAGGCTGCAAGTGCATTTACCAACACCATTCCAGTTAAAAGTAATTTCTTCATTCCGATATTGTTAAGTTTTTTAATTAGTTTCAAATATAATGCTTCAAAAAGGATTTCATGTAAAACGACCTAAGCTGTAGAGAAGATTTTCAGTTTTTGTGTTGCAAAAATTGCAAATTTCAAATATCCCCCTCCACCGGTCTAATGATAACTTCTTCCATCACCGTACGTTCATTGATATCCCAAGCGGTTAAGATCGTTTGTGCCACATCTTCAGCCCTCATGAATCGGCTTTGAGGTAAATCTACTCCTGCCCATGAGTCGGTAAGCGTAGCACCCGGCAAAACGGCACTTACCCTAATTCCTAAGGGAATGCCCTCTTTGCGCAAACTTTTACTAAAACCGAGCAATGCGTGCTTAGTAACTGCATATCCCCCACCCGCTTCATAAGCCAAGATGCTGGCAATGCTGCACATATTAAATATATGTCCGCGTTCGCTGCGTTTCATTATGGACCATAATCCTTTGGTTATATAGTAGGCAGAGAACAGGTTGGTCTGCATCTGCATTTCCATTTGTCCTTCGGGTTCATCCATTAAAGTACCAGGTAAAAACACCCCTGCATTATTCACCAATACGTCTATTTCGCGATTCAGCGATTTAATATTTTCAACTAAAACTTTGCATTCTGCTTCTTTCGATACGTCGGCGGGCATGATCCACACCGCAGTTGCGTAGGTGGCTTTAAGCCGTTCGGCAACTTCCCCCAAGAGCTGGGCGTTTCGGGCACTTAATATTAGGTCGAATCCTTTGGCTGCAAAAGCAGTAGCAACGGCTTCTCCGATGCCTCTACTGGCACCTGTTATAACGGCTATTCGTCTGAGATTATCCATTCATTGAAACCAAAAATTCGGTATTGTCTTTGGTGTGTTGCATATTTTTCAAGAAGGTATTCATCGCTTCTTCCGAATTCATATCGGCTAAATAATTGCGAAGTACCCACATACGTTGCAGCGTAATTTTGTCGACCAATAGATCCTCGCGGCGTGTGCTCGAAGCGGTGATATCGATGGCTGGGAAGATTCTGCGATTCGATAATTTACGATCTAATTGCAATTCCATATTACCGGTACCTTTGAACTCTTCGAAGATAACCTCATCCATTTTAGAACCCGTATCGGTCAACGCAGTGGCTATAATGGTAAGAGAACCCCCGTTTTCAATATTCCTAGCGGCTCCGAAGAATCGCTTAGGTTTGTGCAGCGCGTTTGCATCTACACCTCCCGATAATATTTTACCAGAGGCAGGCTGTACGGTATTGTAGGCGCGGGCCAAACGGGTAATAGAATCTAAGAGAATGACCACATCATGCCCGCATTCTACCAATCGTTTGGCTTTTTCCAATACCATATTGGTGAGTTTTACATGTTTATCGGCGGGTTCATCGAAGGTACTAGCGACCACTTCGGCGCGCACGTGGCGGGCCATATCGGTAACCTCTTCAGGTCGCTCGTCGATAAGTAAAATCATCATATACACCTCGGGATGATTTTTGGCAATGGCATTAGCAATACCTTGCAAAAGCCATGTTTTACCTGTTTTAGGTTGGGCTACAATCAATCCGCGCTGGCCTTTACCAATGGGAGAAACCAAATCAATAATTCTATTGGAATATTGTTTTGGATCGTCGCAAAGGTTCAATTTCTCGGTGGGAAATAAGGGGGTTAAATGTTCAAATGCCACACGGTCTCTCACGGCCTCGGGCGATTTACCATTTACCGATTCAATTTTCACCAAGCAAAAATATTTTTCATTGTCTTTTGGTGGACGAATCGTGCCCTTTATAGTATCTCCTACTTTAAGACCGTTTTGCTTGATCATAAAACCGGGAACATATACATCGTCGGGTGACGCTTGGTAGTTGTAATCGGGCGACCTTAAAAAACCATATCCATCGGGAACGGTTTCTAAAACCCCTTGTGTGGTCACTACCCCTTCCATTTCGGTAAGCACCTGCAGCATTTCGCGGCGGCGTTTATCTTCTTCTGATTCGGGTTTGGGTTCACGTGCGGGTTTAGGCGCTTCGTTTAGGTCTTTATTTAAAGGATTTGATTGTGTTTTATTGTTTTCTTGGGAAGTTGAATTTGAGACTTCTTGAGAAGGACGTGCTTTAAATTCCACATTTTCGCCTTCTTTGCGGGCAGTTCTGATGTTTTCAGCCCTTTGGGAACGTTGATTTTCAGATTCTTTATTACGATCGTTACGCTGCTTAGAAACCGGTTGGCGGTCTTTAAAAGATCGTTTTTCTTGAGGCTTCTCCATTGAAATAGCGGCCGTAGCTTCTGGCGTTGCATTTAGGCTGTTTTTCAAATCGGTTTCACCTGGAGTACTTATAATAGGAATGGATTCCTCTTTAGGTTCGGCATTCACAGGAGCAGGTTCTTTTGCTCCAGTTACTACTTCCTTTATTACCCTGCGACGTTTGCGCTTTGAGGCATCATTTGATGCATCATCATCGCTCACTGAGGCAGTTTCGGACTCATTAACGGTTTCTTTTTCAGGGGAAACATCAACTTTTTCAGGGGCTACATCAACCGCAGGTTCTGAATCGGCGATATTTTTTAACGCTTCAACCAATTCTACTTTTTTAAGTTTATTGGCGCCGTCAATGGCCAATGTCTCCGCTAAGGTGCGCAGCTCAGCCACGCTCATCTTTGCAAAATCAGGTGATTTTGTCATACAAATACTATAGTGTAAAGGGGAATGAAATTCAATCTAATAAGTTTTGAGAAATAGTAACGAAAACCGAACTCGCATTTCCGTTGTTGCAATAATACGCACAAAAGATAGACAAATCCAAACGAATTAAAATTATTTCATTGACAGGGCGCAACTAAGACTCAATGAAGGCCTCTAATCGTATTGTTCAAAATGATATTGTTTTCTATTGAATCCTAAAGATTTGAGATTTCTACGGGTTTCAACGAGCATATTCTGCCAACCGCATACATATATTTGAGCGTCGGTAAGTGTTTCCAATATTTTAGAATATACCGCATGCACATACCCATGGTGCGCAAAAGATTGTTCTTGGCGGCTTAATACCGGATGATATTGGAATTGTTCGTTTTGTTGGGCCAATTGCTTCCATTCTTCGTGGTACAAAATATCTTCCGCAAAGCGATTTCCAAATACCAAATAAACGGGTGTATTCTCCAGTTTTAAGGCTTCCGATATCATACTGCGAAAAGGAGCTACCCCTGTTCCTGTGCAAATAAATACATGTGCTATGCCTTGAAATCCACCTTGAAATACAAAATTCCCTTGAGGCTCGCTGCCTACAATCCAAAATCCGGGTTCTTGCTCGAATAACCATGGCGTGAAAATTCCATTGTCATTTCGTGCAATGCACAATTCAAATTCTTGGTTATGGGGCGCCACACTCGAAATTGAATAACTCCGCTGCACGATACCTTCCGTAGCAGATTCCATCTGAAGTACGATAAACTGTCCGGGTAAAAACGGGCGTTCAAAAGGGCGTTCGGCCTGGAGTTTAAATCGCCGCACCCTTGGTGCCTCTTGTATGATTTCAATAATGCGATACTCCATTCTGCAAAGATACAATTTCACCCCTTCGACATGCTCTATTTTTTGTTTAACTTCGCCCTAAATGTCATACACAATTTATTTCTGGATTGGAATTGGGGGTGCCCTGGGCAGCCTAATTCGCGGGGGCATGAACCGACTTCTGCCATTTCATGTGGATGCATTTTCTTGGAGTACCTTTTTGGTAAATATGACAGGTTGCCTGTTCATTGGTTTTTTATGGATGAAGTTAGATAGTGATTCTCAAAAAGCATTTTGGGTTACCGGTTTACTCGGTGGATTGACCACCTTCTCTGGTTTGGGACTGGAACTCACCCGTTATCTCAACGAAAAAAATTACAATTTAGCCGTCATTTACGGCATTACATCTCTTATTTTAGGTATATTTTTAGTATGGTTAGGACAAAAATTGGCTTCTTACTTTTAGTCGCGAGCTTTTTTTTCTGGGGGAAGTCTTGGAGCAATAGAATTTTAATTCCCATGGGTGAAGACCAGAAAAACCATCTCAAAGCCTACGGAGTTGCATTTTGGCTATTAGAACGACAACAAACCGAGGTGTTATGGTTGTTGAATTACGAGGGCGGCAGTTTTATGTCGGCCTATTCCCCCAAATTAGAAACGGAATGTAAAACCCGTGGCGTTAGTTTTAAAGTAATAACTGAATCTGAGGCATCGCGGATTGAATCTGAAATTGCAGATCCAGCCGTTAATATGAACATGGTGAAGCTCCTAAACGCGCCTAAAATTGCCGTTTACTCTCCCAAAACCAAGCAGCCTTGGGATGATGCCGTTACCATGGTTTTAACCTACGCTGAAATTCCGTATACGGTAATTTTCGACGATGAAGTGCTCAACGGGAAATTACCTGAATACGATTGGCTGCATTTGCATCACGAAGACTTCACCGGACAGTATGGAAAATTCTGGTCCTCTTTTGCATCCGCTCCTTGGTATCAAGATCAGGTAAATGAAACGGAAGCCATGGCCCGAAAGCATGGTTTTAAATCGGCCCGAGAATTGAAAAAAGCCGTTGTTTTGAAAATACGCGATTTTTGTATGGGAGGGGGATTTTTATTTGCGATGTGCAGCGCCACCGATACCTATGATATTGCCTTGGCCGCCCAAAATACCGATATCTGCGAACGCATGTTCGACGGCGATGGCATGAGCCCTTCCGCCCAGCAAGATCTAGATTACCAGCAATGTTTTGCTTTCAAAAATTTCACCCTAGAAAGAAGTCCTTATGTGTATGAGTTCAGCGATATAGACGTAGATCCCATGCGTCGGAACGTAACAGAAGAAACGGATTTATTTACCCTCTTTGATTACTCGGCTAAATGGGATTTGATACCGGCTATTTTATGTCAAAATCATACTAAAACAGTACGCGGATTCATGGGTCAGACTACCGCATTCCGTAAAGACTTAATTAAAAGCGATATATTAGTTATGGGCGAGAACGCCCTTTTGAACGAGGCCCGTTATATTCATGGAGAAATGGGGAAAGGCACATTTACTTTTTATGGTGGACATGATCCAGAAGATTACCAACACCATGTAGGAGAGCCGCCCACCGACTTGAATTTGCATCCGAATAGTCCGGGCTTCCGACTTATTTTAAATAATATTTTATTCCCATCGGCTCAAAAAAGCAAACAAAAAACCTAATGACACCGAAGTTGCGTCGTACCAGATGGTATCGGCATATCCCCTTTTTATTGGTTCTTATTCTGGCTATTGGGGTGCGTTTCATCAAAATCGAAGAACGTCCTTGGGATTCAGATGAACTTGGAGCCTTATTCCGGGCTGAAAATGCACACAACTTCGATACTCATTTAGATCAGGGCGTGGCTATAGACGGACATCCTGCATTGGTACAGACCTTTTTATGGACCAACGCACAAAGCTGGCACCTCAATCCTACACAAATTAAGTGCCTATGGGCAACTCTTGAATTAGTCGCAATTTGCTTTTTTTATCTTTTCTTCTGGAGCCGACTAGGGCGTCGTTCTGCTTTTTTTGTAGCGGTATCGTTGAGTCTACTTTGGTGGCCCGTTAGCATGGGTATTTGGGTGCGCCCGTATGCGATAGCATTCTTTTGGACTTCCCTTTTAGCACTAAGTAGCGAACGGCATTTCCGTCAAAAAAACAAATCATTCTTGTGGATATTACTCATGTCCGTATCCATGGCGCTTTTGGCCTATACCCATTATATGGCGGCCTTGACTGGTATCCTTTTCCTCATTTCAGAATGGTTCCAAAAGAAAGTTCCATTAAGAATTTTATTGGTGGTAGCCGTTTTGGCTTCTTTATTATATGTGCCTCATTTGGGATTGTTTCTTACCCAATTAAACGAAGGTGGATTGTCGTGGCTAGGAAAACCGGGAATGAACTTCTTGATTGACCATTTTTACTATATTTTCAATGAGTCAAACTTGGTATTACTCTGGATTTTCCTGATGTTAACGATTGGAATTGTTTATCTCAGACGGAAGGGGTTTTCCCAAAACTTAAAGGTGAAATTAATATCTGGAATAGGGATTTGGCTGGGGGTAACGCTGATTTCATTTACCTATTCTCACGTGCAGAAGCCCGTATTGCAACACAATGCCTTGTTCTTTGCCCTGCCTTTTCTTCTCGGGGGAATTTCTATCCTATTTTATAAGTTGCCGGCAACCCTAATGCGATTTGTGAATTTTATCTGGGTTTCGATTTTGTTTTTTAGTTTGAGTGCAGAAAAGGGCCACTTTACCACCGCGTTTGAAGATCGATATGCCAGTCCTATTAAAGCCATTTCCAAATTGGAAAGCGACGAAACCACAGCAGATCTGACGCTATTAGACGGCCCAAGCGATGTATTACAATTTCATTTGAAATCACACCCCATAAATCCTGTTTTTTTACTCGAAAATCTTCCGATCAACAAAGCTGCCACCATGGATTCCATATTTCGTTTTAATGATTCTTCAACGAGCCAATATTGGGTTGGATTGCATGCCGGCTCTGACGTAAATCTGCAAACTTATTTTTGGTCGCGATTTGACCTTATCCCATCCATGCAAGGTGGAGTAAAAAGGAACTTCATTACCGGAGGAGAGTATTTCGTGGCAACTTTGTCAGATTCTTCTTTCTTACAACGGCATAAATCGATTACAAAAATGCTCCCTATCAATGAGGCACTCTTTATTGATTTCAAGGAAATAGAAGCAAAATTGGGAACTATTGAACCCACAGATGTGCTCATGGTATCAGTAGAAGATGGATTTGCTTGTAATGAAGTTTTTAGAGAATTTGATTTGGTTACCGCCATTTTCCAGGAAGGATTCAATAGGGCTTTAAATCAGATCGATTATCGATTTACCTCTAACAAAAGCCCGTTAAACCAACACAATGTTTGGCTGCACCATCCAATAAAATTGGCAGACATTCCTAATTGGGATGCGAAAAGCCGATTGCGTGTGAGTTATGAATACCGTGGACCCGAGGATAATCCATTTAAGGCATCGCCCTTTCGCCTTTCTATCCGTAAAATTAAGGGCAATCCACATTTATACAATCGGAAGACCGTTCAAACTATCGGTAGTTAGACTTAAATATGGGAAATGCCCCTATTTAATAATGGTGAAAACCCTCGATAGGTTAAATCCGAGGCGCACACCCGCATTATTCCATTGGGTATTGGTATTGGCAATGAACTGCGTTTCGTTCAATCCCGCACTATTGGTAAGCTGAAATTGGAATACATGTCCGCCAGTTTCTACGTCCAAACCCACAGATAAACTATTGTATACGTTTCCTTTTGATGTTAAAATAGGAATATACTCAAAGTTAAAAGCCGTTCTTTGAGTGATTTTATATCTTGACCCAATACCTAAAGCCCAAATGTTTTGAGGCTCAACTCCTATTTGTGTCCAACGTTCATTATACGCATTCACTATATAGGTTGGACTTATCTGTAAACTAAAATCTTCTGTTAATTTACGACCTACAACTGCTTGAAATACAAATGAACTGCGTTGATTGGCATTAGGGACATCTGGACTCGGTATATTTGGATTTATTAAGGCATATTGGGTTCCTGCTAACAACAGAAGGGTTACAGGCTTGCTATTGTCGGTATTTTGGTGCATCAATCTATACTTAAGAAATGCATCGGCATTTTTAATTCCATTGACATTGCTCCTCCCCATAGAGATCATTAAATTATGGGTAATCCCATATTCCAGACCAAATCTAACGCTGGCTTGATCCAAGCCAAATGCATTTACGGCGCCGGAATTCAGTGCGCCAAAACGGTGCATCATTTTGAAATCAAGTACGCCATAATCGGTGAGCTCCAAACTTTGCAAATTAATTACCTTGGTTGTTTTGAATGCATAGTTAACCTTTTCTACTGAAATTGGGGCCTCTCCAAGAAGGTCAAATTCATCACCCTGTGCTAATAAACCCGTTGAAATTAGGGATGCAGAACTAATGATGAGACTAACAACCAATCTATTGATGTTCGGAAGAAGTTTCATCATCTGCGGAAGTTTCATCATTTGAATGCTCTTTATTCCCATATTTATTACCATCTCCGTATAAGATTAAAACCCAAGCAAAAATCTCCTAATTGAATTGGATTTGGGTTGTCGGTTAAGAAAAAGGGCTCATTCAATGCCCGAGAATTGGTGAGATTAATTTGAAAAGCATGCTGCGGAGTGAAATATTCAAATCCAAATCCAATCGTTGGATTTGATTTGGGTTTGACGGTTGTGATTGAATTGATTAGTACACTCCCTTCTGCAGTTAAGGCAAATTTAGGAATGATTTGTTGTCGGATATAACCAGAAACAACGGGCATGTCATTGGAGTAGCTGCGTTGACTTACTAAATTGGCATGCACTAAGCTAGGAGAAATCGAAAGTAATAAACCTTTATTTACTTGCCAAGATGCAATTAACTGTTGGGTAAAGAACAGGCGATGCGATTGCCTAAATGGCTCCAAATTCCAATCGGCACGCGCTCGAGCATCCACTGCTATATCTGAAAGAATGGTAAGGTTGAATTTAGATTCTGGAGCTCCCAAGAACCTCCATTTAAAATACCCGTTATACGTTTTACGATATGAGCTTCGACCTATGCCTGCAGTGATTCTGTCCGTAATTCCATAATCAGCAGCAATACGCATGCTATTGAAATTATCCAATCCATAGAGATTGTAGGCGCCCGAATTAATTTCTCCAAAACGATGCTGAATGCCCAACTCAAAACTTCCCCTGGGAAGTGTAGCCGCGGTATGTCCTGTAATGAGTCGCAGCGATTGGGCTTGTGCCGCAGTTTGGGTAAGGGGTTTATCGTTATGCTCAACCCTTACAAAATTTATATCCCCTGTCTCTGGTTGACTTTTCCCAGTTGAGGTTGATTGCCTTTCCCCAGGTGAGGTTGTATGATGCAGGGTATCATTATTGATTGATGGACTCGAAGGGTTTTCAAAAACATTTGATGTATGCTGCGGATCCAAATTGAATTTAAGGTCAGTTTGTTTGTGATTTGAAAAATCAGGATTCAAAGACCCCAACAAACTCAAAACAAATGCCGCTGTAGAACTTAAAAACATCATGGTTGCATCCCCTGATTGATCCAGGCCTCTACTTTCTTAATATCGCACTCATCCCATTTTTGTCCACCTTTAGGCATGGGACTCGCGGTCGTATGATTAAGCGACCCCAACAGGGTGTTTTTCGATATGTTTAGATAAGCTTTAAGACTATTATAGTCGTAAATGGCCACATTTCCACTCGGAGCATCCGCCATATGACAACCGAAACACTGTTGCTCAAATCTACTTTCTAGTGCCGAATACGTCACCGAATTGGTGTCACAAACACGTTTGCCATAAAAATCCTCTTCATTATCGTATTCGCAACCGGTGGTAAGCGAAACGGTATATGAGAATACCAATATTAGGCAAACGCTGCTAAGTAGCTTATTTCTGTAACCCTGCATATTTAAAGTAACAATGCAATTTTTATTGTGTTTGTTGGTATAAACTTCGTCTAAAATGGAGTATGAATGCCAGAAGGTATACACGCTATTGGGAGTTTAATAGGGCTTTCACCTTTACCTCTATATTTTGAGAAATTTTAGCCATTAAATTTGAGGGAACCCCTATTTCATAATCACTTAACAAAATTTGGAAATTCGCATTTAATTTCAGTCCCTCTTCTGTATTTTGCAAAGTGCCATTAACCTCCATTTCTTTTTCTACACCATGAATATTGAAGGTTCCTTTAACCGTAACTGTTTGCTCTTTATTGGAAATTTTGAAATTTTCCGGAGTTACCACTGTTCCTTTGAAACTACCGTTAGGGTATTTGGCTGATTCCATGTAGTTCTCTTGAAAATGCGTCTGCATCAACTTCTTTTCGAAGATAAAGGCATTAATAGGTACTCTGAATTGCACTTTGCCATTAGAATAGGCAGCAGTGACTTGGTTATTAACGGCTTCAAACGTTTCAAAATCGGTTTTACTTACGAAACTGATTTCTCCTGTGGATGTTTTGTAGGTTTGAGCCACAGAATGACCAATTGCAAAGATCATGGCCATGACCAATAGAATTGTGTATTTTTTCATGTTATGTATTTATTTAAAGTATTGTTTTGTTATTATTTAATTGGTTGGATTTAAAATCATTCTTTTATCGATAACCCTACCCACTTAAAACATCGAAAATTTTAATCAATGGTTTTCGAATCTAAAAGTGTGCATCTGTTAAAGCTCAATGTGGTTTCCGATAATAAATCCTCGGGATCCTCCGGCTTTGCAATGCCGTTGCAAATGCACATGACTTCAACCTTGCTGCCCAATTTTATATCTTCAAGTTCTTGATTCATGGAAGGGTCAAATGCCGCAGCCAAGATTACATTTTCATTTTCGGTTTCAAAAAACACCGTGCTCCCTGATTCCTTAATGCTTTTTGCATTTATAAGTCCCGTTAACATTACTTTCTTGCCCACATGCGTTTTATTGAATAACGTATCTGACTCCGACACTCCTTTTTCAACTAAAGTCTCGATACTGTATTCAAAATCCGGACTTCCGGTGCTTACCAATTCGGTTGGTTTCTGGTATAGATAATAGGCAATGGCTATTCCAAGTAAAATTACAATCAGTAGTATTCTTAAAATTCGTTTCATCGTGAGGGTTTGATTAGATTTGTACTATGGCGAATTTAATACAACGTTTTAAAGTAGACATGGTTTTTCGACTTATCCCCCAAAAATTGGGCTTATTATTTTTTGCACTTTTCGCAATTTCTTCTCTTAATGCCCAAAATAGCCTTACTACCATACATAAAGCCACAAAAATATACGCCTGTGATACCGCTTGGAATACCGCTGAAGTTCTTGTGGTTAAGGATGATCGAATTTTATTCCTAGGCACCTTAGATTCTGCAAAAAAGCTATATCCCGAGGCTAAAATTAAACGCCATAAAGGATATATGTATCCAGGGTTTATCGATGCCCATTGTCACTTTTTGGCTCATTGTAGGGGTACCAAAGAATTAAATCTTTGGGGTGTTCAAGACTTAAAGAAAATCCAAAAAGCCGTTAAAAAATTCTCCCGAAAAAATAAAAATCGAGAATGGATAGTCGGCAGAGGTTGGGATCAAAATACCTTTGAAGATCAAAAATTTCCCACATGGAAAGATCTAGAATCGTATAGTTCCAAACCCGTTGTATTAAGTCGCATAGACGGACATGCTATTTGGTTGAATAAAATAGCGTTAGAAAAGCTTAATTTAAATTACGATACCCTTATCAATGGAGGTGAGATTTTAAAACTCCCTAACGGACAGCCTAGTGGCATTTTTGTAGATTTAGCAGCCGATTGGATACAGTCATTTATTCCCAAACTTGATGAAGAAACTTTGGTAAAAGCCATTAAATGCGAAGCCAAAAAATGTTACCGTTATGGATTAACTACGTTAGATGAGGCCGGATTAGAATACGAAGAACTTACGTTTTATGACCGTTTGCAAAAAAGTGGGGCATTGAAAATGCGCATTTATGCTATGTTAATGGCGAATCCAGAGAATTTTGTTCATTTAATGAAACGCGATATTCCTCGCTCATGGCAATTGCACGCCCCCGCTGTTAAAATATTTTTAGATGGGGCCCTAGGTTCTAGGGGCGCATTATTGAAAAATTCTTATTGCGATCGACACGGACACCATGGATTGCAGTTGATGAAACGCAGCGAATTCAGTGGTACCTTAAACTTGCTTTATCAATTACATTATCAAGCGTGTGTGCATGCGATTGGAGATAGCGCCAATGCCATCGTAGCCCAAGAATTTGCTCGTTATTTAGAGCCTGGATTCGATGCCCGCTGGCGCATTGAGCATGCGCAAATCATGGATCCCAAAGACCGTAAATTGCTTGAAGGTCGCAGTATCATCCCTAGCGTGCAACCTACCCACGCCACTTCCGATGCCCCTTGGGCTTTTCAACGATTGTGCTCCGATTCCACCCAAAAACGAGGCCTAAAATTCTACGAACCCCGCACCGGTGCTTATGCCTACCAAGATTTACTCAAACAAAGTGGCTGTATTGCATTAGGAACCGATTTCCCCGTTGAAAGCATG
This sequence comes from Bacteroidia bacterium, assembly GCA_965659745.1. GTDB lineage: Bacteria > Bacteroidota > Bacteroidia > NS11-12g > UBA955 > VMCP01. The sequence goes on from CBFHXF010000005.1 coordinate 14,984, forward strand.
AATCCATTTGCTACCTTCTATGCGGCAGTTTTTCGAAAGGATATAAACGGAAATTTAACCGAACCCTTCTTAAGTGCTCAAGCCCTAAGTCGGAAAGAAGCCTTATGGGGCATGACCTATTGGGCGGCTTACGCCAACAGAGAAGAATCATATAAAGGATCCTTAGAAAAAGGCAAACTGGCAGATTTTATCATTATAAACAAGGATTTGGTAAATGACGAAGAATCTGCAATCAAAAAAGCCAAGGTGAAAAAAACCTATATAGGAGCCGAACGCGTTAGATAGTGATGCATGTCATGGTATTTCTTCGATTTAAAGTTCATCTTTGTTGCATGTATCGATTTGGACTTTCAATTTTTGTAGGCGGATTATTTTTCATTTCCTGTCAATCCGATTCCCAAACAATAAAAGCCGAAAAACGCGATTGGATAGAATCCATTTACGCAAGTTCAAAAGTACAATCGGCAAATCAATACGCACATTATGCCGAAGTCAATGGCCGCTTGCTCCGCTATCTTGTTTCAGAAGGTGATACGGTTAATGCCGGCGATTTAATTGCAGAAATAGATGGGGTTAATTCCGAAACCCGCGTTAAAATTGCCCAATCGCAATTAGAGTCGGTTCAATCTGGCAAGGCTAGAATCCAAGAATTAGGATATCAAATTCAAAGTGCTCAAAATGTCTTCACCCAAGATTCTCTGGATTATTTCCGTCAAAAAAGACTCTTCGAATCGGGAATTGGAAGTAAGGCACAGTTGGAATCACGAAAATTAAAATTCCAGCAAAGCACATCACAGACCGCCTCATTAAAATCGAGATATACATCTTTATCGGAGGAAATCAACGCACAGCGGAAGCAAGCCGAACAGAATGTGGCCTTGGCGACAAACCAACTCCACTCCTATTATATATATGCAAACAGAAAAGGACGCATATATGAATTGAGGGCCAATGTAGGCGAATTGGTAAGTCCCCAACAACCCATCGCATTAATTGGAGATGCGCATGATTTTTTAGTTGAAATGGAAATCGACGAGCGCGATATTTCCAAAATACAATTAAATCAAGAAGTGATTGTAAAACTTGATGCTTACAACGAAACATTCAAAGCCTACGTTTCTAAAATTTCACCTCATTTAGACGCACAAACCCAAACCTTTCATGCCGAGGCCGTGTTCACTAGCACGCATCCCCGCTTTTATCCGGGATTGACCGCCGAATCGAATATTATCTTGCAACAGAAAAAACAGGTGTGGGTACTACCGGTGAATGCTCTTGAAAACGACAGTACGATCAAAACTTCCCAAGGGATAAAAAATATTCGAACCGGACTAAGAAATACCCAGTTTGTAGAAATTATCCAGGGAGTGGATGAAACCACCGAAATTATTCTATCTAATGAGTAACCAGCCGCTGCTATTGAAAATTGCCAAAACCCATGTTTGGGCAAGAAAAAAACAGTCGGCCATTGCTGCTTTAGGCGTTACTTTTGGCATAGGAACCTTCATCACGTTAATGAGTTTCATGACGGGTTTGAATGGTTTATTAGATGGATTAATTCTGAATAGAACGCCCCATATTCGGATTTACAATGAGGTAAAACCTTCCGAAAATCAACCAGTAACCTTAGATTCAACATACGGTTCAGAAGGCATTTTACATACGATTCACTCGATTAAGCCGAAAAAAACTTTGTCGAATATTCGCAATAATCGCGGAATCATGAACGAATTGGCCCTCGACGAAAGGGTAAAAGGAATCACGCCTCAAGTTTCTGCGAGGGTATTCTACCAATCGGGATCGGTTCTTTTAAATGGAAATTTAATCGGTATTAATCCGCTGGAAGAAGATCGCTTATTTCAATTTCATCAATATGTTATCGGGGGAAATCCTTCCGATCTCGCCTCTAACAGCCAAGGCGTGATATTAGGGGCGGGAGTTGCGAAAAAACTTTCCCTGCACATCGGAGAATACGTTTCTATGAGAAATTCTCAGGGTAAATTAGTCCGTTTGAAGATTGTGGCCTTGTTTCAAAGCGGACTTGCGGAGGTTGATAATTTGCAGAGTTATACCAATGTTAAAACGGCACAGTTGGTGGCCGGAGAAAATACAGGATATGTAACGGATATTCATGTAAAGTTGCACGATTTAGAATGGGCAGCCGGAATGAGTGAAGAAATTTCGGAACATTACGGCGTTAGCAGTATTGATATCAAGCGGGCCAATGCCCAATTTGAAACGGGTACCGAAATCCGGAATTTGATAACGTATGCGGTTTCAGTGACCCTTTTATTAGTGGCGGGTTTTGGTATTTATAATATTTTAAATATGCTTATTTACGAAAAGATGAACGACATAGCCATTTTGAAAGCCACTGGATTTTCTGCTGGAGATGTACAACGTGTTTTCATTTATCAAGCCTTAATTATTGGTATTATCGGGGGAATCTTGGGTTTAATCATTGGATTTCTCATGTCTTACGGAATCAGTAAAAGTCCGTTCGAAACCGAGGCCCTTCCCACCATAAAAACATTCCCAGTAAATTTTAATGTATGGTATTATATAGGCGGCGGTATTTTTGCTTTGTTAACGACGTTTTTCGCAGGATTTCTGCCGGCGAAAAAAGCCAGTAAAATCGATCCGGTTGAGATATTGAGAGGACAATAATATGTTGAAGGTAGCAGGTGTAAATAAGTTTTTTCACGACCCGGTAGAAGTGCAGGTTCTAAGGAATATTTCGTTTGAAATGAAATCGGGTGAATTTGCTTCGATTATGGGAAAATCGGGATGTGGAAAAAGCACCCTGTTGTATATATTAAGTACTATGGATACCGATTATTCGGGAGATGTTTGGTTGGGCGATCACCATTTTGGCTCGTTGAAACCCGATGCCTTGGCCCACCTTCGCAACGAACATATTGGTTTTGTATTTCAATTTCACTATTTGCTTCCTGAGTTCACGGTATTGCAAAATGTTATGATGCCCGCTCTGAAACTGGGTAAATTAAGTCCCGCAGAAATTGAATACGAGGCCATGGAACAGCTGCGTTTATTAGATATACAAGACCAAGCGTTGAAGATGGCAACTCGTATATCGGGCGGACAGAAGCAACGGGTAGCCATTGCCAGGGCATTGATTAACAAACCCAGTATTATTATGGGAGATGAACCCACCGGCAATTTAGATTCGAAAAATGCGGAGATGGTTTTCGATATTTTTAAAGAGTTGAGCAAAGAAAAAGGAACCTCCTTATTGATAGTGACTCATGATGAAGATTTTGCCAAAAAAACCGACCGCGTAATCGTCATGGCAGACGGTGAAATTATCTCTCAATAAAAAAATAAAGTTTGCGCAGGGCCAAAAAAAGTGGTATTTTTGCAGTCCTTTAATAACAAGGTCGGATGGCCGAGCGGCTAGGCACAGGTCTGCAAAACCTTTTACACCGGTTCGAATCCGGTTCCGACCTCCTCAGAAAAGCTGCTTGTAATCAAGCAGCTTTTTTTATGGGTAAAAACGGGGCTTTTTTAATGAATACATCCGAAGGACACAAATACATTCTTTTACCTTAAATCAGATTTTGCGATTATTACAAATCTTAATTTGAGATTCTATTGCTTAGGTATAGGGGAAACGATACTATGCTGTGTTCAAGCAAGTATGATGAATACAAAACTTAGCATTGAAAGCACTTCCCAATTTATTTCAGAGAATTTTTTTGAGTTTGTTCCGAGTCAAGAAAGATTGAGTTTCCCGATTATCCAGAGATTATATCTAAAGATGTGCATTGGAATACAATTTGCCCCTCTCAAAATATGTGATAGTTTAATTATAGACGGTCATCATCGATATATAGCGGCTTGCCTCGCAGAAATCAAATGCGAGTTTGTCCCTGCGCAAAGCAGTTCTAGTATAAGAGAGGTTATGTGGCAATCTGTTAAAATTGTATCTGAAGATTGGGATACCCCTCAAATTATTCAAGAAATGAATATTACTGACGCCCAATACAATAATATCAACTTAAACACACTTAATCAATTAATTGAATAAAATAAGTAGTTTTGTGTAATGCTGATATTTTTGGACATAGACGGGGTAATGCTACCCTGTAAAAGTTGGGTAAATCCCCAGAACTTATCAGATGGTTTTCCTGCATTTAGCAATAAGGCTATAGGAGTACTCAATAAAATAATTACCCCTGACACCACTATTATTATTACGTCTTCTCACAAATCGCGATTCAATCCGCAAGAATGGAAAGACATCTTTAAACGTCGCGGAATTCCTATCGATAATCTTACCACCTTAAAACCTGCTTCATTTGGCATGAGTAGAAAAGAGGAAATCCTAAATTGGTTTAAATTCAATCCTTTAAATGAAGACTTTATTATTATCGATGATGATAAATCTCTCAATGACTTACCCCCTTCAATAAAAGCATCACTAATTCAAACGAGTGCCACAATCGGATTAACTGAGAAACATTTTGAGGAAATCTTATCAAAATTCAAGTCTCCAACCCACTAAATCGTTACAGATTAAGATTTCTTATAGAACAATGCCGCTATCAACACCCCGGCGGCATCGGCGGCCAGATCGGCCCACTCAGCTTCTCTGCCCCAGTTCAATTGATGTTGGGCAATTTCTATTAAGGCCCCAAAAAAAATCATCACACTAATGCCTAACAGGCGTTCTTTTCGGTTCAACCTTGCCAAATTCTGGGATCCTACTACTTCGAAATTTGAAGAGCGATCGGCAGCTGCCAATTGCGGCCGTTTTAAGTAAAAATATCCATAGAGCCCATACCAAATTCCCCAGAAAGCAAAGTGGGCCACTTTGTCAACGGGCAGTCCGGCCAACCATGAAGGCAGCGAAACAATATCGCCAGCAGATTTAGGCCTCAGGGTTAAATATAGAATCAAAAATCCCCACGTTACCGCGGGGATTAATGGTGTTTTAGTTCTTATTAATTGAAATACAGCGGGCATGATTATGCACCTACCATTTCACGGTATTGCTCGGCAGACATAAGTCCATCGATTTGCGAAGCATCGCTCAATTTCACGCGTACCATCCAACCGCTTCCGTAAGGATCCGAATTTACGTTTTCAGGGGCGTTTTCAAGATCGGCATTAACCTCTAAAATTTCGCCAGAAACGGGCATATACAATTCGCTCACAGTTTTCACTGCTTCTACCGAACCGAACACTTCCTCTGCGTCTAGGGTTTCACCTTCGCTGCTGATGTCAACGAACACGATATCGCCCAATTCACCTTGTGCAAATTCGGTAATACCAATTTTTGCCTCATCTCCTTCTACCAAAATCCACTCGTGGTCTTTGGTGTACTTTAAATTTTCAGGAAAGTTCATATTTGTTTTATTAATGTTTCTTTTTATTCCAAATAATGGAAAGTAATGTGCTTAATTTTTCTCTTAAATCGTTACGCGATACAATAAAATCTAAAAAGCCATGCTCCAATAAAAACTCACTACTTTGGAAGCCTTTAGGCAAATCTTTTCCGATTGTTTCACGTATAACGCGCGGACCTGCGAAACCAATTAAGGCCTCAGGTTCTGCAATGTTGAAATCGCCCAACATAGCATACGAAGCCGTAACCCCACCCGTTGTAGGATTCGTCATTAATGAGATGTAAGGAATCTTTGCTTTGCTTAACAGCGCCAACTTCGCAGAAGTCTTGGCCATTTGCATCAAAGAAAAGGCCGCTTCCATCATTCGAGCTCCTCCCGATTTTGATATCATCAAAAATGGGGTTTGGGTAGCCAAACAATGATCAATCATTCGAGCTATCTTCTCTCCCACTACACTTCCCATAGAACCCCCAATAAAGGCAAAATCCATGCATGCAACACCCAATGGTGTACCATTGATTTTGCCATAAGCTGTTCTAACGGCGTCTGTTAATCCCGTTTTACTTTGGGCTACCTTAATACGATCTACGTAAGGAGCGGTATCGGTGAAGGAAAGCGGATCTCCAGAGCTTAAACCTGCATTGATTTCTGTGTATTTCCCATTGTCGAATAACAATTGAAAATAGGCTTCAGATCCAATGCGATCGTGGTAATTACAACTCGGACAAACGTAGAGATTATCGATCCACTCCTTTGCAGGTTGAACCTCTTTACACCGCTTGCACTTTTCCCATAACCCATCGGGCGTAGGTTTCTTATCTTTTGTTTTGGTTAAAATTCCGGAGAGCGTGCGAACATACCACTTCGAATCTGAAGCGTCATGATCGTCAAAATCTTCGAAACCGTGTTCTACCGTAGACATGAATCGAAATTAAGCAATGGTTACTGAAGAATCCAAATAAACGTCTTGAACTGAGTTTAATAATTGAATTCCTTCGTTCATTGGTTTTTGGAACGCCTTACGACCCAAAATCAATCCAGACCCACCGGCACGCTTGTTAACTACTGCTGTGGTTACTGCCTCTTCGATGTCTCCTTGTCCTTTACTTTCGCCTCCAGAATTGATTAAACCTGCGCGACCCATATAGCAGTTAGCTACTTGATAACGGGTTAAATCGATCGGATGATCGGTAGTCAATTCAGAATATACTTTAGGATGTGTTTTTCCATGCTTAGTTGCATTATAACCGCCATTGTTGGTAGGTAATTTCTGCTTGATGATATCGGCCTGAATCGTAACTCCTAAGTGATTGGCTTGAGAAGTTAAATCCGCCGCAGTATGATAATCCACCCCATCTACTTTGAAACCGTTGTTACGGGTATAACACCACAAAATAGTAGCCATTCCTAATTCATGCGCTTCTTCAAATGCTTGTGCTACTTCGATGATTTGACGGTTGCTGTCTTCACTACCGAAATAAATAGTAGCTCCTACTGCCGCAGCCCCTAAATTCCAAGCTTCACGAACGCTACCGAACATGATTTGCTCATAGGTATTGGGGTATGAAAGAAATTCATTGTGGTTAATTTTAACTACAAAAGGAATTTTATGCGCGTATTTGCGAGAATTCATAGCCAATACACCATAAGTAGAAGCAACGGCATTACAACCGCCTTCAATAGCCAATTTAATGATGTTCTCTGGATCGAAATATATAGGATTGGGAGCAAAAGAAGATCCCGCACTGTGCTCTATTCCTTGGTCAACCGGAAGTATGCTTAAATACCCCGTATTGGCTAAACGACCGTTACCGTATAGCGACTGCAACGAACGCAATACCTGCGTATTGCGATTGGTTTGTGCGAATACACGATCCACAAAATCTCCACCTGGAGTATGAATGTGTTCTTTGGGGATGGTCGTACAGGTGTGACCTAATAAATAGGAAGCGTCTTTTCCTAATAATTGTTCGATGTTAGATTGAGGCATGAGAAATTCCTTTTAAACGATTAATTTTGGACAAAAATAACCATTTTTCCCAATGATTGAGATTCAAGAAGCGCGCAAAGGTTCACAAATGTTAGAGATTTTCGAAATTAGACGTCATGTTTTCGTACTAGAACAAGCAGTAGACCCCAAAGAAGAGTACGATGAATTCGAAAATAGCAGCACCCATTTTATCGCTAAATTCAAGGGAGTAGCCGCCGGAACTTGTCGATTTAGAGAAACCGACAAGGGCATAAAATTAGAACGATTTGCCGTTTTAAAGTCCTACAGAGGCAAACGAATCGGTGCCGCTTTGGTGGAAAAATGTTTAGAAAAAATTGGCGATACCGACAAAATGATCTACCTACACGGACAATTACAGGCAGTTCCGTTCTATGAAAAGCTCGGTTTTGAATGCACGGGTCCCCAATTTGAAGAAGCCGGAATTGAACATTTTAAAATGTATTACAATCCACGGTAAAACTGCAGTAACGATTCGGTATTCTTCACCGAACTGTGATACTCCAAGCAATATTGATGCCCAAGTTTTGCCATGTCGATGGCCTTTTTTCGGTTGTGCAATAACTCTATCAAAGCCTGAGCCAATTCTTTTGCAGGGCCCGCAATTTCTATAAATCGTTTTATTTCTTCCGGGGGAAGCCCTTGAACGGCTGTGGGTGTAGCTACACACGGAATGCCCAATGATAGGGCTTCTATCAATTTCATTCGTATGCCACTGCCCGCCAATAAGGGTACTACCGCAATGCCATGCGCCCGCATGAAAGCGCGGGCATCGGCAACTTCACCGTGGTTGTGCACGCCAGTTTGAAAAAACATTTTTGCATGCGCCTGTATTCCTTTACCCGCCACATGAAAATTCAAATTAGGATGCGCTGCTTTAACTAAAGGCCATACCTTCGACAAAAACCACTGTAGGGCTTGTACATTGGCATCCCATTCCATAGACCCGATGTGAAATAGAGAATCGGGTTGTATTTTGACCTCGATTTTCAATGGTGTTTTAACACTTGGAAGGTGCAAATGCACCTTATTAATGGTATTTGTACCGAAATAGTCGCAATCTACCTGAGAAATTCCCACTACGGCCGTAGCCGTTTTTATCAGCTGTAACTCTTCTTTTTTAAGTCTTTTACTCTGGATTCTTAAATACATCCGTTTGACCCAATTAGAATCGTGGTTGGCCAATCGCGACCAAATTTCATGCTCTACATTATGGGCTCGGTATACTACAGGAATACCCGATTCTTGAATATCTGAGACAGAGGCGTTCAATAATTCCCCCCAAAAGGATAGGCTTTTGAACAGCAGCGGATATGAATACAAGCCTTCTATTTGAACTAAGTCAAATTTGCGTTCGGCAATGAGGGCCGTTAAAGCCGCCGATGCGCTTACACTAAAGTACCGCTCTAGAAAATAGCTTCCCCCGAAAAATAAATTTTTGAAGGCATTCAGAGGTTTGATGGAGGCATCTAAGGGCGTGGTGATGACTTCGCAAAAAGAGAGATTTTCCTGAATTGTTTGTTCAGAAACGAAGTGTTTTTGCGTATTGTAAGTGAAATAGGTGACCTGATTTCCGGCTTGACTCAGCGATTCTAGGAGCTGATAAGTGGCCACCGCACCGCCGTCATGCAAAGGCCAAGGAACCCTATTTCCAACAACTAAAATATTCATGAGTGTACCGAAATTGGCGGCTTATTGGACTTGATTCTTTTGCGCCGAGGCTCCCAAAGATTGCGGTCAGACAAGGCCTTGCGGGTAATAAAAATAGCGATTCCCAACAACAATGCACTGCTCATCCACATGCCCAACCATACGGGAACAATTAGTCCCTTACCCATCTTCTCACCGGTTAAATTCAAGGCGTAAAACAACACAAACAGCAACACGCTTATGACTAATGGAAGTCCGATTCCGCCCTTTTTGATGATGGCTCCCAAAGGCGCTGAAATTAAAAAGAGAATCATCAATAAGAACGAAAAAGCGAACTTCTTATGCCATTCGCTTTGGTATAAGGCCACATCTTTCCATTCGTAATCTTGCGACGAAGCATAGCCGTCTAAAGTACCCTTAATGCCCTTTGCCGTGGACAATGCCAGATTGCGCATGTTGGCGCGTTTACTCGAATCAAAATTGTTGTAAATATTCGTATCGACGAGAGTAATGCGGTTGTCTAAAGGACGGACTTGGGTATTCTGACTCGGGAATAAAGTGGGATAATGAATCAGGCGACTGAGATAGCGTTCGTTGTCGGCATAATGCTTTTCCATGCGAATATGGAAGGTATCAATTTCCAACTGCAACTGATTTAAATTCAACAATCGGTAATCCGTGGCCAAATGTTCGCGATTGGCAAAATTGAAATCCAAGCTCGATAAATCCACTACCATTTGCTGCTTTTCGAAATACATCTTATTGAAGGGCAGGGTCCTTCGGTAATTTTCAGCAGAGGTCATTTCCTCATATCGAACTCCATCAAACAGCGTAAAATTAAGAGTGCGCTTATCCTGGGAAAGCTTCATGGTTCCGTCTTTCGCCCGTATCACATTCAATCGTTTGCTGTCGTCTTTCTTATATTCATAAATGAGCACATCGTGAACCGTTTCATTATCCTCCTCCTTTTTACCTACTGAAATTGCTACGCCTTCAATTTGTTGGTAAAACTGTCCGGGCTCTATATTAAAAGCGGGCTTTTTAGAGCGCACCTCCATTAACATGGCCTTGCCCTCCAGATTGGCTTTCGGGATCACATAGTTGAGGAATAGGAAATTCATCACTACGAGTCCACACATGAACAGGAAAACCGGACGTAAAATGCGAATTAAAGATATGCCATTGGCTTTCATGGATACTAATTCGAAACTTTCGGATAGATTCCCGAAGGTCATCAAACCTGCCACCATCACCGTCATCGGCAGTGCCATGGGCACTAAATCGGCCAATGAAAGTCCGATCAATTTTAGTAATACCAGGGTTGGAATGCCTTTACCAACTAATTCGTCTATGTATTTCCATAGAAACTGCATTAAAAACAGGAACAAACTCAGTAAAAATGTAACGGCAAATAGCCGTACATACATGCGGAGAATGAGCACATCAATGCGTTTCACGGCGCAAAGGTAGGGGAAAATCCACGAAGCGACTCTTCCCTATTTTTGAGGAAGAAACACAAAACCAGAGGGGATAATTCCCGAGAAAAATGAATTTTTTATCGAATCTGCGCCGGCATTGAGTATCACTACACGACCTTTTCGGATGTAATCATAGGGATCGGCAATGTAAATATCGCCGTTCTGCGGATTTACTGCCAAGCCATATCCTGTTGTGTAAGGCACTACTTGAACAAAAACAGATTTCTTCGGATTGCGCAAATCACAACATTCCAAATTGCCTCCAACGAGCATCCATAAAGAGTCACGCGAGAGCGATAGGCACATGCGGGTTAAATTATTTTTTGGGGGAAATTCAACACGCTCGGTAACCGCAAAATCGGCATTCAGGCAGGTCAAACTCGACGAATCTGCATCGTTAGCTCCCACCCAAAGTCGGTTTTGAGCATCGACGCTTAAAAATTGAGCCCCTTTTGGACACGTTATTAACTTACTGATATCGGTTTGAGGGTCGTAAACCCAGATATATCCGTCATAAACGGCCGAAACTATTTGGTTATTGTATTCTATAATATGCTCCGTCCACCCAACTCGGGTTCCTGTGGCATTTTTCCGAACGGGTATGATTCGGGAGCTTAACGATTGGGTATCGAGCACAGTAACCGCATTGTTTTCTAAATCGCTTATGTATAATTTCCCATTAAGGGCAGTAGCAAATCTCGGAGATTTGCCGACATTCACTTGGTGTTTGACTTTAAGCGTTTCAGGGTTCACCCCTACGATAAGGCCGCTATTGTTTACCACCAACCACAAGGTATTTCCATATAACAAACCCGATTGTAATACATCACCAATGGGTCTATTATTTACGGCCTCAAAAGCATTGGACCAAAGCGTATTAGAATCGGGATTGTAGATATCAAGCTGGGCATTATTCCACATGAAATTTCCTTCACATAAAACCGCCACTCTTGCGTCTTTTGCCGAAACGTTAACATTACCCGAATCCACGGGCTCTTTTATACAAGAGCCCATGAAAAAGATTATAATCGCTATTAATGTGGTGCGTATTTGCATTTTAATTGTGCTTTAAAAAAGAAGTGGTGGCCATGCTTCCGTCATTCATGAGCGCGCGCACCCAATACATTCCCGCCGGCAATGAAGAGATGTCTACCTGTCCCTCTTTCAAATCCAATTCTTTTAGGGTCATTCCGCGATAATCGCAAATTTCTGCCTTCTGAACTTTTGCAAATTCCGCAATGTGAATCTTTTCGGTTGCAGGATTCGGATATAAGGAGAGTGTAAGCGCTTTGATTTTGTTTACACTTCCCGTGTGAACAATGGCAATTTTATCCAAGGCAAAATAAAGAGGGGTATTGATACCGAAGTCACCCACATCTGAACTCTGCAATTCAAATTGTATAGAATCGGTGGATGTCATCAACCCTACCCACTGCCAGGTATCTAAAAGCATGTGCTTTGTCGTATCGCTTGATCGGAAATCAGCGAGTATTACTTGTTGCGTTTTTTGTAGTTTTCCGCTAAGGAATAAATGAATGTTCAATACAAAGCTATCTTTATCGGCTGCGTTAAACTTTTTAGCAAAATTATCACCGAAGGCCATACTGTTATAGGCAAAAGTGGTATTGGTAATGTAAAATCCATCGACATACTGATTTATGGGGTCTGGATTTAGGAAGTAGGCATTTTGCGTACCGATTGCATATACTTCCCCTTCTTCTTCCGCGCCTTTTCCGGCCTTTGCGGCATAGAGGTGCTTACTAAAATCGCTGGGTTCTAGGGTTGTTACATTTTTACGTGAAAATGCCCATTGGTCTTTCCAGTAGCCACCCCAAGAGGTATCCCATCCGATATCCATGGAAAGTTTTGCTTGGAATAAACTATCCGGCGTACTGTATTGTGTTTGTCCGTTCGAGCCGTTCCAAACTTCCCCCGAGGGAATAATAGATTTCAACTCTTCAAAACCGATGAATTCCACTAGTGCGGTTTGGGCTTTACTAGTGTGGATTGAAAATAGAACAGCTAAAGTTGTGAGAATGATGTTTTTGATACGGTATTTCATGATTGTAGGTATAATTTTAAGGTGATATTATTATTTATTAATTTTCTGTCTGTTGATATGAGCGAGCGAATATGGATTTGAATAAATATCACGGCTAAAAAATCAAGTTGATTTGAACATAGGCGTTTCTGGGTGGCATAGGTCGGCCAGGCATATTTTGATAGCTTACATCAAAAATGTTGCGCACCCCTACCCTGCATTCGGATGAATTTTGTTTAAATCTTCCCCAAAATGCGGCCTTAAGAACCCCTTCTAATGAAAACAATTGGTAAAAAGGCATGTATTGAGAATTGTCGGTGGCCGTATATCGATTTCCGACTTTCTGCCATATTAATTTTAGGCTTGCCGCTTTAAATTTCAGGGCGAGCGCAGTGGTACTCATAATATCTGGCACAAATATTTGCTGCTTAAACTCGGAATTGGCCTGACTTTTTACTGCCGAACGCACCCATTCGAAATTTTCGTTTAGCGCTACTTTACAGTTGCCAAAATCGTGGTTGATTTGTGCGCTGATTTGCACTCCGGTATATTGACCAAAATTCATATTTTGAGCGGCCCAATAAGCCCCTTGGGGCAACCAAATAATGGGATTCTTGAGTTCTCGGTAAAACGGAGTGAGTTCCAAAATCCAATTCAAATGATGACCGTAGCTTGAATTCCAAACCACTCCTATTTCGCTGCCCCAGCCAATTTCCGGAACCACCGCGTTACGTTGGGTCACTTGCCAATACAAATCATTTAGCGTGGGTCTGCGGAAACTTCGATGAATATCGGTCTTAAAGTTAAGTCCATCGGTTATGGTCGTTTGAGTACCTAAGCCGCCTGTAAGCACTTGTTCGTTGAATTCATACCTGGCATTGATAAGGTAATTTGTTTTGCCTATTTCTGATTTCCAGGCGGAGAACAAAGCGGGCAAAACGCGCGTTTCCGGTATTGTATAATATTGTGAACTGCCTTTTTGCACTTGATAATCGAGACCATAAACCGCCTTACCCCATTGCGTTTGATGATACATTTCTGTCTGCAAAAACAACATTTTGGCAGTAGAAGTATCACCGGTTTGTCCTTGCGCCACATATACCAATCGATCGGAGGTATAGCCTACTTTTTGAGTAAAATGCAATTTATTTTTATGAAAATCGTATTGCACTAAATTGCGAGATTGTAGATCGAGTTGCTGGCCTAAGGCTTGTTCGGAACCATAAAGAAATCCCAAACCGCGATTCACTTTTCCCATTTCTGAAATGAGCTTTATTGAGTGATTTGCTAATGTATGAGCGGCCACCAATCGAATATTTTGATGGTCTAAATGGCTGTTAAAGGAGTTTCTATTTTGCTGTTTTATGGGATCAAAAAAACCAAATTCGTTATTTTGGTTGATCCATGAACTTGCCACATTTACATAGGTATTCTTCCACCCTTTTCCCACTTGGAATCCCATTTGAGAATTCCTAAGGGAGTTGGTTTCGGCCACCGTCTTGATTTTTAACGGGGAATTAAAACTCACTTTATTGTTCAGCATTACAGTACCGCCCACACTTCCGGAGCCGTACATGGCTGAATTTCCCCCTTCAATTAACACGAGTTCATCCATTCCAAAGGTGGCAATGCCATTAAAATCCATCATTCCCAACATGGGATGATTGATGGGCAAGCCATTCCACAACACTTGGGTTTGGGTGGCATCGGCCCCTCGTTTAGAAATGGTTGCAGATCCCGATACGCCGTACTCTTTGAAAAACTGAGCGGCCTCCTGCATATTTTGTGTGAGTAGTCCGAGTCCTTTACCCGAATTGAGTCGCACTTCCTTTCTTCCTACATTCGCAAATTCACTTCTATCGGCCCGAATATGCACGGTATCTACAGCAGGAATAGGAGTCGGTTCCCACGAGGTGGAATCTCCTAAAGTGGCCAAGCAGGCGGCGATATGTACTAAATGCAGTAGCATAATTTACCTTACTCGGAAATAAATAGCATGGAGCGTGCAGACACACTTAAGGTCTGAAGACACATACTACCGCGCTTTTATTCCCGAAAGCGGATTGTTCGTTTGAGCGTGGCAGGTCTTCTGACTTCCTCGCTGCAGGCGCCTTCCCGTTTTCACAGTGGCATAAAGGCCTGAAGCATGTCTCCCGAAAGAGATGAGGTTACAGCTGCGGGTACAGTCTCGGTTTCACACCGAAGTTCCCTTTTCATTTCAAAACCATCTTGCCCGATGGCTTTGAAAACCAAAACTCGATGCAAACATACGCACTTTGTTTATTTCTTTATATAGTTCTTTTCCACACGATTGGTCGAAGCAAACCAAGGTATATCGATAGTTTGTCCACAGATACCACTTCGCATGATTACCTTTGCAAATATGCGCAAGCGCGGTTTACTCTATTTACTATTGGGAATTTCGAACTTCCTTGGTGCTCAAGAGGTTCGAAAAATGGACCTATCGGCCTGTATAGATTTGGCTCTAGAAAATAATATTGATGTATTGTTGAGTCAAATTAATCAATCCCAATCCGAAATTGAATACCGCCAATCTCTTTGGAATTTAGGTCCGGAAGTCAGTTTTGCCGGTGGACAGTTTTATCAAAGTGGTAGAAGTATTGACCGTTTTACCAATCAATTTGTTCAAGAAACCGTTGGAAACAGCTCGGTTCAGCTTTCCAGTAGCTGGGTGGTTTATGCCGGGGGAAGTCTCAGAAAATCGGTACTCAGATCTAAGAAGCAAGTGAAAGCGAGTGCGTACGACTATCAGCAATCGCGACAGAATATTGCACTGAGTGTGGCCTTAGCCTACCTACAATGTTTGCAAAGTAAAGAATTACTAAAGGCCAATGAATCTAATGTAGCCTCGTTATTCCAGGAGCAAAAGCGAATCGAAAAATTAGTACAAGCCGGTAGTGTTAACGAAGGCGTATGGCTATCGTCGAAAGCGCAGTTGGCACAGGCCCGCGCCCAGAAAGTTCAAATCGAAACCCAGCATCAAAGTGCCCTACTCAATCTTAAAAATCTATTAAGGATTCCGGTTTCGGATGGCTTTGACATTGAATACACCATGGCGCCAGCCCCTGAATATACAGAGTATCCAGCAAGCCTAAATGAACTAATTGATAGTGCGTTGTTCAATCGTGCCGACTATAAAGCGGCTCTATTAAAGCAAGAAGCGGCGGCTTTATCTATGGGTATAGCCAAGGCGCAATTATTGCCGGTTCTATCTATCGGTGGAAATTTAAGTTCGATATACTCAGATAAAGCATTAAACATAACGGGCTACCAAATAAGTGGTACCCAACCCATTGGTATTGTTCAAGGAACCAATCAAATAGTAGAAGCGCCTACCTTTAGTTATCAAACGCAAACCATAGACTTCTCTAGGCAAATGCGCGATAATTTCGGACAGAGCTTTGGCGCTAATTTATCGGTTCCCTTATTCGGTAAATTGCGGGCTCAAAATGGAATTAAATCGGCTAAACTCGCCTATACCCAACAAGAATTGAATGCATTCCGGATTCGTCAAAATGCAGTTGTTGAAGTAACCAATGCCTATCAAAGTTTCAAAAATGCAGCGATGCAATATCAGGCGCAACGTGAAAATCACGAGGCCCAGCGACTGAATTTGGAGTTCGTGCAAAAACGTTTTGAAAGCGGTCAAGCTACCTATTTTGAACTGCAATTGGCTAAAAATCAAGAGTTAATGGCGTTCCAAAACTTCCTCAGTAATAAATACGAGGCGGCGTTACGAAATCTCATACTCGATGTTATGTATCGCGGAAACTGGCAGTTATTAAAACCTTAAAAAGAGTAAATCATGCAAAAGAAATATATTATCGGATTGTCGATTATCGCAGTGGTAGTGCTAATTGTTTTGGCATCGGTATTTAAAGGCGGTAAAAAAGACGTTGAAGTAGTAACCGAAAAATTAGGCAGACGCGATATCACCGAGATTGTAACCGTAACGGGCAAAATACAACCCAAACGAGAGGTGAAAATCAGTCCCGACGTAAGCGGTGAAATCACCGAAATGTATGTAAATGAAGGTGATTCGGTTCAAAAAGGACAACTTTTGTTGACGATAAATCCGGAAATCTACATTACTACGGTTAACCAATTAATCGCCAATTTGAATAATGCCAAAGCGAGTTTGGCATCGGCAGAAGCACAAGAAATTCGTGCAAAAAATAATTTCACTTTAGGAAAAGAGCTTTTTAACCGTCAGGAGCAGTTGTATAAAGACAAAGTGATTAGTTTACAAGAATTTGAAAATGCAAAGATGCAATTTCAACAGCAGCAGACGGAAGTAGTCGTTTCAGAGAAGACCCGAATGTCGGCTATTTATAATGTAAAAAGTTTAGAGGCCCGCTTGGAAGAAGGACAAAAAACATTGGGAAGAACGCGCATAACCGCTCCCCAAAGTGGAATTGTAACGCAGTTGAATAGCGAAAAAGGCGAACGGGTAGTTGGAACCGCCCAAATGGCGGGTACGGAAATTATGCGTATTAGCAATCTCAATGAAATGGAGGTTGAAGTGCAAATTAATGAAAACGATATTGTACGCGTGCATTTGAATGATGAAGCCGATATTCGTGTAGATGCCTATCCGGAGCGTGTTTTCAAAGGAGTGGTTACCGAAATTGCCAATTCTGCGAAGTTCAATGTAGCTCAAAACATAAACGAACAGGTTACCAATTACACGGTAAAGATTTTAATTGATGCCCAAAGTTATGCTGACTTAATCAGTAAAAACCGGCCACAACCTTTTTTACCTGGGATGACGGCGTCTGCGGATATCAAAACAGAAATTCGTAAAAACGTATTATCGGTACCCATTGCGGCAGTTACCTCTCGAAATCCTAAAGACATAGAATCTACAAGCAGCTCAAATAAAACCTGGGTATTTGTTTATGATGCTGGAAAAGCCAAAGCGGTGGAAATCAAAACCGGCATACAAGATATTGATTATTTTGAAGTACTGTCGGGTTTAAAAGAAGGAGAGGAAATTGTTACCGAACCGGGAATGGCAATTGCCAAAACCCTAATGGACGGTTCGAAAATCAAAAAATAACTGGAAATACGAGGAGGCGAAAGGTTAACCTCCGAAATATTTGGAGTTTTTCTGTTTGGTTTCTTTCTCTTTCTTGTTGTATTGTTTCAAGAAAAAGTAAACGGCAGTAAATACGATTACGGATATAATTATTTCGTACATAAATACTTCGCCCTTAAATGCATTCAAGGAAGCCTCTGTTGTGTCGGAATTCATGATACAAAATAACGACAAAAACAGAGATTTAGGTCAATTTATGCGTAAATTGCGATATATGTCAAGCAAGAGTTATATCGAATCAAACCAAGAGCGTTTTTTAGAGGAACTATTCCAGTTATTGCGTATTCCAAGTATCAGTGCAGATTCGGCGTATGCCCAAGATGTGCGCAAATGTGCGGAAACCGTAGCTGATTTTCTAACCAAAGCGGGTGCCGATAATGTAGTACTTGAAGAAACTGCGGGTTACCCCATTGTTTATGGCGATAAAATCATAGATCCTGCACTTCCCACCGTATTAGTTTATGGCCATTACGATGTGCAACCCAGTGTTCCTAACGAACTTTGGCATACGCCTCCGTTCGAGCCTACTATTAAGGACGGTAAAATTTATGCCCGTGGCGCGTGCGACGATAAAGGACAGATGTTTATGCATGTGAAAGCGTTTGAATCCATGATGCAAACTCAAGAATTGGCATGTAATATAAAGTTCATGATCGAGGGAGAGGAAGAAGTGGGTAGTAATAATCTTGGAACGTATTGTAAATCCAATAAAGAAAAATTAAAAGCCGATGTAATTTTGATCTCTGATACCTCTATGCTCGCCAACGATTTGCCGAGTATCGATATCGGTTTGCGCGGTTTGAGTTATGTAGAAGTAGAAGTTACCGGTCCTAATATTGATTTACATAGCGGTGTATATGGCGGTGCTGTAGCCAATCCTATCAATGTACTATGTGATATGATTGCCAAAATGAAAGACGACAAAAATCATATTACCATTCCTGGTTTCTATGACGATGTGGTTATTGTTTCTGAAGCAGATCGCAATGCAATGGCTAAAACTCCTTTTGATCTCGAGGCCTATAAAAAGCATTTAGATATTGAAGATGTAATGGGAGAAGAAGGATTTTCTACCATCGAGCGCACCGGCATCCGTCCTACCCTTGACGTAAATGGCATTTGGGGCGGTTATATCGGAGAAGGTGCTAAAACCGTATTGCCTTCCAAAGCCTATGCGAAAATCTCCATGCGATTGGTTCCCAATCAGTCTTCCGAAAAAATCACCAAAATCTTTACAGAGTACTTTGAATCGATAGCTCCAAAAGGGGTTAAAGTAAAGGTAACTCCTCACCATGGTGGCGAACCCGTTTTAACGCCTACAGATAGCATTCCTTTCAAAGCAGCAGCCGCTGCTATGAAAGATACCTTTGGAAAAGACCCTATTCCCACTCGTGGAGGCGGAAGCATTCCAATTGTAGCACTTTTTGAAAAGGAATTAGAAACCAAAACGGTCCTTATGGGATTTGGTTTAGACAGCGATGCCATACATTCTCCCAATGAGCATTACGGCGTGTTTAACTATTTCAAAGGAATTGAAACCATTCCAAGATTCTTTCATCATTTTGCCGCAATGAACAAATAATTTATGGCGCTGCTCGACGGTGAAGTATACGAAGCATACCGACACGAATTACTTAATAAGTATCGCTTATTATTACGAACCCTTAGTGGTAAAGTTTCCAAAGACAAAATTAAATTAGTTCGGGAAGCTTTTGATTACGCCGCGCGCGCTCATGAAGGTACCGTAAGAAAAAGCGGTGAACCCTATATTTTTCATCCCTTGGCGGTGGCACAAATTGCCGCCGCCGAACTGGGACTCGGAGCTACCTCTGTTATTTGTGCCTTGCTTCATGATGTAGTTGAGGATACAGAAATTACCCTCGACGATATTGAACGTAAATTTGGTGCTAAAGTTGCCAACATAATAGGAGGACTCACTAAAATTTCGGTAGTTTTTGAAACGGTCGATAACGATGCGAGTATCCAAGCCGAGAATTTCAAGAAAATGCTCCTTACCTTGGGAGAGGACCTTCGCGTAATCTTAATTAAACTGTGCGATCGCTTGCACAACATGCGCACATTAGGATCAGTTCCTGAAAAAACTAAGCTTAAAATTGCTTCTGAAACCATGTTTATTTACGCACCTCTCGCCCATCGTTTGGGTTTGAATGCCGTAAAAATAGAAATGGAGGATTTAGCTTTGAAGTATACCGATGCACTCGCATATAGAACTATTTCGGATAAAATAAGTGAAACCAAACAATCTAGGCAGCGTTACATTCGTGAATTCATAGATCCTTTAAACGAGGAGTTGGAGCGTTCGGGATTGAAAATTGCGGAAATCAAGGGCAGGCCCAAAAGTATTTATAGTATTCATCGAAAGATGACTACCCAAGGAATTCCATTTGAGGAAGTTTACGACGCTTTTGCCATCAGGGTAATTTTAGATACGGAAATACAAAATGAAAAATCCGATTGCTGGCGTGTATACAGTATCATAACAGATAGGTACCGCCCTCATCAAGGTCGTTTGCGAGATTGGCTAAGTAGACCAAAAAACAACGGTTATTCCGCACTGCATACAACAGTTTTAGGTCCTAAAGGTCGTTGGGTAGAAATTCAAATTCGTTCTAAAAGAATGGATGATATCGCAGAACGCGGTTTGGCGGCACATTGGAGATATAAAGCGCAACTTGGTGAAAACAGCATTACACCACAAGACGATGCCTTTGAAAATTGGCTCAACGCGGTTAAAGAAACACTCGAGAATAACGATTTAACAGCGATGGACTTGGTTAATGAATTCAAGTATTCGCTTTTGGGGGAAGAAATTTATGTTTTTACACCCAAAGGAGAAGTGAAATCAATGCCCGTTGGATCCGTAGCCCTCGATTTCGGATTTGCCATTCATACAGAGGTTGGACTTACCACTATTGGAGCTAAGGTGAATAATAAATTGGTGCCCATTGGGCATGAATTAAAGAATGGCGATATAGTAGAAATCTTAACAACACAAAATTACAGGGCCTCTGTTCAATGGTTAGAAGTGGTAAGAACGGGTCGCGCTCGAACCAAAATCAGAGAATTTTTACGCGATGTAAAAACGAAACTTGCCGGTCGTGGAAAAACCATTATGGAGCGTATGTTTCAAAAGCACGATGTTGCCTTCACAGATAAAAATATTCAATTAATTCACAAGCATTATAAATATAACAGTGCCAGTGAATATTTCCATGCGGTGGCATCCGGAAAAATCAGAATGACCAAAGAAATTCTATTCGACATTATACATTCGAAAGAATCGGTGTCTGAAGTTCCGGTAAAAAAGGAAAGGAAAAAAAGCGCCGGACAGATCATATTTGGGGAAGATTATGAAATGCCTTATTCCTTGGCACAATGTTGCAATCCCCTACCCGGAGAGCCCATATTTGGTTTCGTTACCGTTGGCGATGGTGTACGAATTCACCGAACAACGTGTCCAAATGCCTCCAAACTCATGAGTCAATACGGTTATCGCATCATACCCGCAAGCTGGCAAGACGGCTACAACAATGCGTTTGATGCACAAATATCCGTACGAGGTATCGACGATGTGGGTATCGTAAGTCGGATTACAGATATTATCTCTAAAGACTTACAGGTAAATATGAAAAGTATTAATATCCGGGCCAATATTGACGGAACATTCGGAGGGGAAATAGAAGTATTGGTGAATAACTCGGAAGATTTAAAAGAGCTCGTTTCTCGAATCAAGAGTACCCATAAATACATTGAGGTTGAGCGAATAGAATCACTCAACCTCAATTAATGGGTTAATTAATAATCTTATTAAGCTCCTTCAAGTGCTGCCACACCCCCAACGATTTCAGAAATCTCACGGGTAATTGCTGCCTGACGGGCTTGGTTATACGCTAATTTCAGCGATTTAAGCAACTCGCCTGCATTGTCAGTAGCTTTATCCATTGCTACCATTCGAGCACCATGTTCAGACGCTAATGAGTCTAACATCGCTCTGTATACCTGAGTTTTTAAAGTTCTCGGTATAAGTTCTTCTAAAATTGCGATTTTAGAAGGCTCAAAAAGGTAATCGGAATTAACATTATTATTATCAGTAGCTTTGCCAACGATGGGTAAAACGGCCTCATTCGATAGAATTTGAGTGGCTGCATTTTTAAACTGGTTATAGACAACTTCAATTTTATCTAATTCACCCGATTTAAAACGCTCAATCAATTTTTGAGTAAAATGAAACGCTTTATCCGCATTTAAGTCAATAAGGAGATTTTGATATTCTGTATTAACGGTATAACCCAAACGCTTTAGGGTTTCACCCGCTTTTTTACCGATACATAAAATTTCTAAATTTCCTGTATTCACCAGGTGTTTGTAATCGTTCTCTAATAAATGACGAGTCCGTTTAGCGACGTTTGCATTAAACGCACCACACAATCCTCTATCACTAGAAATAACTACCAAACACACTTTCTTAAGCTCACGCTGATTAAAATAAACGGCCAAACGATCGTCATCTGTACTTTCTTGAAGGTTAGACATAATGCCTTGCAACTTCAATGCATACGGACGCATACGCACAATCGCATCGCTCGCTTTTCTCAGCTTCGTAGCGCTTACCAATTTCATTGCTTTGGTAATTTGCTGGGTACTGATTGTTGACGATATACGTGCGCGTATTTCCTTTTGATTTGACATTGTTTAAAAAATTAAGCGGTGTAATTCTTAGAAATTTCTTCTCCAGCGGCTTCCAAAACGCTTGTAACATTTTCGTCAATTTTACCTGACTTCAATAAGTTCAATACGTCTTTATGCTTTTGTTCTAGGTAAGAAACATAGGCTTCTTCAAATTCGCGAATTTTATTTACTGGGATATTTCTCAATTTGTTTTTGGTACCCAAATAAATCATTGCGATTTGATTTTCCACCGTTTGAGGAGAGAACTGTGCTTGCTTCAACATTTCTACGTTTCTCGCACCTTTTTCCAATACCGACTTGGTAGCGGCGTCTAAATCAGAACCAAACTTTGCAAACGCTTCTAATTCGCGGTATTGAGCTTGATCCAATTTAAGTGTACCAGCCACTTTCTTCATAGATTTAATTTGAGCATTACCACCCACACGAGATACAGAAATACCTACGTTAATTGCGGGACGTACACCTGAGTTAAACAAATTAGATTCTAAGAATATTTGTCCGTCTGTAATAGAAATTACGTTAGTAGGAATGTATGCCGATACGTCACCCGCTTGGGTTTCAATAATTGGCAACGCTGTTAACGAACCACCTCCTTTAACTTTGCCTGCTAACGACGGAGGCAAATCATTCATTTTTGAGGTAATTTCATCATTCGAGTTCAATTTACACGCACGTTCCAAAATACGGCTATGCAAGTAGAATACGTCACCAGGATATGCTTCACGCCCTGGAGGACGACGTAGCAACAAGGAAACCTCACGATACGCAACGGCTTGTTTTGACAAATCGTCATATACCACTAACGCAGGAAGTCCTAAATCGCGGAAATATTCACCAATTGCACAACCTGACATTGGAGAGAAAAATTGTAATGGAGCAGGAGCAGAAGCAGGGGCAGAAACCACCACTGTGTAGGCCATTGCACCATTTTCCTCCAAAGACTTAACCACTTGCTTTACGGTAGACTCTTTCTGACCACAAGCTACGTATATACAAAAAACTGGTTTTCCAGCTTCGTAAAACTCTTTTTGATTGATGATGGTATCGATAGCAATAGCGGTTTTACCTGTTTGGCGGTCGCCAATGATAAGCTCACGTTGACCTCTACCAATTGGAATCATTGCATCGATTGCTTTTATACCGGTTTGAAGTGGCTCTGTAACGGGCTCACGGAATAATACACCCGGTGCTTTACGTTCAAGAGGCATCTCATATAAGTCTCCCTGAATAGGTCCTTTACCATCAATGGGCTCTCCTAAAGCGTTTACAACACGACCCAACATACCATGACCTACTTGAAGACTGGCAATTTTGTTGGTGCGTTTTACTTTGTCGCCTTCTTTGATATCGGTACTACTACCCATCAAAACCGCACCCACATTGTCTTCTTCTAGGTTCAATACTACAGCGCGAACGCCATTTTCGAACTCAACGAGTTCACCACTTTGAACTCCGAAAAGTCCGTAAATACGGGCAATACCATCTCCAACTTGAAGTACGGTACCTACCTCTTCTAAACTAGCAGCACTGCTGAAACCAGCGATCTGGTCTTTCAATATGCTGGATACTTCGTCTGGCCTAATGTGTGACATGATTTTTTATGCGATTTGAAGTTCTTTTTTAATTTTTTTCAATTGTGTTGACACGGTATTATCAAAGATGCGACCGTTAAATTCGATTGTTATACCTCCTATTATTGAAGCATCTAATCGGGTATTAATTCTAACTGTATTGGCTTTCGTGTGTGTTTTAACATAATTTTCGATTTCCGAAATTGTGGAATTCGAAATTGCTACGGCACTTTCAACTTCTACCAAAACAATTTTTTGAGACTCGTTGTACATTTTCATAAACCCTTCTCCCATTGCAGGAATAAAGGATTCACGTTTTTTATCCACCATAAGTGCATACATGCCTTTGGTTAAGGCATGTTGCTTGGAAAAAATACTTTCCAAGGCATTCTTTTTGGCAGACATTTTATACATAGGGCTCTGTATGAACAACATGAAGTCGCGGCTTTCTTCGGAAAGCACGATCAGCTCCTCTACATTGTCTTTAACCACTTCCAATAAACCTTCTTCTTGAGCTTTGTCAAAAAGGGCTTTGGCATAACGGGCGGCAATACGTTGTTCAGACATGGCTTATGCTTGTGCTTTTTGGGTTAATTCGTTTAAATGGTGAGAAATCAATTTTTGTTGTGCATCATTGTTAGCAAGTGTATCTGCTAAAAGTTTTTCTGCAATTTGAACTGAGAAAGAAGCGATTTCTTTTTTCAATTCATCCATAGCCGCAGACTTTTGCTTGTTGATTTCATCACTAGCGCGGGCCATGATTTTCTTTGCTTCGTCTTCGGCAGCTGATTTTGCATCACCCACAATCTTTTCTTTCATTTCGCGTGCCTCTTTTAACATGGCATCGCGTTCTTGACGGGCTTGAGCGAGCAATTGCTCGTTCTCACCTTGTAATTTAGCCATCTCGTTGCGCGCTTGTTCCGCTTGCGACAACGATTGGTTGATACTATCTTCACGGTCTTTGATAGAGCCCAAGATGGGTCCCCAAGCAAATTTTTTCAGAATGAATAATAGGATGCTGAAAGTAACCAACATCCAAAATACCAAACCTATAGCAGGAGTTACTAATTGCATTTTTTCGTTTTTAAAAACGGGGGCTGTTTTGCAGCCCCCGAAGGGATCTTACAAGAAAAGAATCAACAAACAAACAACGATTGCAAAGAATACAGCACCCTCAATAAGAGCAGCTGCCACAATCATATTTGCACGGATGTCACCCGCTGATTCTGGTTGACGTGCAATAGATTCCATAGCACTACCACCGATTTTACCGATACCCATACCGGCACCAATAGCGGCTAATCCTGCGCCGATAGCGGCAC
Source organism: Bacteroidia bacterium (assembly GCA_965659745.1). Taxonomy (GTDB): domain Bacteria; phylum Bacteroidota; class Bacteroidia; order NS11-12g; family UBA955; genus VMCP01. The sequence continues at coordinate 40,252 of CBFHXF010000005.1, forward strand.
CCATTTTGCTGTAAGCAGCGGCTAAATCCGTTGCTTGAAGTAGCGTGTTCATTAAACTCATAGTTATTTTGATTTATGTGTTAGATTTAGTTTATTTCTTTGGTTATTAATGATGATGTTCCTCCACTGCCATACCAATGTAGATTGTGGACAGCAAAGTAAATACAAAAGCTTGAAGGAATGCTACTAAAAGTTCGAGCATGCTCATAAAAACAGTAAAAGCTACGCTTAATGGACTCACAGCATATCCTAAATTCGGGTTCATGTTTCCAAAAATGAATATCAAACTGAAAAATCCTAGAATTATAATATGTCCGGCAGTAATGTTAGCAAACAAACGCAACATCAACACGAAAGGCTTTAATATAACACCCAGGATTTCGATAGGAATAATGATAACATACATCCAAACCGGCACGTCTGGCATGAAAATATGCTTCCAATAGTACTTGTTACCACTGAAGGTTACTGTTACAAATACTACCAATGCCAATACCATAGTTACCGAGATGTTACCCGTAACGTTAGCTCCTCCTGGGAAAACAGGAATCAATCCGAACAAATTCAATGTGAATATGAAAAAGAAAATACTCAACAATAAAGGCATGTAATTATCGGCTTTCTTTCCAATAGTAGGACGCGCAATATCGTCGCGTAAAAATAAAATCAAAGGCTCAATCAGATTATATATCCCTTTGGGAGCTTTACCTGCGTTGGCGGCGTAGTGACGGGCCATTTTAACCACTAGGATGATTAAAAATATGGAACCTATTAACAAGGCTAAAACGTTCTTGGTTAAGCTAAAATCATAAATAGATTCGCTATTGGAAGCATCTTCCCAAATTACGATTCCATCGTGCGACAATTTAAATCCTTCATACGAGGCATGTCCATGGTGAAAATTCGAAGAAGAAAACACAGTAAGTCCTTTGGTAGACGTGTATAAAATAATGGGTAATGGTATGGATACCGCATGATCGCCCTCACCCCACAAATGCCAATCATGCGCATCAGCGATGTGTTCCATGATCATTTTACCAGGCTCAAACCCCTCTGCTTCATGACTTTCTGCATGACCGCCGTTTGCTTCAGAATGATCAACAGATGCCTCGTCGTGTGATGTAGAGGCGGCTGCTTCATGGTTGTGCATGCTTGAAGGGTCGTGTTCAGCTGTTTCTGAATGTTTTTCTGACAAATTTGGGGTGTTTGTCATTCCCGAATTTGCTAAAAACATCGCAAAAAACAAGGCAAAGAACATTTTTCCAAACCTCACACCTTCTTTAGTACATTGATTTTCAGACATTTGAATTTTTATTGAGCTTTTCCGAATCGGGGCGCAAGTTAGTGCGCATTTCTAAAATATCAAAGAAAAGAAAGAAAAGAAAAGTGAGTCCAAATACAATAACGAAAGGAAACTGAATAGGTTTCATATTAAACAGACTAATAGCCAAAAAGATAAGTACTAAAAAGAGTCGCACCATTGAACCAATCATGAGCCTCCGAATTCTTTTATTTTCTGAAATATTGCTATCGTGGTAGGTAAAATACCTCACGAGTACAAAAAGTAGGGCTAAATAGAGGATTCCAACATAAGAAATTGGAGGTAGTTGAACTTGGGTTATTTGAACCCCTACCATCACACTCAAAAAAATCACTAAGGAGAGTATGCCGGCCTTGATAATGTAACTTTTCATTTAATCGATTTCAGAGATTTGAAAATGCGGTAGAATGCGATAGCCATTCCTGTAAATATACCTAGTAGCGTTCCGATTGGAAATTTGGCGTTGGTTTTTTGATCGATAAATCGCCCAATAAAAGTTCCCAATAAAATGGTTACAATCATTTGCAGCGCCATACTTGTATAGGTAAGGAAACTACGATTCCGATTCTGAGGTGATTGTTTCACTGCGCTTTGGTTTTTGAGCCTTTAAATCGTTACCCATTTTACAATACCCATTAAACGTGCCACCTTGTTCTATGATAATCTGACGGGTTTGAATGTCGCCCACTACCGAAGAGGTAGTATGTAAAACGGTAGTTTCATCGGTAATGATATTTCCTTTTACCGTTCCGGAAATGCTCACGTTAGCCGCAAGGATATCACCGTGTACACTTCCCGTTTCGCCAATAACTAATTTCTGCCCCACTTCCATGTTGCCCTTCACCGTACCATCTACCCTAATATCTCCACTACATTGAATATTTCCCGTAATAATAGTACCAGAACCTATTAAGTTAAGCAGGGCTTGTGGGGCCATAGAGCTTTTGTTTTTGGATTTTCCGCTTCCGAGCATATTCAAGAGATATTAAAAATAATGATTCATGCAAATATACTTAAATCCTCACAATAGATAAATGTTAAAAAATCAAAAGCCTTTAAACCAATCATTGCATACGAACCGATGTTGAATCATACGGTTTTTCATTTTCAGAAAGTAAATCGTTGAGTACCTTAGATTTTTGATTGCGTATTTCAATCTGCTTCTTAATATCAGTTAGCTCTTGATTCAACCAAATCAATTCTTGCTTGTCACTGCTGCTTAAACCATTTGGTAACACATTTCTCAAAGGCGTATACGCATATAAAAAGTAAGATATCAGCGCTACTATCAAGAACAAAGCACTAAAGATGCTGAGCGTATTGAGTAAATTAATTTTGACCGATGCTATTTCCGCAAAAGATTCATCATTCATTAAAACCAAACGGTGTTTATTCCGAAGTTTAGAGATAATTTTGTTGCGATTGGGCTTCATATAAAAAATCGATTAAGCGAATTGTCAAATATTTCTCCAAAAATACCGTTTTTACCACATAAATCTATGAGATTTGCGTTTATCAGAGCGCTGCGCCCTACATATGTCACCTTTGGCTTACTAACAGCCCTTTTGTTTTCATCTTGTGGAAATGAATCTTCATGGACCTACAAGGCATGGCACAACACCTTAGCTCACTATAACATATATTTCAACGGCGAGCAAAAGTGGCTCGAAACCTATCAAGTCGTTCGAGAATCTTACAAAGACGATTTCCGAAAACCCATAAACCTTTTTAATTATGGAACGGCAGAATCCTTGCAGGGAAATCTTGGAGCCATGGATGAAGTCGTTAAAAAAGCGAGTACCATGATCGATAAACACCCCAAAAGCAAATGGGTCGATGATGCCTATCTGTTAACGGGAAAAGCCTATTTATTCAAAGGTGATGCGATAGCGGCTATCAATATTTTTGATTTTGTTTCCAGTCAATACAAAGACCCTAAAATCGTTTTTCAAGCGAAACTATGGTCTGTTAGAGCCCTCCTTTTGCAAGGTAAAATCATCGATGCCGAAGCAATGGCAGCTACCATTTTAAAGAACCCAAAACTTCCGAAAGAGCTTTTTCATGTAGCGCAATTTACCTTGGGGGCCATTTACCACCAACAGAAAAAATACCAACAATCGGCCGATTTACTTCAAAAAGCACTACCTCGACTTACCGATAGGATGGATTGCTATCGCACCCATTTTGCATTAGGACAAGCCTATCAAAAAACAGGAGATTTCAGCAAGGCAGAGAAGGCCTTTGCAAAAGTGCCGCGATTCAATCCTCCCTATGATATAACCTTTAATTCACAAATTGAACAGGTTAGCATTTTATCCGCCCAACAACGCGACTTTGCAAAGGCCAATAAAATTCTTAATCGCATGCTAAAAGACGATAAGAACCTAGAATATAAAGGACAAATATATTATCGCATGGCCTTAAACGAATTAGACGCCGGCAATACCAATAAAGCAATAGAAACATTAAAAATATCAGTTCAACAATCCATTACCGATAAAAATCAGAAAACGAGTTCCTATCTTAAAATTGGAGATATCTTCTACCAACAAAAAGCCTACCTGCAGGCTGGCATTTACTACGATTCTGCCAATCGCGTGTTAGACGAAACCCACCCAGATTTCGAAGCTATTTTAGCTAAAAATCAAATTGTTACCGATTTGTTGGAGCATTTGGTGCGCATCTCTCAAAATGATTCTTTGATTCGTTTGGTGCGCGATGAAAACTTCCTTGCCGAAAAAATAAAAATCGCAAAGCGAAAAGAGAAAGAAGCATCAGATCGTGCAAAAGAATTAGCCGAACAATCCAAAAATCGAGCCGCTCCCGCATTCCCTACCAATCCAGGTATGCCCATGAATCCGAATTTAGGCGGATCCTCCTCTGGAAGTTCCTTCCCTTTTTATAATATCGTTACCCGTAAAAATGGCATCGCCGAATTTAACAGAACTTACGGACAACGACCCAATGTGGATTTTTGGAAATACAGCAGTAAAATGCAAGTGTCTAATAACACGGTCCAAAAAGACAACGATGATCCGGATCTTTCCCTAAATGACAGTGCAACAAAAAAATCTGAAATTACCAGCGATAGGTTAAAAAACATTGCCAAAGAAGACCGCAAATATTACGAAAACCTGCCTTTTGAAATAGCCCAACAAGAAAAACTCCTTCAGGAAGTTGAAATATCACTTTTTGAATCCGCCGGAATTTATGCGACCAAATTAAATGAACACGAAACCGCTCAAAATCAATACCTTAATTTGATAAATAGGTTTGCGAATTCGGCCTATTTGCCTCAAACTTATTATGAATTAATCAAACTACACCGTATCGAAAACCATCCCTCTTTAGCTCGATTGTATACTGATACTCTAAAGACAAAATTCCCAGAGAGCATCTACGTAAAAATGATTGATAATCCAGAGGCCGTTAACAGCATCCGGAATCCCCAAGCAGAAAGCAACCAAATTATCCAAAATTATTACGATTCTATGCTCATCGCCTTCCAAAACAAACGCTACCAAGAGGCCATTCAGATTAAACTCAATACCGATAAAACCTATTCTGGAAATAGCTTGCAACCGCGGTTTGACTTCGTTTATGGATTGTGTTTATTGAAGAGCGATTCGGTTAAAGCCACCGAAATTTTCAAACAAATCAGCCTCGATTATCCCAATACCGATGTGAGTCACCGTTCCAAAAGCATCCTTGTTTCCCTAGAAAAACGAAACATATCGGTACTCCCCGACTCTGTTAAAAATCTTCTATCTGGGGGAAATTCTTTCAGCATCCCTAAGCCTACCGATAAACTAGATGCCCTTGTTATACTGCCTAAGTCTACCAATGTTAATATGGTCAAAGCACTTATCAGTGATCTAAACAAAAAGGAGTTTTCCTTCGATGAATTGATTATGGGCAGGCATATTCCAGTGAAGGAATCTTATATTTTGTTAGTCGAAAACTTCAGTTCTGCCGATAAAACCCGTTTTTACGCCCGATATCTTTCCCAACAAACCGACCTATTCAATAGCCGGGGCATTTTCAAATACGAAACGCTGACTATTTCTACTGAGAATTTGCAGTTATTACTGAAAAACGAAAATATCGAGGATTACGTGAAGTGGCATAAGGCGAAATTCACAAATCTTGATTAATACTGGATTCGAATAAATGATTAGGTACATACATCCTTTGGAACTATGTGCCCACAATATTGATTTACAAGCATCAATATTCATTTGATCGATTATATTCTCTGGAACTTCTGTGCCAACTAATTTGATACAATCATAATTGAAAAGCTTAATTATAACAACTAGAACTTCTGTGCAAATTCAAAATACCCGTATATTTGAAGTATAAACCGCGGCATTCATGAAGTTTTATCCTAAGTTATGGCTCTCTTTTTTAGGCGCAATTGTATTGGCCTTGCTTTTCTTTTTCGGAGTATCTCTCGGACTTTTAGGCGAGATGCCGGAAATCGAAGACTTAGAAAACCCAAAAAACGCCCTAAGTTCTGAGGTAATTGGTTCTGATGGAGTGGTAATCGGAAAATTCTTCTTGGAAAATCGAACCAATGTAGGATTTGAAGAAATTAGTCCGAATGCCATTAATGCCTTAATTGCCACCGAAGACATTCGTTTTTACGACCACTCCGGAATTGACTTACGAGGAACCTTGCGTGCGTTTGCGAGCTTTGGTAGCGATGGCGGCGCGAGTACCATTACCCAACAGTTATCTAAAAATCTATTCAGCCGTTTTGAACGTCCGAGTGGTAAATTCGGCCGACTAGTTCAAAAACTAAAAGAGTGGGTAATCGCCGTAGAATTAGAAAAGCGGTATACCAAAAAAGAAATCGTTGTCATGTATTTAAACACGGTACCGTTTTCGGGTATCTCCTTTGGTATCGATGCAGCTTCAAAAGAATTCTTCAATAAGAGACCTATCGAATTAGATATCAACGAAGCGGCAACCCTTATAGGGATGTTGAAAGCCAATTGGAAATACAATCCCAAATACAACACAGAAAGTTCTTTAAGTCGCCGCAATGTTGTGTTGTCGCAAATGAAAAAATACGACTATTTGAGTTCGGATTCATTTCAACTTCTCAAAGAAAAACCCATCACTTTAAGATACCGATCGGCATCGAGCTTGGGAATGGCTCCCTATTTTAAAACCCACTTGGGAAACCAACTTAAAGATTGGTGCAAAGAGCGTGGGTATAATTTGTATCGCAGCGGTCTTAAAATTTATACTACCATAGATTCCAAAATGCAAAGAGCCGCTGAAGATGCAGTAACGAAGCATTTAAGCGCTTTTCAGCCGCAATTTGTAAAGGCATGGGGCAAAGACCTCCCTTGGCGGTATATCTCGAATCGGGCCGTAATTCCTAATTTTATTGAAGATGCCCTTCGTAAAACACCACGTTACATCAATTTACGCGACGAATTCGGATACAGCCATGAAAAATGCATCGCCGAATTAAAAAAACCGGTAAGAATGACCATTTTCAGTTGGCAGGGCGATAAAGATACCCTTATGAGCCCCTACGACAGCATGTCGTATATTAAAAAGGTATTACATGCCGGCTTCATTGCGGTAGATCCGAGCACCGGTTATGTGAAAGCTTGGGTGGGAGGTATCAATCACCAGCATTTTAAATACGACCACGTAAACAGAAGAGCCAAACGTCAAGTGGGTTCAACGTTCAAGCCCATTATATACGCCACCGCTATTGACATCAATAAGTTTACGCCGTGCACCGAATTCCCCCGAGAACGTACAGTTTTCATTTCAGGAGGTAAAGAATGGTCGCCCAAAAACTTCGACGGTAAAGAAGGCGGTATTTGGCCCATTTGGAAAGGTTTGGCATTATCTGATAACTTAATTACGGCGCAAATCATGAAATCTTTAGGTGAAAATGGTCCTGATTTGGTGGTTCAATTTGCCGAGCGTGTGGGTATTGATAAAGACCAGGTGCCCCGGGTGCCATCAATTAGTTTAGGAACGGTTGAATTATCGCCTTTTGAAATGGCCTCGGCTTACAGTGCTTTTGTTAATAAAGGATTGTGGATAGAGCCCACTTATATTACGCGAATTGAAGATAAAGACGGCAACGTAATTGAAGAGTTTGAGACCCCAAAACACGATCAAGTACTGGATGCCGAAAAGGCCTATACCATGTTACAATTATTAAAACGGGTGGTAGACCGAGGAACGGCATTCGGAATGAAAGGCCGATACGAAATCGAAGGCGATATTGGCGGTAAAACCGGAACCACTCAGGGAGCAGCCGATGGTTGGTTCATGGGAGTAACCAATGATTTGGTGTGCGCCACATGGGTAGGTGCCGACGATCCAACGGTTCGCGTGAGGTACTCAAGTATGGGACAAGGAAGCAAAATGGCGATGCCAATTTTCGGCGAGTTCATGAAAACGCTTCAACATGATAAAACAATTAATTACATGGCCAAGCCCTTTGAAGCTCCGCCAGGAATGGATATCGGAGCCTTGTTCGATTGCGCACGCCAAAACAAACCCAAAGCACAAATTGGGGGCGATTTGAATGTGAGCGGCTTGGGCGACTAATTTTTTTATGAAACCGTTGCAGATATGCGATAATTGTATTATTTTTGCAGTCCTTTTAATAAGAAATCATTTATGAAACCCGAAATACATCCAGGAAGTTACCGTAAAGTGGTATTTAAAGACATGAGTTGCGACTTTACATTTTTGACCCAAAGTTGTGTGGATACCAAGGAAACTATCCAGTGGGAAGACGGCAATGAATATCCTTTGTATAAATTGGAGATTTCTTCGGCCTCTCACCCTTTCTATACTGGTAAGCAGAACCTTATCGACACTGCAGGTCGTATCGATAAATTCCGCAAACGTTACGCAAAGAAATAATATTTTATTATTGGTGATAAAAAAGGGGAGCTTGTTGAATGGGCTCCTTTTTTTATGTCCCTACTCTACTCGTTATTGCCATTTTTGATCCAATCGAATATAAAAGCAGCTATCTGCGGATGAAATTATTTTAGGGCTCAGGGAATTCTGATAATCCCATTTAGTGCAAGTACATATTTACACTTAAATTCGCAGAATGATAATCCGCTTTTTTGAAGACCCCAATAATCACGATTTATTACCCTTAACAGCCACCAGACCTGCCGCAGCGTTACGCGTGGGTATCTTAACTATTGCTGAAAAATGGTCGCACTTGTTAAAAGCGGATTCTATAGGCTACCTCACGAAAGATTATTTACAAACCCGTTTCACAGATGTTAATGCCCAAATAAATATAACGGGCAATTTACTTCCAAACGATTTACTTGTTAAGGCAATTAAAGCGTTGGGGGAAAATGAATCCCTCATTCACGGAGACGACGATTGTTTGGCCTACACCGGTAGCGGCGAGAATAGGGTTATTTTTGAAGGTGAGGTACAGCGCATTACTCGTCCATTTCATATTTTCAAGCACAACGGAGCTCAAATCACAGACGACTTCAACCAAATTACAAAAAATCGGCAGAGCATACCCCTATCTCCTACGAATACTGTTATTGGCAATCATCCTGTATTTCTTGAAGAAGGGGCGCAGGTGGAATGTTGCATTTTCAACACGCAACAAGGCCCTATATATATAGGTAAGAATGCGCAAATAATGGAAGGCAGCATCGTTCGAGGTCCGTTTGCAATGGGAGAAGGATCCAATATAAAAATGGGTAGCAAGATTTATGGCGACACTACATTAGGTCCTTATTGCAATGTAGGTGGTGAAGTAAACAATGTGGTTTTCCAAGGGTATAGTAACAAAGGACACGATGGTTTTTTGGGCAATGCCGTTTTAGGCGAATGGTGTAATATCGGTGCCGACACCAATGCATCCAACCTTAAAAATACCTACGATGAGGTGAAAGTATGGAATTATACCAGTAACAGATTTGAGAAAAGCGGCGAACAATTTTGTGGTTTGATTATGGGTGATCACAGCAAATGCGGCATAAATACCATGTTTAATACAGGAACCGTGGTGGGTGTTGGATCTAATATTTTTGGATCTGGATTTCCGCGACAATTTGTCCCTGATTTTGCCTGGGGCGGAGCTTCTGGATTTGTTACGCACAAGTTGCCACAAATGGAAAAAACCGCTCAACTGATGATGCAACGCAGAAAGCGCGATTACGACTCGGAAGAAATGGAAATCATTCGCGCCGTTTTCGAATCCACCCAAGAACACCGTACTTGGGAACGCGAAACGGAAAGTTAAAATATTATAGATCGATCAATTCTATCTGATTTCGCTGTAGGCTTAACAGATTTCTTTGTTCCATTTTCTTTAATAGCCTTGATATGACTTCCCGAGAGGTGTTCAAATCATTGGCCACGCTTTGGTGGGAAATGTGTAATACCTTTGACTTGGCTTTTTGAGATTCTTTTTTAAGATAGAATTCTAGTCTTTCATCCATGCCCCGAAAAGCAACGCTATCGAGCACTTCCAATACCTCTTCAAAGCGATTTCTGTAGGTATTGATTACAAATTCTTGCCAGCTTCGGTATTCGCGCACCCATTGGTTTACTTTTGCCATTGGAATCATTAACACCTCTGAATCTTCTACAGCAACACCCATAACTTGGCTCTGTTCTTGGTGCCTTAGACACGACATCGACATGGCACATGCTTGTCCACTTTGAAGGTAATACAAGAAAAACTCACCGCCCTCATCTCCTTCTCTATAGATTTTTATGGCACCCCGCAATACGACCATCGCAGAGGTGAGATGTTGTCCCGTTCTTACTAAAACATCGCCAGATTGAACTTCTTTAACTTCACTAAATTCGCTTATTTGCTCAAGTAATTCGGGTTCTATATCAGGAAATTTTAATTTTAAATGTTCGGGGGCAATTTTCATAAAAGCGAATATCGCATTTTTTTTCAAATTGAAAGAGCCTTATCGATGAAGAAAATATAAAATTCGCTTCTTACCATACCCGCAATAAGAATAACCAATTTTGGTGAATTATAAATTCCTCACCAAATCTCAAATAATTCTCACCAATAATTTAATGGGTTTCACAAATAAATAAGATTTTATTAAAGCCTAAAATTGTAACTTTGTGTAATATTTCTTATTGTCATCAAATCACATCTCTATGAATTTTCTACGATTATCTACTATCATGCTTGTCGTTTTGGCTATTTCTTGTAAAAAGAATGACGTAAACTTCGACAAGTATAACAACACCAAAATCAAGCCTGAAGTACTTACTCCTTTGGCAAATGCCCGAATTGTGGCTGGAGATTTACTCAAACAAGACAGTATTATAAAATACGACCCAGACGGATTGATTCGTCTGACGTTTACCCAAGATTCGGTTTTTGTGATGGATGCTCAGGAAATTTTAAAAGATGTATCTCTTGGGAAAAGTTCTTCTCGATTCAGCATTGGGGCTTTAACCGTCGCTAGTGTTGAAGAAAACTCTAGCGTGAGTCTTAACGATTTATTAGCAGGAGCCACCCAACAAGAACGCGATTTCTTGAATTTCATTGATGGCAAAAAGGATACATTCCCAGCAATTAGCGCGAGTAAACCCGATATCACGGCCTTAGCGGTAAACAACGAATACGAATACCTAAAAATCTCTGAAGGCTATCTGGTTTTTACCGTGCGTAACGGATTTCCCACATTTTTAAGCGACTTAGAGATTGGAATTTACGACAGCGTAAGTCAACCCAATCCTGTGCTTTTAGGAACTGTTAAATTTTCTAATTTAGCGCCCGATGCGTTTGCAAAAGACAGTATTAATATAGGCAACCGTATTTTGAGCAACGCCCTTGGTTATGCGGTACCCGTTTCCGAAATAGCGAAAAGTACCGACTCGGTCCTTATCAATCTTAATGATAAAATAGACATTACCGTTACATATTCTAACCTTACGTGTATCGGAGGAAAGGCAATACTGCCAGCACAACAAATTCCAACGGAACAATTGAGTATCGACTTATCAGATCCAAATGTGGATGCACAATTAAGGAACATTGAATTTGCAAGTGCCCTGCTCCCCATCAAAACCACCTCTACTATTAATACAACCGTGGTAGTAGATTTAGATCTACCCGATGCGAGCATTAGTGGAAGTCCGATCGGTACTTTAAACATCAATGCACCCACAGGGGTTACCAATTCTCAGTTAGACTTAAGTAACGCCAATATTTTCTTAGGAAACGATCCTAACAAGGATCATAACATGTTGCGTTTGGCGGTTTCTACACAAATATTAGCGAGTGCTGGAATGGTAGAATTCGATTCATCAGATTATATTGAGATCGAATTTGATGCCTCACCAGCAAAATTTGAATATTTAGATGGTTATTTAGGACAAGATACCTTCGATATTTCTATCAACGATTTAGACGTAAGCCAACTTGCAGAATTAGGGCGCGGCATCCGCATGGAAAATCCTAAAATGCGTATTTACGTGAACAACTCATTTGGTATACCTATTTTGGTAGAATTGGATATTACTTCCAAAGACGAACAAGGCAATGAATTGCCCATGAACGTGCAAAACATGAACTTCCCCTACCCTTCTATAGCCGAAAGAGGTACGGTTAAAAACGAAACCTTCGAGATCAATAAAAACAACTCCGACATCGTGGAATGTTTGGGAATGCCGGCAGTACTATTTGATATCAAAGGCCGTGCTATTATGAATCCCGACGGATTCACAGGCTATACCAATCACATTACCCAGAGTAGCGCCATCGATTTAGGTTTTGATGCCGATATCCCAATGACCTTTACCGCACAAAACTTTGCGTATGTAGATACCCTTGATCAAGGAAGTGCCCTGCAAGGTTTGGCCGATTTTGATCTATTAGAACTTAAAATAAAAACCATAAATGGATTCCCATTAGGTGGAACCTTAGATTTAATCTTTACCGATTCCGCCTATAAAGTAATCGATTCATTAACCGAAGTTACTTTATTGCTATCGGCAGTGGTAGATACCGATGGAAAAATCACCAGCACATCCGAAAACATGAGCACCTTTTTAATGCCTGGAACCATGTTAGATAAACTAGATGCGAGAAAGTGCGAATATATTTTCATTCGAACGAATTTCAATTCATATGATAATGGCAAAGTGCCTGTAAGTATCTACACCAGCTGTGCCTTAGATGTTTCATTGGCGTTCCGCGCTATTTACACCACCGAATTATAAAGATATTCCACATGAAAAAACTCAGCCTATTTTTAATAGTTGCCGCTAGCATTGCAGGTGGATTGAAAGGCCAAGCCTTTTACGAATTCAACAACCGTCATCTCTCCCAATCGCATTTGTGGAATCCCGGTTTTATGCCCCAGTATAAAGCCACCCTTTCCGTTGGACAAACCTATATCGGAGCCAACCTTGTGGGCACTACCCTTAATGGTCTCTTTGGAAGCAGTGAAACGCCTTTGCAAACCGTTACACGTATGATTGGAGAAGAAGACAAGCAAATGGGAATGGATTTATATCAGCAAACCGATATTTTTCATTTTGGCTTCCGAAGTAAAAAATCGTATTTCTCTATCAACAGCACTTTAGTAAATGAAGCCGCTATTCGGGTTCCTAAAGATTTACTTGGACTTGCCTTTTTAGGAAACGGTGCTTTTATCGGCAACGATGCCGATATCGATTTTTCAGGAAATCAAATTCGCTCCTACCTGAAAAATACCTTTAGTTATGGGCGTTTTTTAACCAATGAATTATCGGTTGGGGTGAATGCGTCTTTAATTAATGGAATTAGCGATTTAAATATTGAACAAGCGCGCTTTGGTATTGGCACCGATACTGGAACGGCTTCTATCTATTCCTTAAAGTTAAACGGAGCCTTGAACGGTCGCGCCTCCCTATTAGGAGTGGATGTAGAGGATGCCTTGAACGACTCTGCATACGACGCCAACCAAACCGTTATGGACCAATTGAACCAAATTTCTATGGGAACTAATCAAGGATACGCCTTCGGATTTGGTGCGGTATATCGCTTGAATGAAAAGTTCAGATTTTCCTTAGCGGTTCAAAACTTAGGGAGCATTGTTTGGAATTTAGGGGCTCAGGAAATTAAAATGAATGAATCTGAGTGGGTTTGGAATGGTTTAGATACCAATCAGATTGATAATTTCAACGACGATATCGCGCAGCAAATTCAAGATACCTTTTTGAATAAATTTGACATTCGCGGCTCTAAAATTGAATCTTATACTACCCAACTAAAACCTCGATATACCTTAGGTGCCGAATTCTTACTATTGCCAAGAACCCATATTCAAGCTTTTGGTGGTTATGGCTTTGGCATAAACGGAGATAAAAGCTTTATAAGCACCACCGTGCACCAAGAGTTAGGCGAATGGGTTGACCTTCGCGTGGGATATTCCTTATACGACGTAGCCAATCCCGTGCATAGAGTTGGCTTGGGATTGAGTCTGAATTTAGGTCCCCTTCAAATATTTGGTTCTGTGAATGACATTTTAGGTATCGTAAACTACGGAACTTCTAATGTCACTTCCGGAATGGTGGGTGTAAATATCAACATAGGAAGACGCAAAGACCGCGATTACGATGAGGTTCCAGACAAACGCGACAGTTGTTACAAAACGTTTGGGGTTATCAGTAATGACGGCTGTCCTTACGGTTTCTTGGGTGGATCTATGAGCTATGACGAAGAAGAGTTAGAAATAACTACAGAAGAAATTGAAATAGCCGCTCCTAGTGATGATGCTACCGAAGAATCACAACCCGCTCCTTCAAAAAAGTCGCCTAAAAAACAAATTGATTCTCAAATGCCAGATGCTGAAGAAGCAGGCGAAACAGCAATAGAAGTTGTATCCGAAGAAGCCGAAGAAACTGCAATAGATTTTCCATCTGAAGTAGAAAAAGAAGCTACAGAAACCGAACCCAAAAAGGCTGCAGCTGCGGCTAAAACCGTAGAAAAGGTTATTGCAGCAGCAGAAGAAACAACCACAGAAAAAACGCCTTCTATGGAAGACCCTTCTACTATTGCTCCTTCGGACACGGCTATTATTTCGACACTAGATTCTGCTCAAATTTCAAATTTGCGCGATTCAAGTGTATCTACCACAGATAGCACCATAAAAGAATCTGCACCTATTAAAACGCCTAATAAACCGGCACCAACTGACAAAAGCAAGCCCAAAAGTAAGGCCATCAAAAACGAAGATTTAGAAGAGTTAATGAAGCGCTAATCGCTTATCCTTTTTGAATTAGATTCGCTCCCAAAATCGGAATAATAATTCCGGAATCTTGAGTGAGCGTCTTGATTTTTTCGAGCTCTCGTTGGGGTTTCCCAATGGGTTCATCGCTCAAATCAAATGTTCCATAGTGCATGGGGATGAAATACTTGGCATTTAGATCTTTAAAGGCTTGATACGACTTACTCGGACTCGAATGGTTGTCTTCCATGAACCATTCGGGTTCGTAAGCGCCTATTCCCAATATGGCATAATCAATTTGAGGAAATAATTTGGCAATGTCTTTATAGTGTGAGCCGTAACCCGAATCGCCACCAAAATAAATAGTCAAATCTCCAATCTTTAATATAAACGAACCCCATAAACGCTGATTCGTATCGGTTAGGCCTCGTTTAGCCCAATGCCGGGTAGGCAAAAAATACAACTCGAAACCCTCTGTTTTGTATTGCTGATACCAACCCGCCTCTTGTCCCTCGGCTCCTTTTAAAAAGTCTTTGAGGATCCCCGTCATATTCAATCCCGTAAAATATTGCATTTCAGGATTGAATTTGATCATCTTACGCAAGCTTGCTTTATCGCAATGGTCGCGATGATCGTGCGACATTAACAAGTACGATGTTGAAGGTATTTCTGAAGGCTCAATAGGTAATTTTGACCACCTCCTAATAACAGCCGCCCTTTTGAAAACAGGATCTGTGATAAATTGTATTCCATTAACTCTTATAATAAAGGTAGCATGTCCGAGCCAATAGATGCCATTTTCTTTACCTTCTTTTAATGAAGTCAAATCTTCTGCAATTGGCAAACGGAAGGTATCTTGTTTTTTCTCTTGTTCGTAAGGATTCTTTTTACTTTTCCATCGCCATACATCTGAGAAATCCTTAGACATAGGAAATTCATGATTTTGATACATTTTTTTTTGTATCGGATTTCCTGTCCAGTTGAGCAGGGTATCCACTCCTTTAATAAAAGGAATATTCGGATTGTAAGACGGTAGTTTTTTGGACATTTCGCAAGAACTTATAAAACAAAAAATTGCAATTATTGCATTACGCATGGGTTTCGGCATTAGGTTTGAGGGCGTTTTTCCATTCGTTCAGCTCGTAAAGCCCTTGAAATACATCCGTAACCCCTCTTACCTCTACTATGAACGCTTTATCGGTTTGTTTGGCATTGTATTTATTGGGATTTTGCGCCAACATGCCAATCAAGTAACTAAATGCTTCCGACTGGTATACCGCTGCACTGGATTCTCCGGGAAAGAAACACCGCATTTGTGAAGGCGTAAGTGCCACTTTTTCCAAGCCCAATTCCTTCGCCGCCCACTTCAATCGGACAGAATCTACCAAAGCCAATACTTCCTTAGGTGGTTTTCCAAAACGGTCTTTCAGCTCCGATAAAAAGTCTCGCAATCCCAATTCGGTTTTTACATTCGATAATTCACTATATAAGCTGATCCGCTCGGATGTTTGTGTCACATATTCCGACGGTATTAATATTTCGTAATACGTATCGATCTGACAATCTCGGCTCTCGATATTTTCTTGGGCATCCTCAAAAAGATTCTTAAATTCCTCTTTTTTCAATTCTTGAACGGCTTCATCCAAAATTTTGTGATACATATCAAAACCCATATCGGCAATGAATCCACTTTGTTCAGCCCCTAATAAATTTCCCGCTCCCCGAATATCTAAGTCGCGCATGGCCACTTGAAATCCACTTCCCAATTCAGAATATTCCTCCAAAGTTCGCAACCTTTTGCGTGAATCTTCTGGCAAGCCTGAAATCGGCGGACTCAATAAATAACAAAAGGCCTTCGTATTGCTCCGGCCCACACGGCCACGCATCTGATGTAAATCAGAAAGCCCAAACATGTGCGCATTGTTAATAATAATCGTATTGGCATTGGGTATATCCAATCCGCTTTCAATGATACTGGTAGCTACCAAAACGTCGTATTCGCCTTCAATAAAGCGTACCATCACATCTTCAAGCTTATGCCCTTCCATTTGACCGTGTGCCACGCAAACACGTGCTTCGGGCACTTCTCGCTCTATCATGGCGGCTAAATCGTAAATGTCTTTAATACGGGTGTGAACCACAAACGCTTGACCGCCTCGATTGATTTCGTCGGTAATGGCCTTTTGAATCGTATCCTTAGAAAATACCGCCAATTCGGTATGTACCGGCTGTCTATTGGGTGGTGGAGTGTTGATAATACTTAAATCACGAGCCCCCATCAAACTGAAATGCAGCGTACGCGGTATCGGTGTGGCCGTTAGCGTGAGCGTATCTACATTTACCCGAATGCTCTTGAGCTTTTCCTTCGCTCCTACCCCAAATTTCTGCTCCTCATCGATGATCAAAAGCCCTAAATCTTTAAATTTTATGTCTTTTCCAATCAATCGGTGGGTACCAATAATAATATCTACTTCTCCACTTTCCAACTTACGAATTGTTTCTTTCTGATCCTTGGCAGACTTGAACCGATTTAAATATTCAACATTTACGGGGAAGCCTTGGTAACGCTTGCGAAAACTTCGATAATGTTGCTGGGCCAAAATAGTCGTAGGCACTAAAACCGCCACCTGCTTAGAATCGCAAACCGCTTTAAACGCAGCCCGCATGGCTACTTCCGTTTTGCCAAATCCCACATCGCCACAAACCAAACGGTCCATGGGTTGCTCGTTTTCCATGTCTTTCTTTACCGCATCAATCGCTTTCCCCTGATCCGGAGTATCCTCATAGAAAAAGGACGCTTCCAATTCCATTTGCAAGTAATTATCTGCAGAAAATGCAAAACCTTTTTCCTTTTTTCGCTGTGCATACAGTTGTATCAGCTCACGGGCAATATCCTTAACCTTTTTCTTAGTCGTTCTTTTTTGCTTCTCCCAAGCCCCAGAGCCCAATTTATGTAGCGTAGGTTGGGTTCCATCTTTGCCGCTGTATTTGCTTACTTTATGAAGGCTATTTACCGAAACATAAAGCAAATCATTATCTCTGTATACAATTCTCAACGCCTCTTGCTTTACCCCATTCACATCCATTGTTTCCAAACCGGCAAACTTTCCAATGCCGTGATCGATATGGGTAATAAAGTCGCCCGGTTTTAAATTTCGTAATTCCCTTAAAGAAATAGATGCACTGCCCGAGTGACTGTCGCGCGATTTAGGCTTGTAATATTTGTCGAAAAGCTGGTGTTCGGTGATACATGCGAGTTTGCTTTCGTGATCTACAAATCCACTTGAAAGTCCAACATACACCGGAGAAAACAACTCGTCCATTTGCTGTTCTTTCAACAACACCTGCAAACGTTCGATTTGCCGATTGTTATCGCTAAACACCAAGGTAGTATACTTTTTTTGTTTGTACTCCAGCAACCACTGTTGCAACAGCTCCATATTCCGTTTGAAAATAGGCTGCGGCTCTTGTTCAAAGCTCACGGTATCGTGCGCGGCATCGGGCTTGTCTCCCCCAAATTGGATTTTTTTAAAGGGATCCGACATTTCTTGAAACTCCTTAGGGGTTAACCAAACCTCTTTGGGATGTTTCCCCTGATACTCTATGCCGTCAGACTTTGATTGGTGGTAATTTTGCAAAGCGAATTCCCACATTTTCACCAATTCCTCAAACTGCAGTCCTGGTTCTATCCAATATAACAACGCATCCGAATCAAAATAACTCAAAATCGGCGTGTGTTTTATTTGTTGTTGGCTCACCTTAGGTACCAAAGAAAAATGGGCCATTTCCTTTATCGATAGCTGGGTATTTACGTCAAACGCCCTGATATTATCAATAATATCACCATCTAATTCCAATCGAAACGGATATTCATGAGCAAAAGAAAATAAATCCAATATGCCTCCACGAATACTGAATTGCCCGGGCTCCATTACAAAATCTTCCCGTTCAAAACCGTTGTCGTATAAAAATTCAGTTAAAAAATCTATATCCAGATTTTGTCCGGTACTAATTTCAAAGGTATTACTTTCCAAATCCGCCTTTTCAACCACATGTTCGGCCAAAGCACTTCCGTAAGTAACCACCACCCGTCTTGGATTTTTGCGCAAGGCATTGAGCGTTTCAATGCGCTCTTGCACATGCATAGCATGTTCGCGATCGGAACGGTAGGCCTTCACAAAAGAATCCGGCAAAAAGAAAATAGGCTGACCGGGAAGTAAATTCTCGAGATCGGATTTGATGTATTGCGCCTCCTCTTTATTAGGAGCCACGACCATCAACGGCCGTTGATTTTGAGCAAAAACAGTAGCCATAAGTAAAGACCTACCCGAACCGTATAGTCCTTTGGTGAAAATCCACTTATTGCCATTAAGGTGCCCTAAAAAATCCTGTGTTGCTTCAATTTTAGATTGATGCAATAAAATATCTCGAGTATTCATAAACCGCTCCGCTTATAAGGAAACCCTTAAAAGCCCAAAAGAGTTTTACTTTTTGCGAGAAATTGCTCTCTCTGCCGCTGCTGTGATATCGGTATGGTCTAAGCCGTACTTTACCAATAGCTCATCGGGCGTTCCGCTTTCACCAAAAGAATCGTTAACCGCCACCATTTCTAGAGGAGTTGGCATTTTTCGTGCCAATAACTGGGCAATAGAATCGCCCAAACCTCCATTCATTTGGTGTTCTTCTGCCGTTACCACACAACCAGTTTTCTTGGCCGAATTAATAACCGCTTCAACATCAAGTGGTTTAATAGTATGAATATTGATAATTTCCGCTGAAATTCCTTTTTCTGCCAATTGATGACCGGCTTGAATGGCTTTCCATACCAAATGTCCGGTGGCAAAAATGCTCACGTCCGTACCTTCGTTCAACATCAACGCCTTACCAATTTCAAAAGGGGTATCTTCACTGATAAACACAGGCCATTTGGGTCTTCCAAAGCGCAAATAGACAGGACCAAAATATTTAGCAATAGCGATAGTCGCTGCCTTAGTTTGATTATAATCACATGGATTTATAACCACCATTCCGGGCAACATTTTCATCAATCCGATGTCTTCTAAGATTTGGTGAGTGGCACCGTCTTCCCCTAAGGTTAAGCCTGCATGCGACGCACAAATTTTAACGTTGGCATGACTATAGGCAATGCTTTGGCGTATTTGGTCGTACACACGACCGGTTGAAAAGTTGGCAAAAGTTCCGGTAAAAGGAATCTTTCCTCCTAAAGCCATACCGGCCGCAACTCCCATCATATTCGCTTCCATTATGCCCGCTTGAAAAAAGCGGTCGGGAAATTCATCCTTAAACAAATTCATCACGAGCGATCCGGTTAAATCGGCACACATGGCCACTACCCGAGGATCTTGTTTTCCGATTTCTAACAAACCGGCGCCAAAGCCGCTGCGCGTGTCTTTGTTGTCCAATATTTCAAAAGATTTCATAGAGTTTATAATGCAATCGTTGTGTTGATTCCGCTGGAAATAGTAAAAGGTAAATTTTTGGTGTAAAGGGTCCGGGTTTCGCTCTTCAATCTATAAACGACCGAATAATTACCGGGCTGCATGATAATTTCATGCCTTCCCGCTACAGACGGAATGTCCTTTACCCAGATCATCTTTCCATCTTTTTCCTCAAAAATAGAGCCCGATAAATCGCGACCCGTTTTCAAGGAAAGCATACCCGGAGAGGGTATTTCTATAATGCGGGTTTTATTTTGAGAAATCGTAATATTCTTAAAATGCAATCGCGGGGTACTTAAAATTTCAATATCGTAGGAACCCGTAATATACTTTTGCTTGGTATTAAATCCTTGGTGATGCACGGTTGCCATATTGCCGCTTTGGCGCACAATGGCATGCAGCTCCTTATAATTGGTAATTCCACCGATTTTCAAATGCAAATCTCCTCTTGGAGTAGAGGCCGCCAAAGTATTGTGCCTGCCTGGGATTACTTCAAAATTCTTTTTTTCTACCGGGGGAAGCGTATGAACGACCATGTCATAACGTCGCAATGGATCCAAATAAAGGGTATCTGGAATTCCTTTTCCGTTCATGGTATGCACCACGTGTTCCACCAAATTGCCGTTATCCGAATCGTACAAACTTACCGGAACATCGGTTTCTGTAGGCCTGCCTTGATCGTCTAACAGGTTCATTTGAACCGACGTATTATTCAATACTTGCTTAACGATGACTCCAATAATTTTATTGAATTGATCTATCCCCTCGGCATTGTAATAGGTACCTGCACACGAATAATTCTTTCTAAAGGATTCTGCATCGGTGCCCATTCCTACAATAAAAGGCCTTAAAATAATGCCCTTTTTCTGTAATAAAGCACTTACTTCACACGGATCACCCGGACATTCTTCTACGCCGTCGGTGA
Source organism: Bacteroidia bacterium (assembly GCA_965659745.1). Lineage (GTDB taxonomy): Bacteria > Bacteroidota > Bacteroidia > NS11-12g > UBA955 > VMCP01. Next base: position 61,177 of record CBFHXF010000005.1, read on the forward strand.
TGATGATAATCACGTTTCGGGCCGTTTTGTCTTTGGGAAAATCGCTTTCTGTAGCCAACAAAGACTGTGTGATAGACGTGTAACCTAAAGGCTTTAACCCGCGCAGGGTTTGTCGAAATTGCTTGTGGTTGTAAGCCGAAAAAGGCACTTCTAACTTGGTATCGTTGCAATCTCGCAACGAATTGGGTTTGTTATGTCCGAATACCCGCAATCCGATTTCTACATCTTGAACTTGCCTGAGAGAATCGGCCATATTCGACAATAAAGTTACGGCCACTGCCCAGCGGTTTACGTCTTCCATCTCGGCTAACATGCTCCCACTGGCGTCCAATAAGAAAAGTATGCGCGTTTTTCTGCCTTCAAAGGCATTTATAATTTGGGCTTGCGTGAATTGGCTTCCCCAGATAAAAATAAAAAGAAACGCGATTTTTCTCATTGATTCCAAGTATTAATAGTCGCCGTATTGGGTTTCAGGCAACTGAGTCAACGCCTTGGCCAACTGATCGTCGTTGGGCGCTTTCCCATGCCATGCATGCGAACCCATCATAAAATCAACGCCTTGACCCATTTCCGTTTTCATGATAATGACCACGGGCTTGCCGCAACCCAACTGATTTTGGGCCTGAGGTAAAATACGGTGTATTTCATCCCAATTGTTACCGTCCATCTCAACGGTAATCCAACCGAATGCGCGGAATTTTGATACCAACTCGGTAATTCCCATCACCTCTTCGGTGCTGCCGTCAATTTGCTGTAAATTGAAATCAACCGCCACCAATAGATTATCTACTTTATTATGAGCCGCAAACATAACGGCTTCCCAGATTTGGCCTTCTTGCAATTCGCCATCGCCGGTCAACGCCCATACGGTGCTGCTGTCGTTGTCTAACTTCTTTTGCATGGCAAAACCTATTGCCACACTCAATCCTTGTCCTAAAGAGCCTGTAGCCACACGCACCCCTGGCAACCCTTCGTGGGTAGTAGGGTGACCTTGTAAGCGGGTGTTCAATTTACGGAATGTGGCCATTTCTTCCGTGGGAAAATATCCAGAACGCGCCAAAACGCTGTAAAAAACCGGAGATATATGGCCGTTGCTCATTACGAAAACATCCTCACCGTTACCGTGTCCGGTAAAGTTGCTTGGATCGTGTTTCATATAGTGAAAATACAGTGCCGTAAGGTAATCGGCGCACCCTAAAGAACCTCCTGGGTGACCGCTGTTAACGGCGTGTACCATACGTAGAATGTCGCGACGCACTTGACGTGCAATTTCAGGTAGTAAGTTTATGTCAGCCATAAAGGGGCAAAGTTAAGGGTTTCGTTTTTAATTAAACGATTTTTACCCCACCAAAATTGCCCGAGCTCATCCACAGGGAAACAATTTTACGCTCTTGCGCTTGTGAACCCGCCCGCCATTCCTTTAAAGCGCTTTCCAAAGCCTTTGGATCGCTGAATAATACCACATTACCCAATCTTTTTTGCATTTCCTCTGCACTCGGAATGGGCATGCGTTTCAATTCGAAAACATGCGGATCGTACAACACCCAAGCCGCATCGGCGGCATCAAAAAGTCCCTTATACCCTTCCATAAAATCGGGCTGCAAACTAGAATAGGTGTGCAACTCAAATACCGATAAAAAGTATCTCTGGGGAAATTGATCGCGAACGGCGTTAACCGTCGCTGCCGCTTTAGAAGGCGCATGGGCAAAATCGCGAAAAACAATTTCCTTCTCGCCCTCTGCAATGCATTCCAAACGCTTGGAAGTACCCGGAAAATCAGACAAATGCGACCATGCCACAGCGCGATCGATGCCCAGCTGTACGGCCAATTCCACCACTCCACAGGCATTTTCGATATTGTGTTTACCGAAAAACGGCAGTTGCTGCTGTTCTTTGGTTTCCCAAAATAAAAGAGTGCCCGAACCGTTGGATTCGAAGCGGGGGGCCGCATAGGCCAACGCATTGTGGTGCGTTTGGCAAAGTTCACCCAAACGTGAATCTCCGCTGTAATACACGCAGGTATCTTGAATTTGAGCAATGAATTTTGAAAACGTATCCTCGTAAGATTCTAAAGTTGGAAATACATTCACATGATCCCACGCAATGCCCGTAATCATGGCATGATGCGGCTGGTAGTGTAAAAATTTGGATCGTGAATCGATAGGCGAACTTAAATATTCATCTCCTTCTATAATGATGAGGGGGGCATCCGATAAACGCACCATCCGTTCGTAACCTGTTATTAAAGATCCCACCAGATAATCAAAGGCACGGCCTTCCTTCTTTAATATATGCATGAGCATGGCGGTGCTGGTGGTTTTGCCGTGACTTCCGGCCAATACTACCCGTGTTTTATTTCGGGCGTGTTCGTAAACATATGCGGGAAATGAAAATATTGGCAATCCTAATTTTTGCGCTTTTTGCAACTCCGGATTGTCGGGTTTGGCATGCATGCCTAAAATTATGGCATCAATATTACTTGCAATTTTTTCGGGAAACCAACCGAAAGCCTCCGGCATCAATCCCGCAGCGCTTAATCGAGAAGCCGCAGGGTCGAAGATCTCGTCGTCACTGCCACTTACTGTATGTCCTAACGCATGTAATTCTAATGCTAAATTGTGCATTACGGCTCCGCCGATTGCAATAAAATGATACTGACTCACAACACGAATCTACGAATCCCTATGAAATCCATAACAAAAATTGTGCTTATTTTTTGTAGTTTTGCGCTTAAATCGTAGGAACGCAATGAAAGTATTAGTTTGCATGAGTGTGGTTCCAGACACTACCACCAAAATCGTATTTACCGAAAACAATACCCAGTTCAATAAAGACGGGGTACAATTCATCATAAATCCTTATGACGAACTCGCTATAACCCGTGGACTTGAATTGGCGGAAGCCAATAGTGGTTCGGTTACCGTGGTTCACGTAGGTCCTGCCGAAAACGAAGCCAGCATCCGCAAAGCCTTAAGTATGGGCGTTAACGAAGCCATTCGTATTGACGCACCGGCGCACGATGCCCAATTTGTGGCCGAACAAATTGCCGAAATTGCACAAGGTTACGATTTAATATTAACCGGAAGAGAAAGCATCGACTACAACGGTGGTGCCGTTTGTGGTTTGTTAGGAGCCCTATTGAATATTCCTTCTGTTAATGTAGTTACCGAAATCAATTATGCAGATGGAACATTCAGTTTCACCCGCGACATCGATGGTGGCCGTGAAATGTTGAGCTGTAAAGGTCCTGTAGTGGCCTCAGCCCAAAAAGATTTATGCGAGCCTCGTATTCCTAATATGAGAGGAATCATGGCCGCGCGTACCAAACCGCTTCAAGTGGTGGCCGCCAAAGAAACCACCCCTGCCTCTCAATACGTGGCTTACGAATCGCCCGCTCCCAAAAGCGGTGTGAAGTTAATCGATCCAAGCAACGCCCAAGAGTTAATTCATATTTTACGTAACGAACTAAAAGTAATCTAATATGTCAGTAATCGTTTTTACCGAAATCGACAATCAACAGTACAAGAAATCGTCGTTGGAAGCCATTTCCTACGGAAAAAAAGTAGCTCAAAGCCTCGGACTTTCTTGTATCGCATTGAGTTTAGATACCCTTAGCGACACCGCGTCTTTAGGAAAATACGGTGCCGATCGCGTAGTAAGCTTAGGCCATAATGCCGCTTTTACCAGCGATAATAGTGCGCAGCTCATTGCCGACGCTTGCAAACAGTTAGGCGCTCAAGTAGTGGTTATTTCCAACACCTACACCGGCAAATCTATGGCTCCACGCTTGGCAGTAGCGCTAGATGCCTCTTTGGCCACTAACGTTATTTCATTGCCCGATACCAGCGCAGGCTTTAAAGTGAAGCGCGGGGTATTTTCAGGTAAAGCATTCGCGTATACCGATTTGAATAAAGCTACCAAAATATTGGCCATTACCCCCAATACATTCGATATTGATGCATCCGGAAGTGATGTTACTCCAGAAACCCTATCGGTAGCTGCTGAGGCGTCAAAAATTTCCATCGATAAATCAGATAAAGTAGTGGGTAAAGTGCCTTTAACCGAAGCAGAAATTGTGGTTTCGGCCGGTAGGGGGATGAAAGGACCTGAAAATTGGAATATGGTAGAGGAATTGGCCGATTTAATGGGTGCCGCTACGGCATGTTCTAAGCCCGTTAGTGATATGGGATGGAGGCCACATGCGGAGCACGTTGGACAAACAGGTATAACTATTAAGCCCAACTTATATGTGGCTATTGGCATTTCTGGTGCCATTCAACACTTAGCCGGTGTGAGTTCCAGTAAAACCATTGTAGCCATTAATAAAGATCCAGAAGCGCCTTTTTTCAAAGCTGCCGATTATGGAATCGTGGGCGATGCCTTTGACGTATTGCCGCAACTCATAAACGCTCTAAAAAATTAATATGTCGCGCAGGGTTGAGGTATTCATAAAAAACATTTTACCGGCGCATTCCCACGGTGCTTACACCGTTGTACTGCACAACCCTGTGTCTAAAGTGCAATTGCCTGTGCTCATTGGCGCTATAGAGGCACAATCGATAGCCATGGAATTGGAGGGTTTGGAATCGTCGCGACCCCTAACCCACGATTTGTTCCTTACCACTCTTCAGAAATTCAATATCGCCATTAAAGATGTATGCGTTGAGCGTTTATCAGAAGGTATTTATTATTCTACCATTTATTTTAAGAGTGATTTAGGTGAAATTGGTATCGATTCAAGGACTTCCGACGCCATTGCGATGGCCATGAAGTTCAAAGCGCCTATTTACGTATACCAAGAAATTATCGACGAAGCGGGTTATACCGAAGAAGACAGCGACGACGATATTTTGAAACCGGGAAGAGGTAATGAAGAAGGATTCCAACCACAAACCCATATCCCAGAAGAGTCTGCTCCTTTTGCCGAATTTGATTTAGAAGAACTCGATAATTTACTTCAAGAAGCCATTTCGGTAGAAGATTATGTGAGAGCTGCCCGAATTCGAGACGAAATCGCCAAACGCAAGTAATGGTAATGGTAGCTTTAGGTGGATTTATCGGATTGATTATCGTGATTTTTGGAGTAAGTGCTTTTAGTACCGGTTTAAAACCAGGCACTTTAGCGCTCATAGGATTGCCCGTGAGTGCGGCTATGCATTCCTTGCAAGAAAGTCAAGACTTTCGTGAAGAACGCATGTATGAAATGAATCAACAGCCAGACACTATTTATGGCGATAAGGCTAGTGATCCTGCGGTTTTTTATTATGAAAATCCAGAAGGATCCGACGTCTTTGCCACCGAAGCCTACTACGATACTATGGCTTGTCCGGATTCTGAATTGTATCAAGGCACTTGGCGTTACACCCGAATTACTAAAAACGGTATCGATTTGGAATACGAGCAAGTGCGCCTTGTGACTACCCTTTCAGAAAACGATACCATGCAGCTTAATTCTAATCGATTCCGATACGATATTGAGGCTCTGAATAAGCATTCGAATGGTATATTTGGCACCATTGAACTACATAATCGATGCGCCTTTAACTTTATGTATTTGGCGCCGGATGGAGAAACCGTTGAACAAATTCGGACTTTTGAAATTGACTATATAGATCAAGATTCCCTTTGTATATCAGAGGGACCTCTCGTATTTGAATACCGAAAAAAATGATTTTAGAAACGCGCGTATATCACGAGGGCGACTGGTATAATCCTGCCAAAAAAGCGCCTCAGTTCGATTTTCGGTCGCGTATATATAAATACGGCGATGGGTTTTTCGAAAGCATGAAATTTTTCGGGGGAAGTATCCGTCACGCCCATCATCATACCGAACGCATCAGGCGGTCGTTGATGCTGCTAAAGATGCCTGCTTCCGATATTTCTACCGATGAAATATTTCAGCTCATCGAAGATTACATAAAAGAATTGCAATGGACGCAAGCCCGTATCCGGCTTTCTTATTACCGCGAAGCGGATGGATATTACACGCCTAGCAACAGCCGTTTGGGTTTCTTTATTGAAGTCAAACAAATGGAGAACGAGGGCTATCCCTTGAATGCCGAAGGATTGATTTTAGGCAATTACCATGAGTTGGTTAAAAACGAGAACTACCTGAGTTTGCTCAAAACCCAATCTTCGTTGATTTATGTGATGGCGGGATTACATGCCCAAGAGCAGGGTTGGAACGATTGTGTCATTTTCAATCAGGCAGGTCGGGTTTGCGAAACCGTTTCGAGCAATATTTTTTGCGTAAGCGGTGATTTCATACATACGCCTCCCCTATCCGAACACTGCATCGATGGGGTCATGCGCAGGGTGGTAATAGAAACGGCACAGGCCTACGGCTATCAGGTATCGGAGCGGCCCATTGCCGAAGTGGAATTAATGGCCGCCTCTGAGATATTTCTTACCAATGCCATTTCCGGCATTCAATGGGTGGGCAATTATATGGGGAAACCGCTTCACAACGGAACTGCCAAGTTATTAAGCCAGAGGTTGAACTGATTTTGTCCCGTAGTTAAAACTGTGGATCAAGTGGCACACTCCCAGTTGTTCCACGGTTAAAACTGTGGGTCGAGTAGCATACTCTCAGTTGTCCCACGGTTTTAACCGTGGGTTTTAGGGTTCTGCAATCTCCTACAAAAACTGCAACAACCCGACCAATAATACCACCTGTATTATAAATATCACGATTCCAAATCGCAAGCCGCGTTTACCCGCCTGCAATAACTTTTTAAAGCTTACTTTTAGTCCGATTCCCGCCATTGCGATGGTGAGAATAACGTTACCCGTGTAGGTGGCCGACTTTGAAATTTCCTGGGGAATCGAAACAACGGATTGCAACAGCGATATCAATAAAAAACCGATTAGATACCAAGGCAATTGGAATTTGGTTTTTTCTCCTATGCCGGAATGGCGATTGCTTAAATAATTCATCAAGAACAATCCCGGTGTCAATAAAGCTACCCGTGCCAATTTAACCGTTATGGCAATGTCACCCGCTCCTTTACCCAAAGCAAAACCTGCGCCCGCCACATTTCCTACCGAATGAAGCGATGCCCCTACCAAAAATCCCATTTCGGCATCGGTCCACATCAATTTCAGCAATATAAAAGGCATTGCCAACATGCCTACGGTGCCAATTAAATTCACCACGGCCATGGCAATCGCCACGTCTTCTTTTTCTCCGTTTTTAAGGGATGGCGACAATGCCGCAATAGCCGATGAACCACAAATAGCGGTTCCAAATCCGACTAAAAGTCCGGTATTGGTGGGACAATTAAATTTCTTCGACATAAAAAAAGTAGCAATGAGCACCACCAAAACGGTAATGGAAATGGCTACAAAACTGCCGAGTCCAAGTCCCGCGATTTGACCGTAATTAATTCCAAAAGCCAGAAACACAATCGAAAGTTCGAGCATTTTAGCCGAAGCAAAGGCGATTCCCGATTCCCAATCTTGAGGAATATTTACCAAATTTCGGAGGGCCACACCTATTAATAAGGCCCACATGACGCTGTTCAAAAACGAAGGCGAATACTGCGCAATGAGTATAGAAGCCGCGCCAATCAGTGCCGCGAATACAATTCCTTTTGAATTTTCTTTCCAGTTAATGGATTCCCACATACTAACTCCCTTTAGGAGTTACAAAGATGCGAGGAATTTGGGAATTAATTCGTGCCAAAAGTTACGCGCATCAACCCCGTTGAAAGTCTTACGAGAATGCTATTCAAAAAACGCGAGGACTCATTTAAATGCTGAAGAATCCCTACAATTTATACCCTGTATTTCAAATCGGATTGACCAATACCATTTCAGAGGTGTTTTGTAACTTGGGCTGAATATCGGCCTGAATGGCTTTGAAAATATTATCTAAAACCGCTTTCTTCACAAAATGCTTGTGGTAAACCAAGCCTACTGATCTTACTGGTATGGGCGCTTGGAAGGGATAAAGCCGCTCCCCTGCTGATAAGGGCATGTCAATCACCGACAATTCCGGCAATAAGGTCATGCCTTTATTTTGTCGCACAAATCGGATCAAACTGTCAATCGACCCCGCTCTAAAATGAAAATTATTGCGGTCTTTCTTGGTGTCAATATTGCAAATTTGTATGACTTGGTGACTCAAACAGTGGCCTTCTTCCATGAGCCAAAAACGCTGTGGATCGATGTCTGAGGCGTTCACCGATTTCCCCCGAGACATACCCGTGCAATCGTATAACACAAATCCTTCATTATATATAGGTAATTCTCGTAAATCAGGGTCTTCAATAGGCAAAGCCAACAAACCCATATCGATTTCGCGATTTTTGATGGCATTCACGATGTTTTGGGTGGTCATTTCGCTGATGCTCACGCTCAACATGGGGAATTTTCGTGTGAAATTATCGAAAAAACTGGGCAGTACATAGGGCGCAATAGTAGGAATCACGCCCAAGTGGATGTTCCCTCGGATTTCCCCTTTGAGCGAAAAAACCATTTCTTTGAGCAAACTCACTTCCTGCGAAATGATACGCATCTGTTTTATCATTTCAAGTCCCTCCTTGGTAACGGTTACGGGCTTGGTGCTGCGATCGAAAAGCATGATACCCAGCTCGTCTTCCAAACGGGCAATCATGGTGCTGAGGGTAGATTGACCGATATTGCATTTGTCGGCCGCCTCACTGAAATTGCCAGTATCCTTAACGGCGATAACATATTCTAATTGCTGTAAATTCATTTCGGGGGAAATTGATTTACAAATATAACATCTATATGGTAGATATTGCTATCTACAAAATCGTTTTTATAGATTGTAAATCGGGGCGAACTTTGAACAAACAAAATTTCAAAACCAATAAATTTAAATAACAATATGAAACACGTATTTTTAGCATTGAGTTTGGGTGTGGCTGCGGGCGCATTCGGACAGTCTGAAGTAGCCAGTGCGGGCAAATGTCCGATGGGTTACGATCAGCAAGGCGGACATGGATCCATGGAAGCGGCACATGCAGCCGCTGGGGTGCATGCCGGCCATGCCACACACGCACATGCCCATCAAGCCAAAGGCGGCGATCCGATTAATATCGGAGGTCGCGGCAGAACCAATCGCGATTGGTGGCCCAACAGTTTAAACTTGACCGTTTTGCGTCAGAATTCAGAACTTTCTAATCCATTAGGTTCTGATTTCGATTACCGCCAAGCGTTCAGCACCCTTAACTATACCGAGCTTAAAGCCGATATCGCTAAGGTATTAACCGAATCTCAAGATTGGTGGCCTGCCGACTATGGCAACTACGGTCCTTTGTTCATTCGTATGGCCTGGCACAGTGCGGGTACCTACAGAACGGGCGATGGTCGTGGAGGTTCTCGCGAAGGACAGCAACGTTTTGCACCCATCAACAGCTGGCCCGATAACGGTAACTTAGACAAATCACGCCGTTTGTTATGGCCTATAAAACAGAAGTATGGCAATAAAATTTCATGGGCCGACTTGATGGTTTTAGCGGGAAATGTGGCTTTAGAAACCATGGGCTTCCCAACGGTAGGATTCAGCGCAGGTAGAACCGATGTTTGGGAACCCGCAAGTAATGTGTATTGGGGACCCGAATCTAAGTTCCTAGATGACAAGCGTTACAGCGGCGACCGCAACTTGGAAAATCCATTGGCGGCGGTTCAAATGGGATTGATTTATGTAAATCCCGAAGGACCTAACGGCGTACCTGATCCCATAGCTGCGGCAAAAGACATCCGCGAAACGTTTGGTCGCATGGGTATGAACGACGAAGAAACGGTGGCTTTAATAGCCGGCGGACATACCTTTGGAAAAACCCATGGTGCGGGACCGGCAAGTCATGTAGGACCTGAACCCGAAGCCGCGTCTATCGAAGAACAAGGTTTTGGATGGACTTCCACTTACAAAAGTGGTAAAGGTGCCGATGCGATTACGTCTGGATTAGAAGTAATTTGGACCAGCACCCCTACCAAATGGGGACATGGTTACTTTAAAGCATTGTTTGGCGAAGAGTGGGAATTAACGAAGAGTCCAGCCGGCGCCCACCAGTGGGTGGCTAAAGATCCTAAGGTTATGGTTCCTGACGCTTTTGATCCTAACAAAAAGCACAGACCTACTATGTTAACTACGGATTTGTCTATGCGATTTGATCCTGCTTACGAGAAAATATCTCGCCGTTTCATGGAAAATCCAGAAGAGTATACCAAGGCATTTGGTCGCGCTTGGTTCAAATTAACCCACCGCGATATGGGTCCTCCAAGCACCTATTTAGGTCCCGAAGTTCCCAAAGAAGTATATGTATGGCAAGATCCAGTACCTGCGTTGAACCATGCAGTAATCGATGCCAAAGATATCAAAGGATTAAAGTCTGAAATTGAGAAATCTGGTTTGAGCACCCAAGAAATGGTGAGTGTAGCTTGGGCAAGTGCCTCTACTTACAGAGGTTCTGACCGCAGAGGCGGTGCCAACGGAGCTCGTATTCGTTTGGAGCCTCAGCGCAGTTGGGAAGTGAACAATCCCAAGCAATTGGAAAAAGTTTTAGCGGTTTATACCAAAATCCAAGCCGATTTCAACAAAAAAGGCGGCAAGAAGCAGGTTTCTATAGCCGATTTGATCGTGTTGGGCGGAAATGTAGGCGTGGAAGCGGCAGCCAAAAAAGCGGGATATGCGGTTGAAGTGCCGTTTACTCCAGGAAGAATGGATGCTACGCAAGAGCAAACCGATGTGGCTTCTTTCAACCTGTTGGAGCCTATGGCCGATGGATTCCGCAACTATCAGAAGACCCGTTATACCTTATCTACGGAAGAATTACTCGTAGATAAAGCTCAGATGTTGACCCTAACGGCTCCTGAAATGACGGTATTAATGGGTGGTATGCGTGCCATCGGAACCAATTATAACGGTTCAAAAGTGGGTGTTTTCACTTCAAATATCGGTGCCTTAACCAACGATTATTTTGTTAATCTTTTGGATATGAGCACGCAGTGGAAATCTACTAACGAGTACCGCGACGAGTTTGTGGGTACCGACCGTAAAACCGGCGATGTAAAATGGGCGGCTACCCGTGCCGATTTGATCTTCGGTTCAAACTCAGAATTACGTGCTATTGCCGAGGTATATGCCCAAAGCGATGCCAAAGAGAAAATGGTTACAGACTTTGTGGCCGCTTGGAGCAAAGTGATGGAATTGGATCGTTTCGACGTGAAATTCGCAAAAAAATAAAAGATTAATTTTTGCATAAAACACAAAGGCCTCCGCTCGCGGAGGCCTTTGTGTTTTAATTATTTCTTAGACATGTAATGCAGCACCGCACCCTTTGTGGTATACCAAA
>CBFHXF010000006.1:0-27736 GCA_965659745.1 Bacteroidia bacterium
TAATACCAACTGACTTTTAGTAGATTCCAAAAGAGAAAACATTTTCTCGATGGCAAAGGGAAAAATCAAACAATCGGCATCTGTAGTAAAAATGAGGGTTCGGTTGCTTTGGTTTACGGCCCAGTTCATACATGCTTTTTTCCCTTTAATGGTTGGGGGCGGATTGCGTAATTCTAAATTAGGGTGCCCAAATAAAGGGTGATTTCTCACGATTTCAAGACTTTGGTCTTCACTATGGTCGTTGACCAAAGTGATTTTTGCCGAAATCTTTTGCAGAATTTCAGTTACTTGGTTTAAAAAGGGGATTAATTGGGTTTCTTCGTTACGAAAAACGCAAATAATTTCAAGGGTTTCTTCGGGAACTATTACCGGGGGAATTTCTTGGCTGTTAAAAAAAGCGATGACACGAAACCATTGGATAAGGTACACATTGATCCACAAAATCGCCACTAACCAAAGGATGATATAGAGGGATTGCGGCATAGGCGTGAATTAAGATCGAAAGGTATCGATGATTTTTTGTTCGATGCGGGTGGTCGAATAACCGGGTAGGAAATTTATGGTGGTAACGATTCCCCCGTGTTGTTTCACCCAATCTCCGCCTACAATATCTTCAATTTTATAATCGCCCCCTTTAACTAATACGTTTGGTGTGATGATTTCAATGATTTCTTTTGGAGTATCTTCATCAAAAATCACTACGGCATCTACACATGCCAATGCGTTTAAAACGGCTGCACGCGATTCTTGAGTTTGCAGGGGCCTTGCGGGTGATTTATCCAAGCGCTGCACAGAAGCATCGCTGTTCAAGCCAATGATGAAAAAATCGGCTAGAGCCGCGGTTTCTTGTAAATAATGTACATGTCCGGCATGTAGGATATCAAAAACACCGTTAGTAAAAACGATAGATAATCCGTCTTTTTTAACTTCGGAAATTCGAGATTCAAGTTGAGAACGATCCCAAATATTAAGCGGCTTCGATACTTTCATTTCGTTGCATTTCAAAAAACAAAAGGCCATAACTGATGCCTCCCAAAACGATATGGAAGATATTGGAGAAGGCTACGGTAAAAATGCCAAATGTGGCGGCATTTCCTTCTGTGAAACCGAAAACCAGTGTTAAGCCGTAGGCTATAGAATACCAAACGCCTGCGCCTCCTGGAACGGGTATGATGATACCAAGAGATGAGAATAGCAATATGGCCAAGGCATTGCCGATGGTGAGGTGTTGGGTGATTTCGAGGGCTTCTAATTGCAGGTACATGCTCATCCAGTAGCAAAACCAAATTCCTAAAGAAATTCCCCAAAAAGTGCCTTTTTGTTTTACTTGGAAAACGCTGTTGATACCGGAAAGTAACTTTTGGATGATGCCGTTGGGGCTTTTTTCTTTCTTGGGAAATATTTTTCTGGCCACTAAAAAGCTAATAGCCACTCCGGTTAGGATTAAGGCAAGCACCGGCGCATGGGTTTTAAAGGGTACCCAAACAAAATCAAAAGCAAACTGAGAAATTACATCGAATTGAATAACCAAACAAAGCAAAGCCATAAACGCCATAGTGAGCAGGTCGATGATGCGTTCGGTAATAACCGTTCCAATAAGGGTTTCAACGGGGGCTTTTTCGCTTTTGGCAGTTAAGGCGCAACGCACTACTTCTCCGCCCCGCGAGGTGGCCGCATTCACGAGATAACCCGCCATTACAGAATAAAATGCCCGTCTTTTATTTAAGGGATAGCCTGTTGATTCTCCCAAAAGGCTCCATCGGTACGCTCTGAGAAAATGGGCCATCGCCATGATCAAGGCACCTATGAAAATGAGTCCATAATGCGCTCCTTGAATGGCTTCCCAAGTGGCAGTCCAATCGGTTTTATACCCTATATAGCCAAAAACTGCTACCGCTAATAAGAGCATGAGAATCCGGCTGAGGGTTTTTTTATTCATCAGATGAGTCTGTTTTTGGAATCGGGAAATAAATTCACGGGTCGGAAGACACGGGCTTTGTCGATTTCCATACTTACGAAGGTCATGATAATTAAGGCGTCGCCTAATTGTCCTTTACGTGCTGCCGCACCGTTCAGTCCAATAATTCCGCTTCCTCTTTCCCCTTCAATGATGTAGGTTTCAAAACGTTCACCGTTATTATTGTTAACGATGAGCACCTTTTGATTGGGAATCATTCCAGCGGCGTCTACCAAGTCCATATCGATGGTAATACTCCCGGTGTAGTTCAGTTCTGTTTGCGTAATGCGAACATTGTGGATTTTTGCTTGAAGTACTTCTACGTACATGTTGGTGCAAAGTTACTTTGATTTTATGTAAAACGGGTAAAATCATGTGGGTAATACCTATTTTCGCATGTATGCAATTTACCTCGCAAATTGTGGAACAGGCTGTAGATGCATTATCCTCGTTTCCGGGCATAGGAAAACGAACGGCGCTGCGCTTGGTAATGTACTTAATGAATAGGCCTGAAATTGAGGTAGCGCATTTGGCTCAATCCATATTAAAGTTAAAAACAGACTTGCATTTGTGCGCACGGTGTAAGACCGTTAGCGATCAAGAGTATTGCGATATTTGCCGCGATCCACGCCGGGATGAAAGTTTGATTTGCGTGGTAGAAGATTTTAGCGATTTAATGGCTATAGAAGCAACGGCTCAATTCAAAGGCACTTATCATGTTTTAGGTGGATTAATTTCCCCCATGGAAGGAATAGGTCCGAGCGATTTAAGTATTGAACTTTTGCTAAAACGGGTAGCCGATGAATCTCCCAAAGAAGTTATTTTAGCGTTGAGTGCCACGGTAGAGGGCGATACCACCATGTACTATGTAGCTAAAAAATTACAAGATTTACCCGTAGAGGTGAGCAATATTGCCCGCGGTATTTCCGTTGGAGGAGAGTTGGAGTACGTAGATGAAATAACTTTAGGTCGCAGTTTGCTGCAACGAACCCAATATACCCTTAACTGATGCATCAATTATCAATCGTAATTGTCAATTATAATGTGAAACATTTCCTCGAACAGGTTTTGTATTCGGTGGAAGCCGCTTCACAGCAGTTGGATGTAGAAACGTGGGTGGTTGATAATAATAGCGTTGACGGCAGCATGGAAATGGTACAAGAGAAATTTCCATGGGTAAAAGCAATAATAAATAGGGAAAACTTAGGTTTTTCTAAAGCCAATAACCAAGCCATACGCCAAAGCAATAGCCGTTATGTTTTGCTGTTGAATCCCGATACGGTACTCCAAGAAGATACCCTGCATAAGTGCATTGAATATATGGATGCCCATGCGAATGTGGGTGGTTTAGGGGTGCGCATGATAGATGGTAAAGGGTGCTTTTTGCCTGAAAGCAAGCGTGGCTTACCTACGCCTAAAGCGGCATTTTATAAGATGTCGGGTTTGGCTAGTATATTTCCCAAATCGAAGGAGTTTGGTAGGTACCACATGAAGTATCTATCGGAATGGGAAACCAATGAGGTAGATGTTTTGGCGGGTGCCTTCATGATGCTGCGTTCTGAAACCCTAGATAAAATTGGGCTATTAGACGAGCAATTCTTCATGTACGGAGAAGACATCGATTTGTCGTACCGCATTACTTTGGCGGGATATACCAATGTGTATTTTCCTGAAACCACAATTATCCATTACAAGGGAGAGAGTACCAAGAAGAAATCGGTTAATTATGTTCGGGTATTTTATAATGCCATGGTTTTGTTTGCTCAGAAACATTACTCAGCCCAACGGGCGGGCAGATTTGCATTTTGGATACATATTGCCATTTATATGCGAGCCGCATTGGCCGTTGTATGGCGTGCGGCGAGCTCGGTTTGGCTTCCTTTGATTGATTTTTTAGTCATCTATATAGGATATTTTGCCATTGCCCGATATTGGGAAGCCTATCATAAATTCGTTCCGAATTTTTATCCGCCGGAATATTATCTTATGCATATTCCATTTTACACGGCGCTTGCGTTGGGGGCAATTTTTATTTCCGGAGGATACGATAAACCCTTTCGGGCGTATCGGGTTTTCAGAGGCAGTATGGTGGGATCGCTCATGCTGTTTGCGGCTTACGCATTTTTGCCAAAAGATTTGCAATTTTCGCGTGCCATTCTTGCCTTGGGAAGCGCTTGGGGCATCGGTGGTACCTTGTTATTGCGCTGGGTCTACGAACGCCTGCATGTAGGAGAGGTTGAAATGACGCGCATGCAACAAAAGCGATTGGTATTGGTTGCAGGGCATGAAGAAAGTAAACGAATTGTAGATTTACTGAATCAGAGTGAAGTTCCGCATCAATTGTTGGGATCGGTGCATCCTTCGGAAAAAACAAAAGAGGGCTTTATCGGGCACATAGACCAACTCAATGAAATCGTTGAGATTTACGGTGCCAATACCCTTATTTTTAGCTCCAAAGATGTATCGAACACCCGAATTATTGAGGCTATGTCGGCCTTTTCAGATCAAAATATACAATTGAAAATAGCTCCCAATAAGGGAGAGTTTATTATAGGTTCTAATAGTAAAAATGAACCGGGTGAACTTTTTACATTGGAAGTACACCATGCATTAAGTGAATCGTACAATAAAAGAAGAAAGCGCATTTTTGATATTTTAGTTTCAGTAGGATTCTTAATGTTGTTTCCTTTAGCCCTTTTCGCGCTTTTTAATGTGCGTTGGCGGAATATATACGCCAACTGTTTTTGGGTATTGTTGGGGCGTAAAACTTGGGTAAGTTATCAGGGCCTAGCATCGGCAGAATTTCTACCTAAATTAAAAACAGGGGTTATATGGGCAAGTGGAACATGGACCGATACCACTTTCGAAGCGGATGTGAATTATGTTTATGCCAAAGAATTTGAGGTTAGCAAAGATTTACATATCCTGATGGAATATCTGAGAGGCAAAAAGAAATGATTGCGAGGAATAACATAAATACCTTTGAACTCCGGAAGTTTATCAAGATAATCTTGCTGCTTTTGGCGGTGTTGATCAGTATTTTAACCTTGTATTTGTCGCAACGATTGGTCAATAAGATTGCCATTGAGGAAACCAAGAATATGGAAATTTGGGCCATGGCAACCCGTATCTTGTCAGATCCTGAGGCTCAGGGCGATTTGGGATTTCATTTGAAAATCATTCAGTCGAATGAAACCATTCCTGCCATTTTAGTTAGTGAAAAGGGTAAAATCATTCAATATATTAATATTGGTAACGGTCAACAAGGGTTAAGTGATGCGGAGTTACAGGAGAGATTAAAAGGCTTTCAAGAGGAAAACGCGCCTATTCGCATACCTATTGACGAAAACGTCAATTATATGGTGTATTACGGCAAAAGCAGCGTTTTAAAACAGCTGGAATATTACCCATATGTGATACTGGGCATTGTGGCTTTATTTGTGTTGGTGAGTTATTCGGCATTTTCCTATTCTACGCGTTCGGAGCAAAATCAAGTATGGGTGGGTTTGGCAAAGGAAACGGCACATCAATTAGGGACGCCTATTTCTAGTTTGATGGGTTGGATTGCATGTATTGAAAACGATATCATTCCCGATAATGCGGCCCAAGAAATGACAAAAGATGTAGATCGCTTGAAGATTATTACAGAGCGTTTTTCAAAAATAGGATCGGAGCCTGTATTGGGTGAGATGGATTTTAATCAGGTAGTTCGCGAATCTTTAGAGTATATGGAGTCGCGAATTGGCAGCGGAGTCGCCTTCGATTGGGATATTCCCCAAGAACCGTTGCGGGTAATGATGAATATGAATTTATTCCAATGGGTTATTGAAAATTTAGTAAAGAATAGTGTAGACGCTATGGAAGGGGCGGGTAAGTTACAGTGCTTAGTAGAGTCTAAAGGCAATAAGGTATATATGGATATCGTGGATACGGGAAAGGGAATATTACGCGGGCAGGCTAAGGATATATTCAAACCCGGATTTACAACCAAGAAAAGAGGTTGGGGATTGGGACTTTCTTTAGCTAAAAGAATCGTAGAAGATTATCACAATGGACTCATTTACGTGAAAGAGAGTGTTCCTTTTAAGCGAACGGTTATAAGGGTGCAATTAAATTTAATTGATGAATCTAAATGATATTACGTATTCAAACCTTATACTTTTTTTTGATTTTTGCTTTGGGTTCGATGTTATTTATGCAAAATCCCATAGTTAATGAAATCTCATATAGAGATGGGAATCAAGTTTACATGGAGTTTACTCAATTTTGGAGCAAAGCGCAAATAAGTCAAGAGAGTTCGCAGCCACTTTGGAAAACCGATGTTTTTCACTGTGTATTATTAAGCTTAATTGCTATTAGTAGTATTTTAGCTATATTTTTTCCCCGCCGACTCAAAATACAGTTTGTACTGTGTTTGGTATCGTTGATTTTATCCGCTTCGCTACTGAGCAGTTTATTGGTTCAGTATAGGCTTCGGGTGTTATATCTAGGCTCTAATTTAATTGAATCGCTAGAAACACCCCACTTATTATGGTTTGGGTTATTTTTTGCCTTTCAATTTTCCGTTTTAAGGATACTTTGGCCGTCAATTAAAAGTTGAATATTCGGATTCGCGGAAATTTACTGTTCTCCGTAATATTCCACAAAGTTATTTTGTGTTTCCCATAGGGTTATTTTGTGCAATTGGGCACCTTTGGGGAGATGGGGTACTATGCGCTCCCAAATGGCTACAACTACATTCTCTATGGAAGGCATTATGCCTTGAAGCCAAGGAACGTCTAGGTTTAGATTATGATGGTCAAGGGGTTCAATTACCTCTCGCTCAATTATTTTTTTGAGATCTTTTAAATCCATGACCAAACCTGTTTTGGGGTCTGGTTGACCTTTAACGCATACAAAAAGTTCGAAATTATGACCGTGGAAGTGCGGATTTGCGCATTTCCCGAATAGGTTAAGATTTTCCTCCTCGGTTAGCTGTGTATTCCAAAGTTGGTGTGCCGCATTAAAATGGGCTTTCCGAGTGATATACAGAGTGGGCATTATGTGGCAAATTTACAACGACGCGTTGGTATTTTCTCCGTACCATTGTTTGAGCTTGTCAACAGTGGCTTCAATATCGGAAAGGGTATTGAATTTTCCAAAACTAAATCGCACGGTGGTGCGGTCGGTATTGGGTCGGATGGCTTGTATTACATGACTGCCACCTACAGAGCCGCTTGAACAGGCGCTGCCACCGCTGGCAGAAATACCGGCAAGATCGAGATTGAATAACAACATAGAGCCCGCATCACTAGGAGGGAAGGAAACGCTTAATACGGTATATAAACTTTTTCCTGTAGGGTCGCCATTGAATTCAATACCTGGAATATTCTTCGTTAAAAGCGCCATCATATTCTCTTTTAATGCTCCAATATGCTCTTTCTTTTCATCTAAATGGGCATAGCAAATTTCCAAGGCTTTGGTCATGCCCACAATGCCGTATACATTTTCGGTGCCCCCTCTCATGTCTCTCTCTTGAGAACCGCCTGTGATTTCTGCTGGAATGCGGTGTTTCTTATTCATATATAGGAAACCAACGCCTTTTGGACCATTAAATTTATGTGCAGCGGCGCAAAGAAAGTCTACGTTATCGGTACTCAAATCAAAGGGGAAATGTCCCATAGTTTGTACCGTATCGCAATGGAAAATACCGTTGTATTGGTGTACCAAACTTCCCACCTGATCAATATCAATCATATTGCCAATTTCATTATTGGCGTGCATTAAACTCACTAGAGGCTTGTTGCATTTTTTCAATAGTTCCTCTAGGTGTTGCATGTCTACATGTCCGTTTTCTTGGATATTTACCCAATGCAAGGGAATTTGGTGCTTTTGTGCAATTTCTTCTACGGTGTGGGTTACCGCGTGGTGCTCAATTGGAGAAGAAATAATGGCATCTACTCCGAGCCTATTAACGGAACCTCTTAATGCGAGATTATCGGCTTCTGTGCCCCCAGATGTAAAAAATATTTCAGAAGGTTTGCACTGTAACCACTTGGCGATTTGACTGCGCGATTCCTCGACAAGATTTTTTACTTTGCGGCCATGTCCGTGAGTGGAACTTGGATTTCCATAATGTTGGCTCATCACAGTTACCATAGTTTCAATTACGGCTGGGTCCATCGGGGTAGTAGCCGCGTTATCGAGGTAAATTCGGTTTTCAGTCATTTTATTATTGGGTGTTTTAACCTCGTAGATGTTGCCCATTTACGGTTACATATTTGGGCAACATGATACGATGCATGTATTTAAATTTGATTGTTTTTATGTAGATAACTCATGAACTTATAGCAAAGCTTTGCCATGGTAAATTCAGTTAGGGTATCGCCTTCACGCGGAGCAATTTCAACGATATCGAATCCAATGACATTTTTAGAGGCTGCTACTGCCTTTAAAAGATCTAAACCTTGAAACCATGAAAGTCCACCGGGCTCTGCGGTACCTACTGCAGGTGCTACAGAAGGGTCAAATCCATCGGCATCTATGGTAACGTATACGTCTTCACCTAGGGCTTCGATACACTCTTGTATCCAATTTGGATTTTGGTGTATCTGATGGGCATACCACGTTTGAATGCTTGGATTGGCTTTTCTCAGATCGGCTTCTTCTTTGCATTGCGCGCGAATTCCAACTTGAACCATTGGAACTCCCATATCGTGCACACGGGCCATAACAGAAGCGTGTGAATAAGGGTTTCCTTGATAAGCGGCACGCAGATCGGAATGGGCATCGATTTGCAAGACACACATATTCGGGTATTTCTCTTTAATGGCCGCAACAATGCCACCGGTTACGGTGTGTTCGGCTCCTAATGATACCACAAATTTGTTGAGATCGAGCAGCGATTTGGTTTGTTCGCTGATACGCTTCATGGCTGCAGCATCTACATCTCCTTGGAAGTCTAATTCCTCAAGGGTAGCTACTCCAATTTCTTTATAGCATTCCGCATCCGTTTCTTCATCGTAGAACTCTACATAATGAGAGGCCTCAATGATGGCGCTTGGTCCCTTATAGGAGCCTTCGTGGTAACTTGAGGTGTGTTCGTAGGGAAGTAGTTGTATGGCTACTTTTGAATGTTCTAGCTGAGCCAGCTGTTCTTCTGGCGGCGCTAAAAAAGTATTTTCCGCAGAAATGGTCTTCAACATGTAAATAAATTATTTAACCCTTTCCATGTATGTTCCGGTGCGTGTGTCGATTTTGATTTTTTCGCCGGTGTCTACAAATAAAGGTACCATAACTTGAGCTCCCGTTTCTACTGTAGCAGGCTTTAGTGTGTTGGTGGCAGTATCGCCTTTTACACCGGGCTCGGTATAGGTAACTTCTAGCACGACATTTTGAGGCGCATCGGCAGAAACTGCTGTTTCACCTTCGAAAGCGATGGTAACCGTATCGCCTTCCTTCATGAACTTAGCGCCGTCGCCAAACAAATGTTTGGAAATGGGCAGTTGGTCATAGGTTTCATTATTCATGCATACGAAAGAATCGCCTTCTTCATAAAGAAATTGCAATTCATGTGTTTCTACGCGTAATAGTTCTACGGTTTCGCCACTTCTGAAACGATTTTCCGCTGATTTGCCGTCTTTTACGCGGCGCATTTTTGCTTGGTAAAAAGCACGTAAATTTCCAGGGGTGCGGTGTTGCCACTCTATTACTTGGCATAATTCGCCGTTATAACGAATAAAACTGCCTACCGATACATCTGCTGTGGTTGCCATAATTAGGGCAAAATTACTAAAAAGCGGCGAAAGTCGACTTTTTCTATTTGCTCATCGTTTTTTCCATCTCTTTTTTGGGGGAAGCAATCAAGTATCCTAATCGCAATTGTGCGCTGGTTTGCACAACGGGAGCCCCCAAAGGAACCGAAATATTTTGAGGTAGTTGATATTGCGCTAAGGCGTAAATTGATTTATAAATCCATTCAATTTGGAATTGGATACTTTGGATGGCACCGCCAGAATAGGGCACGGCCGTATTGTATTGGATATCGGGTTGGAATGTTTGGTAGGCATAGGCAATCTGGGGAATGAAGGTGTGATTAGACTTCCCCCGAGAAAAAACACGATTAAAACCCAGCAATAGTTGTGTTTGAGAGCCTTGTTGGTACGATAATTCATTGGTGGTATTGGCTAGGGTTTGGAACATGGAATTAAGTCCCCAACTTTTGTATCGGTAAGAAAATGAAGTTTGAATACCGGCGGCATAAGAGCCATTGCCGGATTGTAATTGCATGGGTAGCATGCGCTTTTGGTTGTCGCGACTTTGATAATAACCGGTGGGCAGCTTTACCGTGCCCCCTACGAACCATAAATAATGATGCGGGGTAAAAATATTTTTACGGTTGTCAAAAAGACGGTAATTCCCCGAAATAAAGAGGTCGGAAGGGGTTATTTGCGACCATTTTGTATTTTCGTTAAAGGCGTTGGTGCGTTGTATTTGTTGGATATCGGTGCTGAATTGGGCTTGCCATTTATCAGAAATTTGATGTATGTATTGAATGGGTATTCGGGTTATTCTGTCGTGAACCGTATAATTATTGACTTGGGTTTCGAAGGAAAATTGTTGAATACCTAAGATGAGCATATGCGATCGAATGCTTTGTGCGAAACCCATATTGAAAGAAGCGTCACGGATGCCACAGCCGCAAACGTCGCATGCCCTAATAGGTAGTAAATAAATGATGCTTAGGAGTATAATTAGGTGTTTTTTCATCGGGGTTCGGATAAGTTGTGATTGGAAATCATGCGATAATCAGTTAATGTTTTAAGGAAGGCAATGAGCGCTTCTTTTTGATTTTCGTCTAAATAGAAGGCAGGTAAATTAGGAGCATGGGATCGGTCGGCATCGTTGTAGGCATCAAGAACTTCTTTTAATGTGCGGATTTGCCCGTCGTGCATGTAGGGATAGGTGAGCTCCACATTGCGGAGGGAAGGCACTTTAAATGCGAATGAATCTTGGGGAAGTTGGGTTATGCGGAAGCGGCCTAATTCGCTGCCGGTATTGGTGATTCCGTTTCTTTGGAAATCGTTGCTTGTGAGCAAGGGTTCTTGATGGCAGGTGCTGCAATTCGTTTTAAATAGTTCGTAGCCCTGTTGTTCGGTTGGGGTAAATTTATCTTGTGATCGACTTACTCGGTCGTATTTGCTTTGGTCGCTGATGATACTGAGCATAAATTGAGACAGAGGTAGGAGTAGGCGCGATTCATCGACCTCGAAGGTGCCGAAGGCTTGTTGGAAGTAGGATTCATATTCGGGATTTTCACGAACGCGTTCTATTACGGCGGGAAGGGTCATTCCCATTTCAGTAGTATCGGTGAGAGGGGCAATGGGGAGGACGTCTAAGTGTCGAATTCCACCGTCCCACATAAATCGAGGCATCCAAGCCAGATTGACTAATGAAGGGGCATTGCGTTTGCCTTTTCGGCCATAAATGCCAAAGCTTACGGGTAAATTATGATCGGCAAATCCATGAACTTGAGCATGACAAGAGCCACAGCTAATGGTTCGGTTTAGCGATAAATTGGGGTCGTAAAAAAGTTTGCGACCTAGGGCAATACTAGCGGCGTTGAAGGGGTTATTGGGATTTTGGTACTGAACAGGAGGAAAGTCGCTTGGAAATTTTAGGGCTTCGCGGGTTTCAACCAGTGGCTTTTGGCATGATTGCCAAAAGAGCATTACCAAAATCCCCGCCCCAAAGAGGCGGGGAATTTTCATCTGAAAATAGAATTAAGGGTGTATGTGGTCGAATATGAAACCGTCGGCGAAATTTTTAGAAATCGAAACCGCATTGTCACCAATATTGTGAATGATGTTCAATTCAGATAATTTCACCGGACCATGCCAAAATTTTGCTGCATTTACATTTAAATGTACGGTAGGATTGGCATCGGGATTTATGGACAGTATTTCGTTACCAAAGTTGAGGGCTTTTGTATGAGAAGCTACATATGGTGCTTCGTATCCGCCAAGGTGGTACATGAAAAGGCCGGTTTCTGATTGAGGCGATGTGCCTTCTACTCGAACGAAGATGTAACCCGTAGACCAACTCCAAAACATTCCATTCGAAGGGTTTAGCGCGCCGGTTTGCAATCCCGAGAAATTCCGAAGGGAGTCTACGCCAATTAGAAAGTCGACCCGATTATAATCTCCTGCTGGAATTCCTTCCAAAGAAATAATATTATTGCTGGGATCTAGTAAATAGTAACTTTCCGGCACGGCAAAAGAGCTTCCGTCTGACTTATGCAATACCACATTAGAAACGTAATACTTTAACATGGTAATGGTGAGGGTGTCTTTCGACATGGGGTGCACATACGTTTGATTCATATAGAAGGGCGCCATATCGATGCCCCAAACGTGATCAAACTCTAACTTTAAGGTACCCGTTTTTGTTGAATTGTCGATAGGTTCGTCATCTTTACAAGATGAAAAAGTAGAACTGAAAATCAGGACAATAGCAACTGCCCATATATAAGGTGTGTGTTTTAGTAGTTTCATAATAGTTTTTGTTATAGGGAATCTGATATTCTTGTAAAACTCCACGCAAGACATTCCCTAGCGTCTCAGGTGTCGGTTTGTTTTTTGAATTATGCAATTAGCATAAGGTTCATGGCTTTAACCTCTCGGGTTAAAGAGCGTGATTTTCCCCTTGGGGTTTATTTTTCTTGGGGGAAATTAATCTCAAATCAGATTAAGAGATGGGCGTGGGCGGTCGGTCTAGGCAATTTGCAAAACCGTCGCTTTCTTTTTTGAGAAAATTATTTGCAAAAATCGCAACTGAGTTTCCTTTTAAAAGTGATTTCACTTCTTGGGGTATTTCAAATTCAGGAAACCACGTAGCTATTTGTGGATGTTCTTTTTCGGTTGACTGGGGTAATTGGATGGCTTTTTCAATAACACAAGACGCTTGACAGCAATTTTTCACTTCGTCTTTCTGAATACAGACTTCGCTTACAAAGTATTGTTTATTTACATAGAAATTTACAATGAACAGTCCTTGAACCAATACATAGGCGTTCAAGCTGATTAATAGCAGCCATGCACGTATGGGTTGGGACTTTGACTTGAATTTCATTTGCTAGAACAAATTTAATGAGATTTATTCGGGTGTAATATGATATTAGTCACGTTCCTATCCAATCTTTTGCTCTTTTTCTTGGAGCTGTCAAATTTCTGTAGGTAAATGCTTGAAAAAGAGATCAGTCGCGTTTGTATTTTAAATCAATTCCATAGCGATTGATGGCGCGATTAATAAGTTGCTGTCGTTTTCTTGAAATAGGATGATTGATTCCGCAGGTTCTTGGGCATGGCAACATAGAGGCAATATTGATGCATTGTTGATAGCTCAGCTGTTGGGCCTGTGTTTTATAATAGTAACGTGCTGCTTCAGAAATGCCAAAGGCACCTCTACCCATTTCTACTACATTAATATACACTTCCAATATGCGGGCTTTGTCCCAAAGTAATTCCATCCAAAAGGTCATATAGGTTTCCAATCCTTTACGCAGCCAACTCCGGCCTTCCCAAAGAAAGATGTTTTTTGCGGTTTGTTGGCTGATGGTGCTGGCGCCTCTTTTGGTTTTGCCCTTTTTGTTGTGTTCAATGGCTTTTTCAATGGCCTTGAAATCAAATCCAGAATGTTCAAAGAATCGCTGGTCTTCGGCGGCAATTACCGCTTTTTCAAATACATCGGGTATTTCCTTTAGATTTAACCAGGGTCCTTTCTCTTTTCGCAACTCTCGTTGATCCCATTGTATAGCTGTAATTGGGGGGTTGATCCATTTGTAAGCGAGCACGGGAATTACCGGTATTAAGGCAGTAATTATTAACAGACGAAAGAGTTTAAACATAAATATTGAATGGGTAAATTTAATCATTTGTGTATCATCTTTTATGTAAAAGATAAAAAATGATATAAATTCATTAATAAGTATCGAATCCTTAATTAGTGTTAAAATATTGATATATTGTTATTTGAATCTGTGATTGTTTTTTTGGCACGGTCTTTGATAGTTGATTCTGCAACAAACCAAAATAAATTAGTATGAAAAAATTATTGTTACTCGCAGTTGTTGCTTTCTCTAGCAGCGTTGCATTCTCACAGATGGTAGTTTCAGGTGGAGATTTCGCAAATCATCCTGAGCGCTACGAAAACAAACCTGTTACTATTAATCAAGTAACCGTTGGTGGTGATCAGCACGGTCCAGATCATCATGGACCCGGACATCACGGTGCTCCAGGTATGAACAATCATGCCGCTCCTTGTAATCCTCCAAGAGGTTCAAAAGAAATTTCTGTAAATTTCATGCAGAATCCTGACTACAAAGGATGTTTCTTCGCAAAAGATCCTATGGCTACTCAAATTATGAACAAAGCCCGCGGACCTCAGCCAGTAGAAATGGTATTGAGTTTCAAAGGAAACAAGCAAATGGGTTATTTGATTACTTCATACAAAGTAGGTCACTAATTTTAAGTTAAAAAATTAAAAAAAAATGTCTCCCCTTAAGGAGGCATTTTTTTGTATATGGTAATTCTATGCTAAATGGTTTCTGATTTTTCATATTGGCAATCCAGTACATAATCTGGGATTATCTCAAAACGATGTCTTTCGAAATTGGAAATTATATGAAATAGAGATTAACGAATAGATTAAAGATCATTAGTGACGATCTCAGAATTGGGTTATTCAAAATAGCTATTTGTTTGAAATTGAGATTCAAGAATAGATTATAAGGGACAATCTCGAAACGATATCTTTCAAAGTTGGAATTATGTCAAACAGAATTTCCCCTTGCCGTTTAAATATTATGGGTGAGATTCGGACATCGGGTTTTTGAAAATAGGAAGATGTGCTAATGGAAGGAGATTCTGGAAAATTCAGATTGAACTTGGGCCGATTTTGATTCTAGGTCTTTAATTGTAGTCAATAGTCGTACATTAGAGGAGCTGTGGCAAATTTGCATGGAATTGTAACTGTATGAATTTCATGATCTTGTATGCATGATTGTTTTTTGGCACGGTATTTGATTGTAGTTTATCAAAACAAACTAAAAATAAAACATCATGAAAAAGTTAACCTTACTCTTCGCAGTTGCTTTCGCAGTAGTTGGATCTGCAATGGCTCAAATGGCAATCCCTGGTGAAGTATTCGCTAGTAACCCATCACGTTTCAATGGTCGTAAAGTAACCATCAAAAACGTCGAAATCGTTAAAGCTGACGCTCATGGCGGACCTTCAATCGGCGGCCCTGCTGGAAGCTTCCAAGGCGCTCCTGGTGCTGCTGGAACTCCAAACGCTCCTGCAACTCACCCATGTCGTCCTCCACGTGGATTCTCTGAAGTA
The DNA here is from genome assembly GCA_965659745.1 of Bacteroidia bacterium. Taxonomy (GTDB): domain Bacteria; phylum Bacteroidota; class Bacteroidia; order NS11-12g; family UBA955; genus VMCP01. Next base: position 15,334 of record CBFHXF010000006.1, read on the forward strand.
TCAGTATTCTTCAAAGGTGCACCTGAGTTCAAAGGATGTTTCTTTATGGCAGATAACATGAAAACTCAATTAGATCGCGAATGTGGACATGAAAACACACCTGCACAAATTGCCTTCCGTGGAGACAGTCGTACTGGTTACCATATCACTTTCTACCGCTTAGGAATGTAATTGTTGATTTCCCTTTAATTTTAAGTAAAAAGCCAAGGTTCGCCTTGGCTTTTTGTTTTTTTAAAATGTCAATTTAATTTATGACGACACATTTGAAATGTTAATTTAGTTTATTGCTACGCCCTTGTTTGGGTATTTCTATAAATTCAAGTGCAGCAATAATAATACGTTTATTAAAATCCGTTTACCCCATTTACTGTGGTGTATTTTAAAACTAGGTTTTTATTAGGATATATGCGCTTGAATGCACTTTGTACCATTAGGGTGGCTTCATGGAAACCGCATAAAATCAATTTTAGTTTGCCTTCGTACGTGTTGATGTCGCCAATGGCGTAAATACCAGGAATATTGGTACTGTAGTCAACGGTGTTCACTTTTATGGAATTCTTTTCAATTTCCAAGTTCCAATCGGCAATAGGACCTAATTTGGGACTTAATCCGAAAAGGGGCAAATAGTAATCTGTTTCAATCCAGTAAATTTCATCATTGCCTTTGGTTAAAGCGCCCACGGCTTGTAGGTTCTCTTCTCCCTTCAATTCTTTGATTTCGGAATGCGTTAATAGATTCAATTCTCCTGCCGCTGATGCGTCCATTACTTTTTGTACGGAATCTAAGTGTCCTCTGAATTCACCACTGCGGTGTACTAATGTTACCGAGGCCGCCACTTCCTTCAAAAACAATGTCCAATCGAGTGCACTATCACCACCTCCTGCAATTACGATTCTTTTATTGCGGTATTTTTCAGGATCCTTAATCATGTAATCGATGCCCTTTTTTTCGAATTCGGCAATATTGGCAATGGGGGGCTTTCGGGGTTCGAAAACGCCCAACCCACCCGCAATGGCAATATTGGGGGCTTTATGCTGTAGTCCCGATTCTGTTGTGACGATATACATACCGTCCTCGGTTTGGGCAATCCGTTCTGCCTTTTCCCCCAAAGTGAAGCCCGGTTTGAACGGCTCGATTTGTTTCATTAGGTTATCGATTAAATCACCGGCCAACACTTCTGGAAATCCAGGAATATCGTAGATAGGTTTTTTCGGATATATCTCGGTTAGTTGTCCGCCCGGTTGGGGTAAAACATCAATCAAATGGCAACGCAATTTTAATAGACCGGCCTCGAAAACAGTAAACAAACCTACAGGTCCGGCACCAATGATGATAATATCGGTTTCAATCATACTGCAAAAGTAGGGTTTAAATTATTCATGAAAGCTGATGTAAATCAGTTAAGAGCTTGGTTTTTGCGTTGAAATCTTCAACGTCGTTCCAAGCCTTTTTGGGTAAAAGTGTATTCCGCTTCCCCCACTTCTACGGTTTGTCCGACTTTCCTTAGATATAAATCTCGAATTTCCCCTTCGTTGGTGATGATACTTCCTTTTGTAGCCTTGGCAATGCGCACATAATCGAGGGGTATGAATTTACTAATATCGCCGCACAAAATAATTTGAACGGGTTTGTCTACAAATTTGAGAATTTTCATGTCTTTAACCGGTGCTAGCGCATCTGCTACCATTAAAACGGTATCGATATCGGTCCACTTTTTCAGGGTTCGGAGTATGGCTTCGATATTATTCTCGGGTAAATCACCGCCCGAACCTGCATTCATGGCCCGTTGCATGGTATGATAAATCGAATCAAAATGCGAGGTTTTAACGGTATACACGCCCCCAGAGTTTCCAATTCTCTTTAACATTTCTGGCGCTCCGTTTCCATCGTTAAAGAAACTGTAGTAGTGGTCGGTAGCTAAATTCGGACGCGTTTGTAACAGGGCTAATACTTGTCCGGTATACGGAGCCATACTGCCAGTAACGTCAATGACGAATGCCCATTTGCGCTTAAATGTTTTATTACGTAGTTGGTTATAAACTTCAATGTCTTTGATATGTGCATTCGATCCGGTGTAAACGCCCTTGAATGTGGTATAACCCTTGATAGTTTTGCGTTTTACGCTGTCGAGTACAACTTTCATTTCGGGTTCTCGCATCCATATTCCCGCTTTGTCGTACCGCAATCCTTTTTCTATTTTATCGCTTCTTCTGGGTAAATAACGGCCAGTTTCTACATATTTTTTACGAATTCGGTAAACGTCTTTGTCAGGAACTTCTATAAGCGAATCGTGAATTTGTAAAAGTAAATCGTCAATGATTCCCATTTCCGATTTGCTCATGGCTGCGGGCACCGGTTCCTTTAGGAAAATAATAAATCCGTGAAACATCTTTCGGGCTTCCTCTTCTGTTTTTCCTTTTGTTTGTTCGAAAATGTGCCATTCCACATTCTCTTGGTCGAATAATCCCGGAATTTTTTGCGATAAATGCAAAAATCGTTTCGCGTTGAGCAAGGGTTGATCAAATGTATCGACCTGACGGTAACGGGTATAAACCAAGTGGACGCTTATGATTTCTTTTTTCGGGGGAAGTTCAAAACGGGTTTCTGGGAGGAATTGAGAACTTGAAAAGTACATTGGCAAGTACACAATCAACGGATCGCGGCCCTGCGGGTGTTCCGATAATCGAATGGGTTTAATTTTCATCAAACTTTCGATTTTTTTAGAAACAAGGGGTGTGGTTGGTTGTGAAAATAGCGGAAATAAAAGCAGCATTAGCGCTATTAATATGCTTTGGGCTTTTTTATTTCCTATGAGGTGCATTTAAAAGAGGTCGTTAATCCGATTTACTCCTACAACGCCCTTTTCACAAATAAATCCTTCGCCAAACTCACAGCCAATACTGCGACCGTAATCTCGGGCGCGTGCCTCTATGAAATCCCAAAATGCTTTGCTACTAATGGGTGTTTCAGGTTCACCACTATTGGCTTGGTAGAATTGACTTTTAAAGGCGGATATAGTGTCTCGTTTCTGAGCGTATTCTTCGCTTATATCAACGATAAAATCGGGGCCGATATTTCGGTCTTGTATGTAAAAATATACCGATTCGGGTCGATGTGCTTGTTGTTCCTTGCCTTCGTAATGGGTATTTACTTTAACCAAACCCGATAGAAAGCAAGCCCGGCGAACCAATTCGGAAGCCCTGCCGTGGTCGGGATGGCGATCGGAAGTGGCATTTGCCAAAACTATTTTGGGTTGGAAACGCCTGATCTGTTCAATGATTTGTATAATTTCAGTTTCTGTATTTTCGAAAAACCCGTCTTTTAGATTAAGTTGATGCCTTATGTGCAGGCCCATGATACGGGCACTTTCTTGGGCTTCAAGTGTTCGCAATTCTGCATTACCACGGCTGCCAAGTTCGCCACGAGTTAAATCGAGAATGCCAACTATTTTCCCGTTCTTGATTTCTTTTATAAGGGTGCCTGAACAGGCCAATTCCACATCGTCAGGATGCGCAGCAATGGCTAAAATGTCTAGTTTCATGATTAATAGAATAAGCTCGGTGGAGGATTGAGTAAGGTGTTCTCCAATGTATGTCCAACGGCTTTCAACGTAGGTTTGTGAATGTTTTTAATGTTATCATCGTGGGTATGCCATTCGCTAGGAAAGCCGCGCGAATGGTTGTAATCGATAATGTCTATCATGGGTATTTTACGTCCCTGGTATACATATGCATGGTCGTCGATGACCATCCCTGTATTTTGGGTTTTAAAATGTTTTTGGTAACCTAGTTCATGGGCGATAGACCAAATATGGGCTAATAGGAAATTTCCCCATTGATTGGAATTGGCTTCCCACAAGAATTCGGCATCTTTGGCACCTACCATGTCTAATAATACCCCCATTCGGGCGGAATAGTTGGGTATGTGTGGGGTTTTTGCCCAATATTGGCTTCCCAAACAAAAGGAATTTTCAACTTCTGAAGCTCCTAAGTCTTCCGCATCGAAGAAAATAATATCCAATCCCATTTCTTGGGGAAGCGTATCTATAATTCTGGCTATTTCTAATAATACACCAACGCCGCTAGCTCCGTCATTGGCTCCTGAGATAGGCATATCGGTTCTTTCGTTATCCTGATCTGCAATAGGTCTAGAATCCCAATGGGATGCCCATAACATGCGTTTGGTGGCTTTGGGATTGAAGCTCCCTATAAGATTATAAACCGGAATGTTTTTTCCTGTATGTGTTTGGGTTTGTCCTTTTTGAAAATATGCGGTATCGCAATAGGTCGAAAGTTGTGCGTACAACCATTGTGCGCATTTTAAGTGCTCGGGCGTACCTGGAATACGATAACCAAAATTGACTTGGGCATCAATAAAAGCAAATGCTGAATCCTCCGAAAAAAGATTTCCTTTGGTTTTAATGGTGGCGGTGTTTTCGATTTCTGTAGGGGTTTCCAAATCATTACTGGAAGGGGTGTTTCCGCAACTTTCCAAGATGAAAAGAATACCTAAGGTTCCTACAAAAAGTAAGTAATTAAATTTATTGCTATGCTTTGCCATTAGAGTTGGTCAAAAATAATATAATTTATCCTTGAAAATTTGCGTTTGTAATCAAAAGCGATAGGCTTTCGTGTTTGCCCGTTAAAATTACGTATTTTCGCCCTTAGTGGTTATGAAAGCAAAAAGTATGACGGGTTTCGGAAGGGCCCAGTCTGAAAATGAGAAATGGACGATTAGCTGTGAAATAAAGGCGCTAAACGGAAGGTATTTCGAGGCGGATATACGACTGCCTAAATATTTAAATGAGTTAGATTCTAAAATTCGCAGGGCGCTTTCCGAGTTTTTAGAGCGCGGAACGATTTCTGTTAATTATAATATTAAAACCAATGATGCTCCCTCGCGAATTGCAGTGAATACTGATTTGGCAAAGGAATATTTGAATGCATTGCAACATTTAGAGTCTAGCTTGGGTCTGCAATTGAGCGATCCCATGCGCGAAATTTTAAAGGTTCCTGATGTTATGGGGGTAGGGGAGCGAGAAATTGGAGATGATTTTAAGGAAGAAATCATTAAAGTTACTTTAGAAGCGGCCAAACAATTAGACGCGTTCAGGATCATCGAAGGACAAGCTACCGCAGACAAGCTGAAACAACTAATTGAGTCGATTTCTGACGATGTATTGATTATTGAGCACCAAGAAGGAAATCGCAGGGAAGCCCTTCGCGAGCGCATCTATGGCAATGTTTTAGAGCATATTCAAGAACAAAACGTAGATGAAAATCGCCTAGAACAAGAAATTTTGCTCTATTTAGATAAATGGGATATAGCGGAAGAAAAACAGCGATTGAGTCAGCATCTTGATTTCTTCATACGCTCATTAAAAGAAGAGCCCAAAGGCCGCAAACTAAACTTTATTGCCCAAGAAATGGGCAGAGAGATGAATACCCTAGGTGTGAAAAGCAATTATTTTCCGATGCAGGAATGTGCGGTAAGAATGAAGGAAAAATTGGAACAAATAAAAGAACAAGTCCTTAATTTAGCCTAAACAGCCATCAAAAATCGCCACCATATAAAAGCGTATTTACTTGTGATTTTGAGCCTTTTGCTCACTATCCCTTCATTATTTGGCCAAAATTTAAAGATTCTCACACAAGACTTAGACAATCAATTCACATTTCATACAAAAGAACACCAATCGCTGTTAAAAGCGTTGATATTGTTAGATGAAGCCACGCGCGATACTACAAACTCTCAAAGAATTGTATTGATTGATCGCAATGTGTTTGAAATATATTTGCTGAATAAAATAATACACGATACTGCGGGTTCGATATCTGATTTTGAACTGAATTATGAACCTGAAGAAGGCTCGGTTCGCGATTTTATGAAAGTAGTGCGGTCGGGACTCGAGGCGTTGTCGCCTGAAGAGAAGATTCGCGCCCAAAACCTAACATTTGCCGCTATTGATCCGGCATTAGGAATGCTTACAGCTAGTGAATTCAGAAACAACGTTTTGCATTTATGGGCGGATGTTTTTTCTAAGGTGCCCGAAGCGCAAGCACCCTTGTCGTTGAAAGCCATGCGATCTTTTGTGAGGTATCAAAAATTGGCGAATGCCAAATTAGATTCGGAGGGAAGCACTCAAATTTCTATTGACGCCTCATTTAATGCCACTGGGACCCTTAATTATTGCTTGGATTCGCTGGATCTTTTTGATAGTTTAAGTAGGATTCAGGGTTTGGAGAAAGAATGGAAGGAAATACGTGCCTTTATCAATCTCAGTAATGTAGGGTATCATGTTTATCGCGATGTTGGTCTGCATTACACCCGAATGATGGAAACGGCAAACTATTGGTTGAATAATATAGATTCTCAAGAAATATGGATAATTGAAGACCGATCTGAAATGGGAAATACTTTTAAAAGGGAATACCTTTTTGAAGACATAATAGGCCTGAATTTTCCTTCGATTCCTTTTGAAATTCATCATTTTGTAGAAAATAGAAGTAGAGTTGATACTACTGGGAAAATAATACATGTTAAACGTTTGTATGACCAATTGCTGTTGCGTTGGCCTTTGGCTGACTATAACTTCAGTGAAGACGAAGTAACGGTTGCTACAGATGAGATCACTAGTTCTGGACCTAATTCGCTTCAGGTTTTCATCGGTTCGGCATTCAATACCGCGATAGTAGACGATGCAAAGTTGAATGCCAATTTTGCCAAAATGGGTTTGGAATCGGTTAATACAGGCAATGCGATGGGCTTAGAATTGGGCGTATTAGCTGTAGACGGAGTGCTATTTAGCGTGCAATGGTCTGGACAGAATTCGTGGCTTGACTGGGATTCACGGTCGCATTTTGCGTATACGAATTTTCGTTTTTCAAGCAGTGTGCCTCTTTTTAATCGATTTGGATTGAGTTCCTTAATCGGTGTCGATTACCAATATGAAAATTATAGAATTGCGCTTCCCGTAAATACCCAATTCATCGGCAATCCTCAGCATGTTCCGGTGGTTTTGCGCAACGACGGACAGAATATTGGGGCCTTTACGCAGGTGCTGTTGCGGGTATCGAAGTTTTATGCCAAAGCCCAATTGGGATACCGTTGGGATTGGTCAGACAATCGTTGGTATTCCAATGGAAATGCCATCAATGGGGGGGATAACTTTCGTGGCAGCGGACTGCATTATGGATTAGGTTTGGGCTTTTTAATTTTCGGGGGAAATGAAAAGTAAGGTTCTGTTGTTTTGTTTGATTGGGTGCCTATTCGGAACGCCTTTGGCACAAACGCCTCCCAAAGCATACCCATTACAGATGAATTTTGATTCCAAAACCCCTATGGATCCTACTTGGTCATTAATAGCCAATGAGGCGTCAAAAGTGCGGGTTTTTATGGGGGGTGAGAATCATACCGAGGTAGATTTTAATTCGTTAATGGAGTACGGTTTCATGAACCGACTTCATAAGTTCGCAGGTTACCGTCACTATGTTATTGAACTTAGTCCGGCACGGGCACATTATTTAAATAGGTATATACGGCATTCGGATACCCATGCGCGCGATGCCTTGAAGGGAGTTTCGTCACTTAAATACATGAATTTATTTGAGAATTTGCATCGCTGGAATCAACTATTAGATTCACAAGATCGAATTCAGGTACATGGGGTAGATGTGGAGCGATTTTATGATCTTTCTTTTGAGCGATTGGCCGAACCTTTAAGAAAGGGGCTTGCAATTAATCGCTGTTCCGATTCTATTCTAGCCGATGTATTGGCAATTGTTTCCTATGCTAATCGGCGCTTCGATGACCGTTTGAAGCAATACAATAGAAAACTGGGAAGTGTAGATATGGAAATTTCAGAGGATAACGATGAATTTGTGAATTCCCATTTTTTCTATCGGTTCGATTACCAAGATTACGCGGAGCGGATTCAAGCCCAATTAACTCATTACAAAAACTGGTTAACTCCTGATGATTACAAGGAATTTATCGCTGCCTTAGAAGGCGTTCAAGAATGCAATAAATGGGATGAAGATTCCGAATCGGCCTCGCGATTTCATTGGAGAGAAACTGTAATGTACCAACGGTTTGCCAGCGCATTAAACCAACATCCGAACGGCAAATTCTTTGGTCAGTTTGGTCGATGTCATATCTCGGAAACGCAGTCGGATATAGATTGCGGTTGGTATTCCTACGAGAGTGTAGTGAACCGACTTATAGCATATCATTTCAAGAGCAGAGATTCGGTAATTACGGTAGGGTATTTTTACCAAGACAAGACACCGGGAGTGAGTGCACAAATCATTTCGAATCAATCGCAGTTAACTCGAGAATTGAAACCCCTATTACAACCGTATTTTACAGGAATGCGCTTGTACGACTTGAATAGCAGCGATTCAGATTTGCGAGAATTGCGAAAAAAATACCGCTTTATTTTAGTAAATAATGAAAAAAATGCCTCTTTGAGTACGGAAAAACCAACCGAGGATTTTGGCGATGCCTCATTGAAAGACCGTTGGCCTATTTCTCTAAGTATCCCTTATTTTGGATTGGCCTATTGGTCGATCGACAATCCCGGCATGAAGGCGCATTTCCAAAATCAAGGGTCTTCGTTTAGAAACCCGGCTCTATTTGGCTTGCAACATCAAATCAATGTCAATTATGGACCCTTTACCTTGGGTATTTCGGGGTATTATTCCATTAATACCGATAACGATCTGAACTTCGCGAGTTTTACAGATTCTGCGGGCGCTGTTTTTGCCAACTTCTGGGGGGTAGATCTTATAGCAGGTTTGCATCTGCAAAAAGGAGCTTGGGCAATTGACCTTACAGGTCGCTTTGGTCCCTCTCGCTTGCAATACACCTATAAACAAGAGCTGAACTTGGCAACTTCTGTATTGCCCGTTAACGGTTTGAAAATTCACAATCAGTCTTGGAATACGGGATTTAGCGCCAATTTATTCTATAGGTTTGCGCAGGAAGCCGGAGTGGGCGTACAAGCCAATACCTACTATAATGTAGGTAACGGCAATTGGGTTTATTCGGGTTCCAATCAGTTATATCAGCGATTGTCGTTGAATAGCGGATTGCAAGCCTGGGGCCTTACGGCGCACGTGTGTTTGTTTTTTTCGAAGTAAATTAGAATTACCTTTGCCTATATGTTAAAGTCTATCCCTATTGCCAACGGCATAACCCTAGCCAATTTGGCTTGTGGCTTATTGGCTATTCCCTTGGCATTGAACCCAGATACCTCGCATTACGCCTTTTACTTGGTTTTATTGGCGGCGGTATTGGATTTCTTTGACGGCTTTGTAGCGCGTTTATTAGGACAAGAAGGTCCATTAGGGCAGCAATTAGACAGTTTGGCAGATTTGGTTTCTTTTGGAGTAGTGCCAGGGCTTATCTGGAAATCATGGATGGAAACCAAAGGGTACTGTCCGCCGACTGGATTTTGCATCAACTCATACATATGGTTGTTAATTCCATTGGCGTCGGCATATCGTTTGGCCCGCTTTAACGTTGAATCGGGTGGTTCTACCTATTTTACTGGCATTCCTACCCCTTTAACGGGTATAACTTTGGCTTCCTTTTCTGTCATTGGAATGAGCTTAGGCGTTAATGAGGCATTTTTGGGCATGGACGTACTGCCGTTCGTTGATTTCCCCCAAGGCTTATTTGATCACGTATATTTATGGTTGTATATGCCTTTGCTAGCGAGTTTTTTTATGGTTTCAGATTACCCAATGTTATCGTTGAAATTCAATAAAACAGACGGGGTTGATTCATGGCGATGGATATTTATTGGAGGGTCTGTTCTATTGGTCCCTACTTTAGGATATGCGGCTTTTTTTGGAATATACATTTGGTTTATAGCGGCTTCCTTCATTGCCTTTCGGGGGAAGTCAAACACACCTGAAGAACTATGATAAAAATTGGTATTATAATGGGGAGCGACAGCGATTTGCCCGTAATGAATGCGGCGGTTGAAGTGCTTCAAGAATTGGGTATAGCCTGTGAAACGACGGTTGTTTCTGCGCATCGAACTCCAGATAGATTGGTAACCTATTCGAAGTCTGCTGCTTCGCGCGGGTTGAAAGTGATCATTGCAGGTGCGGGTGGCGCGGCTCATTTGCCGGGTATGGTAGCCAGCTTTACGCATTTGCCGGTAATTGGCGTTCCTGTGAAAACCAGCACGATGAGCGGTCTTGATAGTTTGTATTCGATTGTGCAAATGCCTCCCGGTGTTCCGGTCGCTACTGTAGCTATTAATGGTGCAAAAAATGCCGGAATTTTAGCGGCACAAATTCTGGGTACTTCCGACGAGGAAGTAGCAAAGAAGGTGATCGCGTTTAAGTTGGGTATGGAAACCGAAGTGTTGAACAAAGCCAAAAAATTAGAAGATTTAGGTCCCGCAGAATACCTTACTGGCATGTAAGGCAGCCGTATTTATTAATAGTTATTAATTAAAGATATTTATCCATGATCATAGTTGAAGATGTATTGTTGTCTGAAGAGATTTTAGAGCGAAAATTCGCATGTCAATTGGATAAATGTAAGGGAGCGTGTTGTGTAGAAGGCGATGCGGGAGCCCCTTTATTGCACAGCGAATTATCGGAAATTGAGCAGCGCTTAGATGCCATTAAGTCCTTTATGACAGCGCCCGCCAAGGAATTATTGCAAAATAAGGGATTTTACACCCGCGATCCTGATGGCGAATTGGTAACAGAATGTTTAGATGATGGCGCCTGTGTTTTTGTGAGATATACGGATACAGGTATCACGCAATGTGCTATTGAACAAGCCCATGCGGCCGGAGCTATTGATTACAAAAAGCCAATAAGTTGTCATTTATATCCAATTAGGGCCAAAAAATACGGCGCTTATGTGGCGATGAACTATCACGATTGGGAAATTTGTGGCGATGCGTGTAGAGCGGGTTCCGAAATGAATATACCGGTTTATGAATTTTTGAAAGAAGCCTTGACGCGAAAAATGGGGGAGAAGTGGTACACGGCTTTGGAAGAAGTTGCGGCTGCTTGGGAGAAAGAAAAAGGGAAAAAGTAATTGGTACCGAAAGCGCCGATTATTGAATTGAATTTCTACTAGGTAGAACTTGGAATTCAGTATATAGTTTTTTGCGAATTAGCAGAACAAACTGGTTAGCAAACCTAAAAACATCAGTTGCTTCAAATGGGTTGAAACCTGGTGGTATTGCTCGGGATTTTGAGCGTCTTTTAATCTTTTAAGGATGAGAAGGGTAAGAGGAACGGCGATGCTTGCGGCGGTAATTAAAAATAAAATTTGCTGGCTGTGGTAGTAAATGAGTCCCAAGAGAATTAAACTAAGGAGCAACATAATAGCCGATAGCATTTTGGTGTATTTAGCGCCCATAGACAGGGCAAATGTGCTATATCCCTGAGTTTTATCGCCCTCTGCATCTTCTAAATCTTTGACTAATTCACGCGCAAAGGTTATGAAAAAAGCAATGCTGGCGTATTCTGCAAAATAGGCTTTTGATACCTCGTATACCCCTCTAGACGCGATATATACGACCATTCCGGCGAGCAGTGATACCAACAGGTTTCCCATGAGGTATTCTCCTTTGAAATCACTGGAGTAGAAATAGAGCAAAACCGCAATAGATATGCATAAAATTCCCATTCCTAGCCCAGTTGCAAATCCAAAAATGAGTCCAATTACAGACAGAATTATATAGTATTTGTATAAAGAGGGCGTCGCAATTTGGGTATGGGCGATTTGTTTTTTAGGTTTATTAATGGCATCGGTTTCTTTATCGAATATGTCGTTAATTACATAACCTCCGGCCGCTATAAATACACATGCCAAGGTGGCGGTTAGCGCTTCGGGAAACCGAATATTAGTTAAGTCAAAAGTAGAAAATCCTGAATGTATACGCGAGGCCGATAGGTAAAATAGGAGCTGGGTAATTATGGTAAGTCCTAAATTTACAGGTCGGGTGATGCGCCAAAACAGGTTCATGATTTTACTTTTTTGCGAACTTCATTTTATAATCTACGTTTACGCGCCCTTGAGAAATTCCGTCCATACGGCGTTTTAGCATATTCCTTTTAAGGGGGCCAATTCGATCGGTAAATAAGATGCCTTCGATGTGGTCGTATTCGTGTTGTATGATACGTGCGGCCATTCCGTCGAAGGTTTTTACGTGTTCTACCCAATTTTGATCGAAATAACGGATGGTGAGTTCGCCTTTGCGCTTAACGTGGGCCCTAACATCGGGAATGCTCAAACACCCTTCTTCAAATTCCCATTCTTTTCCAAATTCTTCTTCAATAACGGGGTTGATAAAGACTTCTTTAAATCCGCTGGGATTTATATTTTCAATTTCAGAGCCATCTACGATAAACAATCGGATGGAAAG
>CBFHXF010000006.1:27835-60026 GCA_965659745.1 Bacteroidia bacterium
TGGAATTTCCGGAAAATTGGTTTGCAGCCAGTTGATAAAGCCTCTCACGCGCTCGGTGCTATGGGTGTCTTCACCGGATAATCTTTTGGGCATACCTACTACAATGGCACTAAGTGTTTCAGACTGTAAGTAGGTTTTGATCCAACTTTCAAATTCCGTGGAACGGAGGGTAGGTAAGGGTTGTGCGAAGATATTTAGCGGGTCGGTTTGGGCGAGACCGAAGCGTTTTTCGCCGTAATCGATTGCTAATATACGTGCCATTCTGCAAAGATACATCATGGAGTGCGAGGTCTATTTAAAAACCTAATTTTTTAATTGTCAGTTGTCAGTTGTTAATTGTCAATTGTCAATTGTGAATTTGACCTTGCCTGAAATTGGTTGTCACTATTTCATCGACTTTCAGCTTTATTAATTCAAGTGTGAGATTTTATTTTTTTACATGTTCGGAGTTTGGGGGTATGATTGGGAAGTTGTATAACCATAAAAAAAGAGGCGACTTGAAAAGCCGCCTCTTTTGAGATGCGTTGGAGGATGATTACATCATGCCGCCCATGCCACCCATGCCGTCCATTCCACCACCGTGTGAATGTGCAGGTTCTGGTTCTTTGATTTCGCTAAGTACGCACTCCGTAGTTAAGATCATACCGCCAATAGAGGCTGCATTCTCAAGAGCTACACGAGAAACTTTCTTAGGGTCAATAACACCGGCAGAAATTAAGTTTTCATAAACTTCAGTTCTGGCATTGTATCCGAAATCGTCTTTAGATTCTAATACTTTTTGAACTACGATACTTCCTTCGCCACCGGCATTGGCAACGATTTGACGTAAAGGTTCTTCTAGTGCACGACGTACAATAGCAATACCTGTGGTTTCGTCATCATTCACTCCTGTTAGGCCATCTAAGGCGCTGATAGAACGAATGAAGCTAACGCCACCACCAGGTACGATACCCTCTTCTACCGCAGCGCGGGTAGCGTGAAGAGCATCGTCTACGCGGTCTTTCTTTTCTTTCATTTCTACTTCAGTAGCGGCTCCAATGTAAAGAACGGCAACACCACCGGCTAACTTAGCCAAACGCTCTTGCAATTTTTCACGGTCGTAGTCTGAAGTGGTATTCTCGATTTGTACTTTAATTTGATTTACACGGGCGTCGATGTGTTCTTTTTGACCCGCACCATTGATAATAGTGGTATTGTCTTTATCGATAGTGATTTTTTCAGCAGTACCTAGATCGTCTAATGTGGCATCGTCTAGTTTACGACCTTGCTCTTCAGAAATTACGGTACCCCCTGTAAGGATCGCAATGTCTTGCAACATTTCTTTTCTGCGATCTCCAAATCCAGGAGCTTTAACAGCGGCAATTTTGAGTGAGCCACGGATGCGGTTTACAACTAAAGTAGCCAAGGCTTCGCCTTCGATATCTTCGGCAATAATCAACAAAGGTTTTCCGGTTTGAACTACCTTTTCCAATACAGGAATTAAATCCTTCATGGTGCTGATTTTCTTATCGTAGATCAAAATGAATGCGTTTTCTAATTCCGCTTCCATTTTGTCGGTATTGGTTACAAAATATGAACTCAAATAACCGCGATCGAACTGCATACCTTCAACTACATCAACGGTGGTTTCTGTACCTTTTGCTTCTTCAACGGTAATTACACCGTCTTTACCCACGCGGTGCATGGCTTCGGCAATAAGTTTACCGATATTTTCATCGCTGTTAGCAGAAATAGTAGCTACTTGTTCGATTTTGCTGTTGTCATCACCAACGGGGTGTGCCATATCGTTCAATTTTGCTACAACGGCTTTAACCGCTTTTTCAATACCGCGCTTCAAATCCATTGGGTTGGCACCCGCGGCTACGTTTTTCAAGCCTGCGGTTACGATAGCTTGAGCTAAAACGGTAGCGGTAGTGGTACCATCACCAGCGATATCAGCTGTTTTGCTGGCAACTTCCTTCAACATTTGAGCTCCCATATTTTCAACGGGATCTTGTAATTCGATTTCTTTAGCTACGGTAACTCCGTCTTTGGTAACGTGAGGAGCACCAAATTTCTTATCGATAACTACGTTACGTCCTTTAGGACCTAAGGTTACTTTTACGGCGTTTGCTAATGCATCAACACCGCGTTTCAAACCGTCGCGAGCGGTTAAATTAAAATCTATTTTCTTTGCCATAACTTCTTTGAACTAAAAATTAAACGATTGCTAAAATATCAGATTCTTTCATGATAAGGTAATCCTTACCTTCAACGCTAATTTCTGTACCGGCATACTTGCCATAAAGAACAGTGTCGCCAACGGTAACGGTCATAGGCTCATCGGCTTTACCTGCACCCACGGCGATTACTTTTCCGCGTTGTGGTTTTTCTTTTGCAGTATCAGGGATAATGATGCCTGATGCAGTGGTTTGCTCTGCGGCAACCGGTTCTATCAGAACGCGATCGGCCAAAGGTTTGATGTTAACTGACATATTGAATTTTAGTTTTTATAAGGTTTTGTGTTTTGTTTATTACGAATTTCGTGCCACTCGCACTTTAATGCAAATTTTTCCGTTTTTGATAGGATTAGGTGACAAAAATTCGCTCTAACAATGTCACTTTGTCAGAGCAGCCAAACAAAATGGCCAAACGCCTTCCATTTTTGGCGTATTGCTTTCAAAAAAGGCTTGTGCTTGGCTCTGATGAAATCTAATGAGTTGCGAATTTCCGCTGTGAAATAAAAGGAATGTCAATATTCTAGAAAGCTCTTTTGGGGTAGAGGCGTGCAAGGCAGCTTTGGCGTTGACCGCTTCTTGGGCTTCGGGAAATTTCTCGTGGTTGCTGCCAAATAATACAGGTACTCCTGAAGAAAGGGGTTCAATGATATTATGAAGGGCATTTTTGAATCCGCCCCCAATAATGGCTATTGTTGCATGGCGGTAAATGTATTTCAATTTGCCTATTCCATCTACCAATACGATGGCATTGGTTTGGGGGTGCTGCAGCCAATGGGAAAGGCGCTGTGATTGTCCATGCAGCCTAGATTCAATGTGCAGTAAGTTTTTTTCACTCACATCATGAGGCGCCAACACAAATCGATAATCACCGGTATTAAGCGGTGCCACTTGTAACAGTACTTCGAGTTCTTCTTGCCAAGAACTTCCCCATACAATATTGAGTTTCTCTTCCCATATTTTGATTTCGGAATCGGAAAATACGGACGGAGAATTCTTAAGTTCTGCAGTTTGTAAAAAACGGATATCGCCGGTTAATAGGCAGGGTGTTGTGGGCAATAAGGACGTTAAAATTTGTTGTGTGGTAATATTCTGACAACCGAAAACCAATGCTCTCTTTAGGGCATTGCGCCAAGGTTGCGCCCAGGATTTTGTCAAAAAATGATTATGGCGCAAGAGTACATTCCAATATAAAAACGGGATGTTCTTATGATTCAAAACTCGGATATGGGAAAGCCAAAATTCGTATTTTGCAAAAATCACAAGATCAGGTTGCAACAAGGAAACAAAACGGTTCGCTAAAAGGGGTGTATCGTGTTGTAAATAGTGCGATTGCCAAGATGAGGGCATTTCGGCATGTTCATAGCCGGATGGAGAGAAAAAGCTTACGTGAATTTCAGAATGTAGTTCAGTTTGTAATTTTAATAGTAAGGGCAAAAGCATCTGGAACTCGCCTAATGAGGCGGCATGCGCCCAAACTCGTTTTTTATTTTTTGGGGGAAGTTGTTTAAGGCGTTCTAAAGATTGTTTACGCCCTCGAAGCATTTTTGCTAGTTTAGATTCCCCCGAGAGAAATAATGCCAGTAGGGCTAAGGCCGCTTGGCTCAAATACATGAGCAATTGATATGCAAGCCTTACCCACATTATTCCATGTAATAATCTACTTCACTTACGCGATCGCGGAAATTGATTGGCACCATAATGCTGAAAACGCCGCCAATATAGGTGTCGATAATGTTTCCGGTATTTGGGGTTTGGGTGGCAAAATCGTAGGGATGTATGCGGGTGCCGCGACCTTGGCCGGCTTCTAAACCGAGGGTAAAAGAAATGGCTTCGTTGTTGATATATTGTAGTTTAAGTTGTTCAAATATTTGGGCACCTTGGGTATGTCGGTTATAGCCGCCTTGGAAATTACCATCTATTTGTGGCAATTGATCAAGATCAAAAGTAAATTTTGTGTAGTGATTGTAGTATCCAATTCCACCGCCTGTTTGGAGCAATAAACGATGGTTCCTATTTTTATGTAGGATCCAATTTTTCATGGCAAATACGCGGGTTGAAAATCCACGTTGGTAAGTTCTGATAACGGCAGGAAAGCCGTTCATGTCAATTAAGGTTCCGGAATCGGAAGTAAGGGGACCGTAAATGCCGCTAGTGTTGACATTAGATCCTAAGAAAAAGGAGTAATCGGCGCCGACAGACCAATTGCTGCGGTGTGAATATTCAATGCCTAGGGGTACGGATAGGTGGGTGGGGTAGCGTTGGGCCCAATTGCCTCCAGTGGCATAATAGCCTATACCCGCATGCAAGAAGAACCAGCGTTTTTCTTTTGGGTTTATAGGTCCTTCCGATAGTTGCGCTTTAAGGGGAATGCTTAAAAGTAAAAGGAAGAGGCCAATATTGCGTTTTACACACTGCATGGACCAAAGTTAATTAATTTGCCGTAATCAGGCAGTTTTTTATTGCATCTAAGAAGGCTTGCGGTTGCTCCGCGTGCACCCAATGTCCGGCGTTGGGAATAGTGACAAGTTCGGATTGAGGAAATATTTTTTGGATGTCTTGGAAATCGGCCTCTTGAATATACGCACTGTTCGCCCCTGCGATGAAAGTGGCAGGAAGTTTGTGAATTTGTGAAAACTCTAAAGCCCCGATAATTTCGAGGTAATAATTTTCGATGGCTTCGATATTGATTTTTAATTGGTAGCCGCCTTCGGGCCTGCTTTCAATGTTTTTGAGAAGGAACTGACGAATGCCTATATCGCTGGCGTATTCAGAGAATGCCAAGTCGGCATCTTTTCTGTTGGCGATGCGATCGAATGGGATTTCTTTGAATGCTTGTATGAACTGCGTGTGGCTGGGTTTGTAGGTTTTTGGGGCAATATCTACGACAACGAGGTGATGAACGTAATTTGGGTGGGTATCGACAAATTTCATGGCGGTTTTTCCTCCCATGGAATGTCCGATAAGGCAGATTTGTGGGTGTTGAAAATAATCGATTAGATTCTTTAGGTCTTCCACCATTGCATTAAAGCTGGCATCAGGGTGGTGGAACGATTTGCCGTGATTTCGGGCGTCGTAGGTGATTACAAAGAAATGTTCAGATAGATTTTGGGCAATGTTATGCCAATTGTCGAGCATCCCAAAAACGCCGTGGGCAATATAAAGGGGAGGCAAATGTGCCTCCCCATAGGTTTTGTAATTGACTAAATTCATTAAGCAAGCACTTCGGATACGGGCGTGTACTCCAAATTGAACGCTTGGCTTACTCCCTCATATACGATTTTACCGTTAACCACATTCAATCCTAAGCGCAAATCTGCGTTGTCTTTGCAGGCTTGCTGCCAACCTTTATTCGCCAATTGGATGGCATAAGGTAGGGTAGCATTAGTTAATGCTAGGGTAGATGTGTAAGGAACGGCACCAGGCATATTGGCTACACAATAGTGTACTACACCATCTACTACGTAGGTAGGTTCGGCGTGGGTGGTAGGTTTAGAAGTTTCGAAACAACCGCCTTGGTCAATAGCTACGTCAACAATTACCGCACCGGTTTTCATAGTAGAGAGCATGTCTTTGGTGATAAGTTTAGGTGCTTTAGCACCTGGAATTAGCACGCCACCGATAACTAAATCGGCGGTTTTGATGGCTTCTCTAATGTTGTATTCGCTGCTGTATTGAGTTTTAACGTTGGCTGGCATGATGTCGTCTAATTGGCGTAAGCGGTTTAGATTTACATCCATAATGGTAACATCGGCACCCATACCTGCGGCCATTTTGGCTGCTTGGGTTCCTACGATACCGCCACCAAGTACGATTACATTAGCGGGTTTTACTCCGGGTACGCCGCCCAAAAGAATGCCTAGGCCTCCCATGGGTTTTTCTAAATATTTAGCTCCTTCTTGGATACTCATGCGACCTGCTACTTCACTCATAGGAATTAACAAGGGAAGGGTGCGATTCACTTCAACGGTTTCATAAGCAAGGCAAATGGCACCGGATTTGATCATGGCATGGGTTAGGGGTTCATAAGAAGCAAAATGGAAGTAGGTGAATAGCAATTGATTCTCGCGAATAAGTGCGTATTCAGACTCAATAGGTTCTTTCACTTTTACAATCATTTCAGCAATGCCATACACCTCTTCAATTGTGTTGAGGATGTGGGCACCTGCCTGCTTGTATTGTTCGTCTGAAAAACCGCTTCCGTTTCCTGCTGTGTGCTGCACATACACTGTATGTCCGTGTTTAACGAATTCTTGTACACCTCCTGGCGTAACCGCAACGCGGTTTTCGTTGTTTTTGATTTCTTTAGGTACCCCGATTATCATAAAAAAATGTGGCGCAAATATACGCCATCAAAACGAATAAGTGGCAGTCTATTGCTGTGATTCTAATACTTTATCCATAAAGCATTTAACCGATTCCTCGGTGCGCATGAAACTCAAATTATGGGGTTTAACGGGTTCGGATTTTAGCCATTGATGGAAAATCCCACTGAAGTTTATGTCGAGTCGTTCTACTACAGGAACATGGAACTCTTCCAAGGCCGCGGCGTTACAATATTGTTCGTATTGACCTTGTATAGGAATTACCATTAAACGCTTCCCAAGAAAAAGAGCTTCGGCAGGGGTTTCAAATCCGGCACCGCAAATAATACCGCGGCTATGAATCATGCTTTGGGCAAAAGCCTCGTTACCCACGGGTTTCCAATTGATATTATAGTCAGATTCTTCCCGCTTGCATTCTTTGGAGAAGACTTCAAATTGCACGCCGTCGATGCCGTAGAAATAGCGTCTGATTTCAGCGTTGGAGTAGTGCGGTAGATAAACGGTAATGTGTTTTTTTTGAGTGGGAACGGCGTCCCAAAGTGAATTTTTAATGATCGGTGGCAGAATCCAGTCGTCGTAGGATTTGAAATGAAATCCCACTTTATGGGGACTTGAGCAATAATTTTGCATGATCCATTCCGCGAAATAATCTCGTTTTAGGGGTCTAGGGGTATTCGGACTGTGGAAGCTGGCTTGGTGTCCCCAATGCCAAAAGGCTTTTCCCTTGCGTTTACAGGCCCGAGCAGATATAAATTCGAAATCGGAAATGACTAAATCATATTTTTCTACGGGAAGTTGGTTTATTTCACGATTCAGATAAATGGGATTGAGTTGTTTTAGAATTTTAAGGGTATCTAATTTTCCATTTGCACTATAGAATAAAGAGATGCCGTTACTGCGAAATTTTACGGGTAAATCGGGTCTTAAGCTGGCATTGCTGCCACTCAAGAATACGTCAACGGTGCCGTATTTCTTCAGAAAAGGAACCAATTCGATGGCCCGGGCAATATGTCCATTTCCAGTGGCTTGTACGGCATAAAGTATTTTCATGGTAAGGGTTACAAAGCACTTTGAATCCAAAATGCCACCTTTTCGGTTAATACATCTGGAATTCTAGAAGTGGGGAAGGGTTCTAAAATGGTATTGATTTCGGCCTTTTTTTGTTGTTCGAAATAGTAAATGTTCCACTCACCTTTTTTGTACTCCAAGCTCGTTAAATTCTCAATCCAATCGCCACTATTTAAGTAAATGGTTGATTTGCCGTCTTTTTCGAATATGCGTTTTTGGGGTTGATGAATATGTCCGCAGATAACGTAATCAAACCCTTCTTGAATGGCAAGCTCTCCGGCTGTATTTTCGAAATCACTGATCCAAGAAACGGCTTTTTTTACGCTGTTCTTTACTTTTTTAGAAAAGCTTCGTTTTTCCTTTCCAAGCAAGGTTAAAACTTTGTTTGTCCAATGGTTCAACCAAATAAGAAAATCGTAACCATGTCCGCCTAATTTGGCTATTATTTTTGCACTTCCCTTGGTGGTGGCATCGAAAACATCACCGTGGAATATCCATGTTTTTTTACCGTCTAATTCCAATACCAGCTTGTCGTCTAATACCAAGTTTCCCACTCGGGTACCCGAGTATTTGCGAAGGGCTTCATCGTGGTTTCCGGTAATATAGTACACTTGGGTACCTTGTTCCATGAGTTTGAAAACCTCGCGGATGACTTGAATGTGAGCGGGTGGGAAATATTTTTTTCTGAATTGCCAAATATCAATAATATCTCCATTTAACACCAAAATACGAGGCTGAATTCCTTTTAAATATTGAACAATTTCTAGGGCATGACAGCCGAAGGTTCCTAAGTGTAAATCGCTTATTACGCAGACCTCCATTAACCGTTTTTCCGATTGTTGCATATGGAATCAAAATTCTGATTTACATGATATTGGAAGATTGTTACCAAGTGAATCTTGTGCTAAAAAAAAATTACCGCTGTGTTAAGCGGTAATTTTAAATTCATATGAAATTGATAATTAATTTACCATCCCATTTTTTTCTTGATGTTTTTGGGTACCCCGTTCTTATTTACGAGTATCGAAATCGTTTTATACTTTAGATAATTTTCACTGGCGTATAAATATCCATTAGCAGGATTATCAATGCCCCATGAATTTTTAACAAGGTAATAAGGAGTTTGGGAGGTTTCTTCCATGTATTTCGCCACAATATGCATGCCATGATCGTCTGTAGTAGATTGGTTGTCGAAGGCTTCTTGTCGAAGCTTACTGTCGATGGTTTTTTCTACAATAGGCTTGTTAAAAGCATCTCCCTTTTTCTCGGCACCGGCATTATTGAAAAGTCGATCGTCTTTACCTATTTTTTTTATGAGTGAATCGTGTTGTGGCGCAATTGCAAGCGCATCTCGGAACGAGAAGCCTTTTTCACTCACATCCGTTGCCCATGCTATTGAGTGTCCTTTTTCAAGAGATTCGTTAACGGTAGCCATGAGTTCATCTAGCGGTAAATTCCAAGCGGTTTGCATAGACCAATTATCTGGAACTTCGATGGCAAAGGTTTGGTAATAGGGGTGGTGGGTAAATGAAGTCAACATGGCATAATCGTTCATGTTCAGACCGAGTGATTTCGCAAAAGTTTGAGGCGTGTAGGTTTTGCCTTGATATTCAAATGATTCAGGTATTTTTCCTAAATAAGCATCCAAAATGCCTTCTACGGCTTGAATCCATTCAGGACCGATTTGTCCTGGTTTTTCTTTTGCGATGGCTTCAACCACTGGTTTTAACACGGACATCAATTGATTGTGATTATGGCGGGTTTTCCCATTTACGAGTCCGGAATAAACAGATTCGGGCACGATGCCATATTTCTCAATTATAAAGGGAATATCATGACCTTCACCCCCTTCGTCGAATTGGTGCTTTCCACCCATGCGCACAAAGGTTATGGCTTTTTCTACATAGGCATTACGAGCCACGAACATTTCGCTCAAATCGTGGCTGCCTTTTCCCATTTTGATTAGCTCAGATTCAAAAAAAGATAAGGTACTGTAGCTCCAACAGGTGCCCGTTCGGCATTGATCGCGGACGGCGGTTTTGTCTACACTATGAATTTCTTTGAATTGATATTGGCTTCCGGGTTTGTTGGTAACTTGGGCCATTGCAGGGAAGAAAAGGGCCCCACACATAATAAAACCTAATATTTTTTTCACTGGCCAAATATAATTAAAATAGTACAGTTTTTATGTGTTTAGCGTGATCTATGCGGGCAAGGGTGCCTTTAAGGCATCAGATTTGAAAGGGCTGCGGTAGGTATAAATGAATTTCTTCTGAATATATTTCACATAGGCTTTAAATAGGAAGAGCAAGGCTTTAGATCTAGTGAAAACGACAAATGAATTCTCAATCGGTACAGCTCCTAAGGTACTTTTGATTTCGGCTCCAGTTCGGCCAAAGTTGATTTTAGTTATTCCCAATTCGAATGCTTCTTCCACCAAAGTATACAACATCCTTTGATATAATTTTCCTGTAGTGTCTGCGTCTTTGTTTACTCCTAAATGCATGGCGAACATTTTTTTGTCATCGATGATATAGGTAATAAAACCAATGATTTCATTATTTTGGTGGAAGCCAATTACGCGATATTTTTCTCCTAAGGATTTATGATAACAGATTAATAATTCGGGTAGATTTTTACCAATGGCAATGGTTTTATCTTGAAGTGTTGTGGCTAATAAAGCTCCACATTGGGCGGCCCACGAATTGGGTGCTTGTTGGTCTAAATAGGTTTTTGTTATTCCTTTGGTTTCTTCGTAAACTTTTTTGGCCCGGACTCTGTATTTCGAGGAAAACGCGTTAAGATAATCGTCAAAAGTGTTCCAATGATCAGGTAGATTTAAGAACATGAAGGGTTCTGCTTTTACGGTAACCGAATCGGGATATTGTTCGAAACCTAAGGTGTTTACGGATATTATAGGACAGCTATGTTCTAAATCGGCAAATTGTGCGATTCCTTGGTTGGGCTCTAGTTTGGGAAATAGTAAGCCGGGAGCGCAAGCATTGCCAACAGTGCGGATGATGCCTTTTCTGCTAAAGGCATTGAAGACTTTAATTAGTGCCCTACTTATATATTTACCGGTAGGTCGGTGCAATTCTAAAATACTAGTGGGATACCGGTGATTCCCGATTTTTATTATCTCGGATTTATTGGGAAGCCCTTCCAAAAGTTGATTGGATAATCCACATTGTAAATCTTGACGGGAAGAGGTTTGTTTTTCGCTTTCGATGCCCACGGTGCAAAGGTCAAAGAAACGTTTTGATTTTTGTTGTTCTATTGAAAGTGATTCGTTCTACATGCACAATTCATCGTTTATTTTGGCTATTTGGTGCAATACCTTTTTATTAAGATAAGAAGCCGCTATTTTTGTAGAATGCCGAAATTTAATTGTAATTTCATTGTATTAGGATTGCTTTTTGCTGCTTTTTCGCAGCCCTTGCATGCTCAAAACAACAAAGCTGTAAAGGGTTATCCAATTCAGGAACGTTTGAATAGCTATAAAAAGGTTAAACTCACTACCGATACCAATCAACTGTCGGAAGCGGAAAAACGCTGTTTATTTCATTTAATCAAAGCGGCAGAACAAGCCGATTTGATTTTTTGGCAACAGGCCTACATGGATAAAGATCAGGCATTGAAAAAGGTCAAAGATTCTGTGTTAAAAGCATTTATTCAAATTAACTATGGTCCTTGGGATCGCCTTAACAACAATGCGTCATTTGTTGAAGGAGTAGGAGCCAAGCCCAAAGGAGTGAATTTTTATCCGGCAGATTTCGATCCGAAATTAGTAGGAGGAGCCGAAGCTACACGTATTTTAAATCCTTATACTATTGTTACTAAAGTATTTGAATTTTCTGAGGGAAATCCACCGCCCATGCCTCAAAACTCCGATCCCAATTCCGGCCAAATGCCCAAAATGGTCGAAATGTTTCCTCTGAATACAGGATCTGGGTCTAATAAGTTCGTGGAAATCCAAAACTACAGTCAATATTACCAAACGAATCTCGCTGAATTAAAAAAGCAAATGGATTTAGCTGCAGATGCCATTGAATCTGAAGATGCTAAACTTTCAGAGTATTTACGTATGCGCGGTATGGCTTTATTAGGCGATCAATTAATCGAAAGTGATATTGCTTGGCTGCAATTAGACGCCCATTTGGATATTATTATAGGTCCAATTGAAAATTATGAAGATAAACTAACTGGACAGAAAACGGCCTATGAAGCTTATGTTTTGGTACGAGATAGAGAATGGGGGCAGAAGTTGAAGCAGTATTTGGTGTGGTTGCCAAAGTTACAGGCCGAGTTACCGGTTGAAAAAGAATACAAACCTACATTAGGTCCTACAGAACCCCAAAAAGATGAAAATGGCGATATAATTGAAGAGCCGGAAATGCCATTAGATATACCTGGTTTCCCACCGCTAATAAAACCGAAAGAACCACAAAGTCAATTGGCGGTTTTTGATGCTGTCTATTACGGTGGAGATTGTAATTCTGGGAGTAAAACCATTGCCGTTAATTTGCCCAACGATGAGGTAATTCAACAGTATTGGGGTACACGCCGTTCTCAACTAAAAAATACCATGCAGGCTAAATTTGACGAGATTGTGATGCCCATTTCGAAGGAAATAATGCATAAATCGCAGCGAAAAAACATCAATTTTAATGCGTTTTTTAATAATGTGATGTTCCATGAGGTAGCGCACGGATTGGGCGTGAAAAACTTGGTAAAAGATCCTAATAAAACAGTAAGAGAAGCGTTAGGACCCGATTATTCTGCCATTGAGGAGTGTAAAGCCGATGTATTAGGACTTTACATGGTAACTTCCTTACAAGAGGCGGGCGTTTTAAAGGGGCAAATAGAAGATTTTTATGTAACATTTGTAGCCTCTGTATATAGGTCTGTGCGATTTGGTGCTTCAAGTGCACATGGAAGGGCTAATATGATTACGTTTAACACCTTAATGAATAAGGGTTGCTTGGAACGCACGAATAAGGGTTTGATCGTGAAAGTTCCAGAAATGAAAAAAGCAATCCGAGAATTGGCCGCTGAACTATTACGTTTGCAAGGAGATGGCGATGTAGACGGAGTAACGAAAATGTTGGCGGAACGTGGCGGGATTGATGCTGCATTGCAAAGCGAATTAGACGGTATCCAAAAGAACAATATTCCTGTTGATATTGTATTTGAACAAGGTACAGGGGTATTGGGATTGGATCGTTTCAACAAGAAATAACAAGGGTAAGATACACAAATGATGAAAAGATGGATTTCGCTTACGGGCTTCAGTTTGGCTATATTGGCACTGGTTTTTTGTAGTAATAAACCTTTTTCAGGCGATGAGCCCTTGTTAAAAAGGCTGATGATTACCCTTAACGGTCAACATTATGCCCCTAAAACTATTAATGATGAATTTTCTTTACTGGCGTTTGAGAATGCTTTAGAAAATTTGGATGGGGGTAAACAGTTTTATACCCAAGAAGATATTGGGAAGTTGAAATCATTTGAAAAGCAAATCGACGATCAAATAAATGCGGGCAGGTTTGATTTTTTTGACTCGGCATGGAATACCTTAATGAAACGCTTAGATCAAATTGAACCTTGGATTCTTGAACCCTTAAAAAAACCATTAGATTATAAAGCGGAGGGTAGCTTTGAGGTTTCCCAAGAAAATAAAAATTTCCCAGCCGATGACGCAGCACTCAAGGATTATTGGACGCGTTGGACGCGCTATCAAGTCGTGGATCGTTTGTATCGCAAGCAAAAGCAACAAAAAGACCTAAAAAAAGGCAAGGATACTACTGGAACAATAAAAATTGTTCCGTTCGATACCTTAGATCTTAAAGCGCGAAATGAAACCAAAACCTTTGTTGAAAATTGGTTCAAGCGGTGGAGAAAGATGGACCGTCAGGATAAGATAGCCTTCTATGCTAACACCATTGCCGAGATTTACGATCCACACACGAATTATTTTCCTCCGGCAGATAAAGAAAACTTCGATATATCGATGACCGGAAAATTAGAAGGTATCGGCGCAACGCTCACAGAACGAGATGGGTATGTAAAAGTAGAACGCATTGTTCCCGGGAGTGCAAGTTATAAGCAAGGAGAGTTAAAGGCCGGTGACTTAATCTTAAAAGTAGCTCAAGGAGAAGAAGAGCCCGTAGATGTAGTTGATATGAAACTCGACGATGCCATCCAGTTGATTCGAGGTAAAAAAGGTACTGAGGTTCGCTTAACGGTTAAAAAACCTGATGGGGTAATTAAAGTGATACCGATTATAAGGGAAGTGGTGGTTATTGAAGAAACGTATGCGCGCAGTGCCCTTATATCCTATAAAGGGAAGCGCTTTGGGATTATACAGTTACCTAGTTTTTATGCGGATTTTTCATCTCGAGGAAGGGGAAGAAATAGCGCCGGAGACGTGCGCTTGGAAGTTGAGAAGCTTCAGGAAGAAAAGGTAAATGGGATTATTCTAGATTTGAGAAACAATGGAGGCGGCAGTTTGGCCGATGCCATTGAAATGAGCGGTTTGTTTATTGCATCAGGTCCAATTGTGCAGGTAAAAGATTCGGAAGGCAATATCAATGCGGCGAACGATTTTAATCCTACCACCTTATATGACGGTCCGCTGGTGGTGCTTACCAATGCCTACAGTGCCTCTGCTTCTGAGATTTTAGCAGCAGCCCTGCAAGATTACAAACGTGCCATCATTTTGGGTTCGAAAAGCACATTTGGTAAGGGTACGGTTCAAACCATGGTAGCCCTAAATGGAGGTCGCACGGATGTTTTCCCAAGAGGGTTTGGAGAATTGAAAGTGACCATACAGAAGTTCTATAGAATTAACGGTGGAACTACTCAATTAAAAGGAGTAGAGCCGGATGTTGTCGTTCCTGATATTTACGACGGTGTGGAGAGAGGAGAAAAGGAAATGAATTATCACTTGGCGTACGACCAAATTCCGTCTGCTCGTTATAAATCTTATGAGTCGAAAGCGTATCGTGAAGCGATCAAATCCGGACAAAAATGGATTAATTCCAATAAGTATTTTGATTTGGTAGCGGAGCGTTCGGGTCAAATTGAGAAAATCCGTAAGGGTATGAATTACAGTTTGAATTTAGAAGCGTATGCGGTGCAACAAGAATCCTTAGAGAAAAACGACGAGAAATTCAGGAAGTACGAATACAAACGATCTTATGATACGGTCTTTGCACTGAAGCGCGACTTGCAGGAGGTTCAAAACGATAGTATCAAGCGCGTTCAGCGAGCTAACTGGCCAAAACCCTATTTGAAAGACGCCACTTTAGACGCTGCCTTAGAAATTTTACAATGTTGGTCGGGTAAATAAATTAGTCCTTCCAAAGACTTTGGAATAACACGCCCGTGAGCACCAACACGAGTAAGTCTAATGCGCAAAGTAAATAAATATCGGTGTAGATAGAACTTACTAAAATAGGATTGAAGGCCTTTAACGAGGCCTTTATTCCTACTAATATTAAAGGAAAAATTACAGGAAGGCTCAATACGGGTGCCATATAGGAAGCGCTGCCAGCCTTAGTAGCGACGGCGCCTACAAAGGTGAATATGGAAGAAATTCCCCCAGTAACCAAGAGAAGAAGCAGGAAATATGGAATTACGTGAATAACCGGTATTCCTAAGAACCATGCGAAAAACAATAAATTTACACCGGTTAATAGCAGCATCTGTAGCCAACCATAAATGATTTTTCCCCATAAAATTTGTGCAGGAGAGGCAATCTGATTCCAAAATATCCAACGCCCGCGGGCTACTAAGGTGAAATTCTTAGATACCGATTGAATGCTTCCCAGCAGCAGGGTAATCCAAAAAATACTGTTCCAAACCGATGCCAGCATATTGGGTTGAGATAGCATACTTAACAATGCCGTTATGCCCAATTGCAAAATCGCCGAGATTAAAAGAGTCGGTTTTTTTAAGTCGAACATGAATTCGACTTTTATGAGAGTTATGATCTTGGCAATTTGCCGCATCTTTAGTTACCTTCGCGAAGGTATAGTAAATCTTATAATACCGAATCATCTATGTTTAGTAAAATTCTAATAGCAAATCGCGGCGAAATAGCCCTACGTGTGATGCGCACGTGCAAAGAAATGGGTATAGCAACGGTTGCGGTATACAGCACGGCAGACAAATTATCGCGACATGTGCGATATGCAGACGAAGCCTATTGCATAGGAGAAGGCCCAAGCAATCAAAGTTACCTGTTAATGGATCGCATTATTGAGGTGGCTGAAAAAACAGGAGCGCAAGCCATACACCCAGGCTACGGATTTTTATCAGAGAATTCAGTTTTTGCCCGAAAATTAGCCGAAAAAGGTATCGTTTTAATCGGACCCACGGCCGAAGCCATGGAAATCATGGGAAGTAAAATTGCCAGTAAGCAAGCTGTTGAAAAATACGGAGTGCCACTGGTTCCAGGTATTAACGAGGCTATCACAGATACCGAAGCCGCATTAGAAGTGGCAAAAAAGGTGGGTTTCCCGGTTTTGATCAAAGCCAGTGCAGGTGGTGGCGGAAAGGGCATGCGTGTAGTATATACCGATACCGAGTTTTCTGATGCGTTACGTGCGGCACAGAATGAGGCCCGCAGCGCATTTGGCGATGACAGTGTGTTCATTGAAAAATACGTGGGTAATCCACGCCATATTGAATTTCAGTTGATAGCGGATAATTTTGGCAACGTAGTGCACCTTTTTGAAAGAGAATGCAGCATTCAACGCCGTCATCAAAAATTAGTAGAAGAAGCGCCCTCGGCTGTGTTAACACCTGAACTACGGAATCAAATGGGAGAAGCCGCAGTAAACGTGGCTAAAGCATGTAATTATACCGGTGCTGGCACCGTAGAATTTCTGTTGGGCGATAACCAAGAGTTTTATTTCTTAGAAATGAATACCCGATTGCAGGTTGAGCACCCCGTAACAGAAATGATTACAGGTTTAGACTTAGTGAAATGCCAAATTCAAGTGGCCGCAGGCTTGCCTTTACCTTTCCACCAAGAAGATTTACGCATAAATGGTCACTCTATAGAATTGCGTGTGTGTGCGGAAGATCCCTACCAACAGTTTTTACCTAATATTGGTACGGTTAAATCCTACGAAACGCCCGCAGGACCTGGTATTCGAATCGACGATTTTATGGAATCGAATATGGAAATTCCCATTTATTACGATAATATGCTCGCCAAATTGATTGTTTGGGGCGCCAACCGAGAGGAGGCCATCGCCAGAATGAAGCGGGCTATAGACGAATACACCATTACCGGAATTCAAACAACGCTGCCTTTTGGTACGTTTGTGATGAATCATCCCAAGTTCATCAGCGGCGACTTTAATACCCACTTCATACAAGAAAATTTCGATCCAGAAATGCTCAAAGTTTCGAATAGCGCCGATTTTCAGGAAATGGCCGCGGCTGCGGTTGCCTTTTTTAAAGGCAGTACCGCCGAATCGGTAGAGGCCGATTCGCCTACTAATTTGGAAACTACTTCTTGGTATCAACAGCGTCGGCAACTTCGAAATGGCTGATCGGGTATTAGTAATTGACGATGTACACGAAAGCCTAATTATGGGCTTAAGAACGCACGGATTTGAAGTTTTTTATGAAGAAAATATCAAGTCCGACACCGTATTAAATCGCGCTATTGAACTTCAAGTAGAAGGCATTGTAGTGCGCTCAAAATTATTTTTCTCGGGGGAATTTTTACACGCCTGTAACACCTTGAAGTGGATTGCGCGCGCAGGGGTGGGTACCGATAATATTGATATGAATACGGCTCACGAATTAGGAATTCGGGTGCTGAATGCCGATGGCGCTAATGCCATAACAGTGGCCGAGCATGTATTGGGTATGATTTTAGGATTCTTGCATAAATTGCCGGCGGCAGATGCCCATGTTCGAGAAGGAAAGTGGGATCGCAATGCGTTTCGTGGGCGTGAATTATCTTCCCTAAAAATAGGAATTGTGGGAATGGGGAATACCGGATCGGCCTTGGCCGGTTTGCTTAAAGGATTTCAAGTAGAGGTGTTGGGGTATGATAAATATAAAACAGGTTTTGCTCGTGATAATATACAAGAAGCAGTTAGCTTGGAGTCTGTTTGGCAATCGTGTGATATCATCAGTTTTCATGTGCCTTTAACGGAAGAAACTCAAGGAATGATAAACGCCAATTATTTGGTGGAATCAAGACTAAAACCGCTGATTATTAACGCATCGAGGGGTGTGGTATTAGACGTAATATCGATGGTGAATTCCTTGAAATTGGGACAGATATCTGGACTTATTTTAGATGTTTGGCCGGATGAACCGCCTACCAAAGTGAATGCCCTTTACAGGTCGGATTTCGATTGGTTAAAAACACAAAGTCGTGTAATGTTTTCGCCACATGTTGCGGGGTGGTCGTACGAGAGTTATGAACGGATTTCTTTGAAATTATTGGATAATGTCTTGAAATTCAAGGGATGTGCATGACGCTAGGATAACAAAGTATGGCGAAGTTTTTTGGAAATATTTTACAAGGACTAAAATAAACTTGTTAAATCCTCGATTTTTCGATAAACTTGCCGTTTAAAGCGTAGAATGAAAGCAGTTAAATTTAAGAAAACGAATAAGAACGGAATATGAAGCATAAATTACTGAGATGGGCCTTTACATGGGTCTTTGCATTTACCTGTCAAATGGCGTTGGCGCAAACCAACTATGCAGATTTTCGTGTGAAAACAACCGACGGAGATGGTAAACCATTAAGCGGTGTGGAAGTGAAAATGTATCTGAATGGAATCTTTAAAACCTCAGATACAACCGATTCAGACGGTAACGCGATTTTCCAGACCTTGAGTCCTGGAGTTTATGATGTGGAATTCTCCAAGGATGGAAGTTCAGATCAAAAAGTTACAGGTTTGAATTTGAGCGCGGGTTTGAACGAACCATTAAAAATGGCCATGACCGGCAGGATGGGAGACGTTGTTATTACCACCAAAGCCAGCAACAAGGTTATCCAAATGGAGAAAAATGAACAACAGGTTCAAGGTAAAGATATGATCAATAGTGGCCGTCGTGGTGTGGGAGCTTTGACTTCTACCAATGCGGCTATTGTAGAGTCGCGCCAAGGTATTTCGGTTCGTGGTACACGTTCGGATGGTAACGGTACCTTTATTGACGGTGTTCGTGCTATCGGATCTGGAGCAATACCTTCTTTGGGTGTTGAAGGAATTTCTGTGAATATCGGTGGTATACCTGCGATGTACGGTGACTTAACAGGGGGGGCGTTTTCGTATACCTCTAAAAGTGCTACAGATAAATTCATTACTATTTTCGAGGGAATTACATCAACCTTATTAGATCCTTATTCTTACAACACCGTAGAGGGTTTCATTTCAGGGCCGCTATGGGTTGAGAAAAAGAAAAATAGTTACGGTAAAACGGAGAAGAATGTTAAATTAGGATTCACCTTAAACGGAAACATTGGATACTATAAGGATCCAGATCCTACTCGTACAGGTGTATATGTGCTCAACGAAGATAAGTTGAATCAAATTAAACAAGATCCTTTGGTTTTTACACCGAATGGTTTCGTGCACCGCGCGGCATTTTTGAAAGAAGATGATTTTACACGTTTGGCAGCGAGACCTAATTCAGCGCAGTATAACGGAAACTTAATTGGAAAATTAGAATTCAATCCGAATAAGAATATTGCGGTAACGGCATTTGCCAGTTACTTTTATGGGGGTGGTCGTAGTGTAACCAATAATATCTTGAATTTTGAGAATACTTCAAGAATTGACAATCATACCTTCCGTTCGTATTTGCAATTCAAGCAAAACTTTGAAGTAGACAAAACGAGCTCTATCAAGAGTGCTTTTTACACGGTGCGTGCAGAATACCAAAATGCATTCAGCCAAAACCGCAGTGTAGAGCATTTGGATAATTTATTCGACTATGGTTATGTGGGTGAGTTTACCGCATATCCTACAGAATTTTTTGCATACTCTCATTCAGATCAACAGCAGAACCCAAATCGTGAGCCTAGAATCGTTCGCGACCAGTTTGGAAATACTGTTCAATTGAGAAACTATTGGGAACAAATCGGATTTACCGATACCTTGTTGACCTATCGCCCTGGCGCCATGAATGCAGACCGTGCGCGATATACACAGAATATTTACGACTTCTTTAACAGCCGTGGGGCCAATATTACCAATCCATTCCAGATTCTAGTGAACCAAGGTCTATTAAACGGATATAATCCGGTGAACGTATACTCATTATGGTCCACACCTGGAACAACCCCGACATCATGGAATAAGAATGAGAACGAGCGTTATTCACTATTTGCTTTAGGACAAATGCAAGTGAAGCCTAAAACAGTAGGAGGTCGTGAGCGTACACCACACGATATTCAGGCAGGTTTTTATTACGAGCAAAATATCAACCGTGGGTATGGTTTGAACGCCAACGGTTTGTGGATTTTAATGAATCAGTTGATGAACAGTCATATTTCAGAATTAGATGTAAATAATCCAATTTTGAGTTACGACGCCAACGGTGTGTTTACCGATACGGTTCGTTACAACCGTTTGGTGAATACAGAGCAACAATCTCATTTCGACAGACAATTCCGTAACAAGTTAATTTCAGAAGGAAGAACAGATGTTTACGGTAATGCTATTACTGAGCGAACTTTTGTAGATATAAACAGTTTTAAGCCTGGAGATTTTGATTTAAGTATGTTCAATGCTAATGAGTTATTGAACAACGGTAATAACTACGCGAGCTATTTTGGTTATGATCACTTGGGAAATAAAGTTAATGGCAAGCCTTCTATTAACGAGTTTTTGAACGACCCAGACAAGCGCACCATTGGAGCATTCCAGCCTATTTACATAGCCGCTTGGTTGCAAGATCAATTCCAATTTAAAGATTTGATCTTCCGATTGGGTCTTCGTATGGAACGTTATGATGCGAACCAAATTGTAATGAAAGATCCCTACAGTTTATATCCGATTAGAACGGCTGCAGAGGTTTCAGAAATTAATGGTTTGAACATTTCACATCCTACCAATATTAGCGGAGATGCTGCTGTTTACGTAAACGACATGCAATCGCCTACTCGTATTATTGGTTATCGTGAAGGCGATCGTTGGTTCAATGCCGATGGTTCTGAACAGCGTAATTCTGAATTCTTAGCAAACCAAACAACAAATGGTCGTATAGCTCCTTATTTGGTAGATTATAACAAGCAAGAAGTAACGGATAAGACATTTACAGATTATACGCCAATTGTGAATTTACTGCCTCGTATTTGGTTCTCTTTCCCATTGGAACCTGGAAAGAAGTCATTCTATGTAAGTTATGATGTATTGGCACAACGCCCGAATGCAGGAGCCTCTTTTGTTTCAATACAAGATATTTATTTCTTGAAATTCCGTCAGGGAAGTACCGTTGCTAATGGAGCTTTAAATTCAAGAATGAAAACAGACTACGAAGTGGGGTACAAGCAAATTTTTGGTAGAAAGAAAAACATGGGTCTTGAATTAAGTGCTTCTTACAGTGAGATCCGTAACGACTTTGGTTTATTTCAAATCAACCAAGGATATCCCGTTACATATACCACTTTCCGTAACATTGACTTTGCGACCATCACTGGTTTCCGTGGAAACTTCAACGTGCGTGATATCGGTCCTATGACGATTTCTTTGAGCTATATGTTGCAGTTTGCTGACGGAACGGGTTCGAATATCAACTCACAACAAGCGCTTATTGCTAGTAACCAACCTAATTTAAGAACGGTTATTCCATTAGGAGATTTAGACATACGTCATAACATGAAAATGTCAGCCACTTGGGCTTGGGCAGGTGGTAAAAACCCTGTTACACGTAAGAATTTATACAATGGACCGGTATTGTGGGGTAAAGAAATTTTCAAATTTACCAGCATTAACGTAATTGCCAATACATATAGCGGTGGACCTTATACCCCTACGGTACGTGCCGTTCAAATTGGTGCGGTAGACCGTGCGCAAATTAAAGGACGTCCTTTTGGTGCCCGTTTGCCTTGGCAGTATAATTTTGACTTGAACTTTACCAAAGGCGTTCAAATCAACAGAGAAAATGCAAAAAATCCTTTGGTTTTCAATGTGTTCCTATGGGTAAATAATGTATTGAATACTTGGAACGTATTAGGGGTATTTCCTTTCACAGGAGAACCCAACGATGATGGTTTCTTAAATTCACCTCAAGGTCAGTTGTTGGTAAAAACTCAAGTTGATGCTCAAAGTTATATTGACTTGTACCGACTTTTGTTAAACTCACAAACGGGTAACTGGAACGGTCCACGTACCATTCGTTTGGGTGTTCGTTTTAATTTAAATTAATAAAAAAGACAATGAAAAGATTAGGAATATGGGCATTAGGACTGTTGATAACCGCAAGTGCGGTAGCACGTCCTGTTATCAATGTCGAAGGTCGATCTGGTAAAGCAAAGATTAATAAACGTGCAGGTGCTTTTGCAAGTACGTGTGATCCAGCCTCTCAGTCGGTTGACTTAGACGTAAACAACGTGCGTACCAAGTTGCTTAACGGAGGCGATATGTGGTGGGATTTGAACAATCCCAAATACGAAATACCCAAAATCAACGATCCGAATGCCGTTCGTAAACATTCCTTGTTTTCAGGTGCTATTTGGATAGGTGGAAAAGATAATGGTGGAAACTTAAAATTAGCGGCCATGACATATCGTCAATTTGGGTCGGATTTCTGGCCAGGTCCTTTGGATACCACAACGGCTTCTACCGATCCATTGCGTTGTAAAGCGTACGACCGCATGTGGAAAGTGACCCGTGATGAATTAGAAAAATTTGAATCATCTAGCTATATAGACCAGAGTGCAGGTATTCGCGAATGGCCAGGGGGTACTGATCGTTCGGTTCGTATTGGTGCAGAAGCAGATTATTTGGCTCCCTACAAAGTAGTAGTAGATGATGGAGTATACAATCCTTTTGATGGTGAGCATCCCGTTTTAGATGAAAGACGTCCGGTAGCTGAAAATGGCGTAGATGCCCAACCCGATATGTTCATTTGGTGGGTATATAACGATAGAGGTAATATTCACTCTGAATCTAGTGGTCAGCCTATTGGTGTGGAATGTCAAACTACCGCTTTTGCCTTCTCTACAAATGACGAGGTGAACAACATGACTTTCTACTCGACTAAAATCATTAACCGTGGATTTACCACTTTGAATGAATGTTACATGGGTCAATGGGTAGATGCCGATTTAGGTAACTATGCCGATGATTATGTTGGTTGTGATGTAGGTCGAGGTTTGGGTTTTTGTTACAACGGTGACGATGATGACGAAGGAGTTTTAGGTTATGGTTTGAACCCTCCAACTATTGGTGTAGACTATTTTGAAGGGCCAACCGATACGGCAGGAAAACAAATGGGTTTGAGTCATTTTATGTATTACAACAACACATCTGATCCTATTACTGGTAACCCCGATCGTGCCAATCCAAATAGCTTCTATAATTTCCTAAAAGGAAAATGGAAGGGTGGGCAGAACGTTACCCGTGGAGGTAATGGTTTTGGTGGTGCCGTAACTACCAATTATATGTTCCCAGGTTGTACCGATCCCGCATTTACCGATTGTTGGGATGAAAGAAGTGCAGGTAACCGTCCTGGTGACCGTCGTTTTATACAATCTACAGGTCCATTCCTGTTGCGTCCAGGTCAAATACAACGTATAACTGTTGGGGTTGTTTGGGCTCGTACCACTAGCGGTGGAGCTGCAGGTTCATTAGATTTATTGAAGTTGGCATCAGATAAAGCTCAAAGTTTATTCAATAACAACTTTAAGATTTTGGATGGTCCGGATGCACCAGATGTTGAGATTCAAGAATTGCACCAAGAATTGGTATTGAAATTCTTGAATACGACTTCCAATAAAGTTGAGAACTACACTGAAAAATACAAGGATGCCAATAATAATGAACTTACCTATAAGTTTGAAGGTTACTTAGTGTATCAGTTGAAAGATGCTACGGTTAACACAGGCGATTTGGACAATATCGATAAGGCTCGTTTGTTATTCCAATGTGATATCGAGAACAAAAGAGGTCAGATTGTAAATAAAGTTTTCGATCCTAAATTGTCACAAATGGTGCCCGTTGAGAAAGTAGACGGTGCAGATGACGGGGTGCAACGTACATTTAGTATCAAGAATGATTTATTTGCAACAAGTGCCAATACTACTTTAACTGATTTTAGGAATTATTACTATATGGTTTTGAGTTATGCGATTTTGTCAGACGATACATTGCAACAAGATCCAAACCAATTCTTAGCGGGTCGTAGAAATATAAGAGTGTATCGTGCAACACCTCATAAAACAGAACCAGAAAACAGCGGAACTGAATTACAGTCTAGTTATGGCGGTGGTCCATCATTAGTTCGTGTTTCAGGACGTGGAAATGGTGGTTTGCCATTAGAATTCACTAAGGAAACAGTGTCTGAAATTTTGAATTCTGGATTTGTTGCCAAGCCCAAATATGTGGCTGGGGCAGGTCCTGTAAAAATTAAAGTAGTAGATCCACTGAAAATCCCAAATAATAAATTCCAGTTCTATCTAAGGGAGAGAAGTAAATCTATTGTGGTAGAATTGCGCGATTCCATGACATCAAATGCCGACTGGGTATTGGTGAGATTGGATGCTTTAGGAACGGGCGATATGACCGTGAATGATACGATTTTCTCTGATACTACCATTGGTATTAAAACAGAAACCGTTCAAGGTCGCCGAAGTCCTTTTAATGCGACTACTCAAAATTTAGCCGATTGGGGATTCAGCATAGAAGTAGCACAAGTTAAGAATCCTGGTGAAAATTCTGAAGCCGATCCTAATAATGGTGTAATCGATTGGTCGGTAGAATGGGAAGATAATGGTAAGCAGTGGTTAACCGCTGTGGTAGACAACGACGCACAAAGCACACCTACCTCTGGAAGTATTTGGTTGAACTGGATACGTTCAGGCAGCAATGGACGAGGAGCTACTTTTGATGGATTTACCTCAGACTTCTTAAATGCTCAAAATGCACCCTTAGACCCAAGTCAAGCTTATGAGAAAATTTGGAACGGTCGTATTGCTCCTTATGGTTTAACGGCGCGCGAAAAATATTCAGCAGCTAATGGTAGAAATACATATGGTTTTGCTTGGAGTGGAAATTCTGCTTGGTTGCAGAATCCTATTCAAGAGTTGAATAGTTTTGAGTTGGTCATTACGCCAGATAAATCTCTCTGGACACGCTGTCCTGTATTAGAAATGGCAGATGATGAGGTTACCAGCGGAACAGAAGGGCGTATGTCTAAGTTTAATATGCGTTTGGCTCCTTCAAAAGACAAAGATTTCAATGACATACCCGGCAGTTTTGGTTTGAGTTATTTCCCAGGTTATGTAATTAATTTGGAAACAGGGGAGCGTATGAATATCGCTTTTGGTGAAGACAGTTATTTGCCCGGAGAGAACGGTCGCGATATGATTTGGAATCCAACGCCTAATATTTACAATGACAATGGTAACTATCCCGTTATTGGAGGTAAGCATTTCTTGTACATCTTTGGTACGGGTAATCATGGTATTGGTCGTAACGTTCCAGGTGATCGCTATTACACAGATGCAGATGCAAATGAAGGGCGTTTTGATCGCTTTAAGTTGGGCTTACAATCTACAACAGCGGGAGGAAATCCAGCAACCCTTCAAAAGCGTATCATTCTTTCTCAAGTGAACTGGGTAATTCCAACCTATTTGGCTCCAGGTTATGATATGAAAAAAGGGGTTCCACCAACGGAGGTTCGCATGAAAGTTCGTGTGGCTAAAGCTTATACAAGTTATAATACGGGTGATCTTAGAAATTCACCGGATTGGGATGGTAATGGTACACCCGATGGTGAATATTCTTTGCCTATGTACGAATTCGATGGTGCGGAAATTGCTCCTAAAATTTCTAACGAAATAGGTCGTAAGAATTTGGACCTAGTGAATATTGTACCCAACCCTTACCGTGGTTACAGCGAATACGAGAACAGTCCTATCGATGCGCGTGTTAAGATAACCAACTTGCCTCCAACCTGTACCATAAAGGTATTCGATATGGCGGGTAACTTAATCAGAACGGTCGATAAATCAGATGAGTTTACTTATTATGAATGGGATCTGAAGAACAACAGCCGTGTGCCTATTGCAAGTGGATTGTATTTGATTCACGTGAAGGCGCCTGGTTTAGGAGAAAAAATAATTCGTTGGTATGGCATTATGCATGCTGTTGATTTAGATACCTATTAATACAAAAGCGATGAAATTAACATTAAAACACATAACATTATCGGCCCTATCGGCTATAAGTGCATTCTCTTTTGCTGGAAATCCTGAACGCCAGGGTCAGGCAGGAGCGGCGCAATTAACTATCAATGGATGGGCACGTAGTTCAGGCTTGGGCTATGCAGCGGGAGGTCTTATTACCGGTGCTGAGGCCATGTATATGAACGTGGGAGGATTAGACCGTATGGAGAATCGTACGGAACTTGTTTTTGCACGTACCGAATGGTTAATGGGTTCCGGTATCGGAATTAATAATTTAGGTCTTGCCATAAAACTAGGTGAGGATGGTGATGCCGGTTCCTTAGGGGTTCAGGTAATGCAGTTTGGGATAGACCCAATTGAAATTACAACTGTAGAGAATCCGTACGGGGGAATTGGAACCTATCGTGTGAATATGACCAATATCGGTGTATCATATAGTAAAAGATTCAGTAATAGCATTTCTGCAGGTTTGACTGCGCGTTTGGTTTCTGAAGGTATTCCGGATGTGAGCGCATCGGGGATGGCATTAGATGCTGGTGTTCAGTATACGACTACCTTAATTCCAAAGGTTGGATCGATGAAACGAAACGATTTCAAATTTGGCGTTTCTGTTAGAAATATTGGTCCCGATTTGAGATTTGATGGTGATGGTTTGAGTTATAAAGCGCTTATTCAAAACGGCGATTACGATAAAACTATGCAAGTGAAAACGGATGTGGTAAAATTACCGGCTATGTTGAATATTGCAGCTTCTTATGACTTGCGTTTAGATAAGGTTAAAGGTGTTTATGACAATCGTTTAACTTTAGGATTTGGCTTTACCAATCACTCTTTTAGCGCAAATCAAACAACCGTTTCTGCTGAGTATGCCTACAAAAACATGATCAGCGTTCGTGCCGGTTATTGCTATCAGGAAGGAATTTTCAGCGAAGATACCCGGACCAGTGCGTTTACAGGACCTTTTGCGGGTCTTAGTTACGATTGGAACATAGATGATGATAATGTAGTTTCGTTAGATTATAGCTACAGAGCAACCAATCCATTTAGCGGTGTACATTCATTTGGAATCCGTATTGGTTTGGGTTCTGCAGAATAAAAAATTCAGTATATTTGTTAATCGGTTGCACCAATCGCAGATTGGTGCAACTTTTTTTTGTAGTTTAACCTTAAATAAATCAAAGCAGTATGAGTGACATACAGTATTTTACCCAAGAGGGTTTAGATGCCCTAAAAGAGGAACTGAACGAGCTTAAGCACGTAGAAAGGCCTAAAATTATTCAAGCGATTGCTGAGGCACGCGATAAAGGAGATTTAAGTGAGAACGCAGAATACGATGCAGCCAAAGAAGCCCAAGGTCATTTGGAAGATAAAATTGCCCAATTGGAACATATTGTGGCCAATGCCCGTGTTATCGATAGCTCTCAAATTAATACCGATAAAGTGAGTATACTTTGTAAGGTTAAAGTTAAAAATCACAATGTGGGTAAAGAAGCCGTTTATCAGCTTGTTTCGGAGAAAGAAGCAAACCTAAAAGAAAATAAAATTTCAGTTAAATCCGCCATAGGTATGGGTTTGTTAGGTCACAAGATTGGCGATATCTGCGAAATTCAAGTGCCCGCGGGGATTGTTAAATTAGAGGTTTTAGATATTACTCTCTAAGAATTAACGAGGGTTTTGTGTGGATTGTTTTTATGTAAACGATTTACGCTTTTCGAATATTGTTTCATTTTAAAATACAGACATGAGTAGTATTTTCTCAAAAATTATAGCCGGTGAAATTCCTTGTCACAAAATTTTTGAAGACGAGGAGCATATTGCCTTTCTCGATATTCAACCCTTGGTTTTGGGGCATGTTTTATGTGTTCCTAAGAAAGAGGTAGACTATATGTTCGATTTAGAACCGGAAGCGTTGGCAGCACTTTGGAAATTTGCACAACCCATAGCGCATGCTATGAAGTTGGCTATTCCCTGTAAACGGATTGGAACTGCTGTAATAGGCTTGGAGGTACCGCACTGTCATGTACATTTGGTGCCTTTACAACAGGTCGGAGATATAAATTTTAGCAAAGAAAAGTTACATCCCTCACCGGAACAATTAGCCCAAACGGCCTCCTTGATTCGTTCGTTTCTTGATTAAATTCCCCTCAGGATGAAATTTAGTCAGGTAATTGGTCATCACGAAAAGAAAAAAACGTTCATTCAGAGCGTTTTGAATGGCCGTGTGCCGCATGCTCAATTATTTATTGGTGCGTCGGGTTGGGGTACTTTGCCACTCGCCTTGGCCTATGCGCAATTTGTGAGCTGCTTAGATAGAGGTGCAGACGATAGTTGCGGCGTTTGTTCTTCTTGTCGTAAATACGAGAATTTAAGCCATCCTGATTTGCATTTTACCTTTCCATTTCCGCGAGAAAAGGGTGAGCGTTGCTCGGAATTGATAGGAGATTGGCGAAAGGCATTAGCGGAACATCCGTACATGAATTTGATGGACTGGATGCAGCTTTTGGATGCCGAGAAAAAACAAGCCAATATTCCAACGGCAGAAATTCGAGATATATTAAAAAACCTTTCCTTGAAACCGTATGAGTCTGCCTTCAAGGTTATGTTCATTTGGTTGCCTGAGTTTTTAGGTAAGGAAGGCAATATTCTTCTAAAAGCCATTGAAGAACCTGCACACAATACGCTTTTTTTATTGGTTACGGAAAACACAGAGAAAATCTTGGGGACTATTATTTCGCGAACACAACCGGTTCGGATTGCGCCCATAGATCCATCCTCATTGCGGGAGTATCTTAAAAGAGTTCCCGATTTAGACGGTGAAAAAGCAGATAGAATTGCCCAAATATCACAAGGCGATTTGCGCAATGCAGGTCGATTGGTACAAGCATCTGAAAGTCCCTATTTTGAAATGTTCCGATATTGGATGGGGGTTTGTGTTACCCGTAAGATGTTCTCTATTGTTCCATGGGCAGAAAAAGTGGGCGCGATGAGCAGAGAGAATTTAAAAGGATTTTTTCAATATGCCCTTGAGGTAATGAGAGGTATTTTGGTTTCGGGATATGAACCCTCGTTGAATACCTGGATGGGAAAAGAAGCCGAATTCATTCAAAAGTTCCAGAGTTTAGAAATTCCTACTTCCCAACTGGAACAAATTATCAAACAGATGGAAACGGCCATGATGTACATAGAAAGAAACGCGAGAGCCCCGATGGTTCTCACCGATTTGAGCTATTCGGTGGCAAGAAATCTCAAAAAAGTGTAGGTTCACATACAACCAAAAGAGGTGTTAACACATCTTGTGTTTATTGGTGGTCGGCAATTTTAATACATGACAAAAGAAACATCTTCCCGCGAAAAACAATTGGTTTTGGATTACTTGGCGGGAAGTAAAGGGGCAGATGCGGCATTATATCATTTGTACGCAAATACCCTGTTTGCTATTTGTATGCGTTATGCCCCCAACGAAGAAGTGGCTCAAGATATGTTTCAAGATGCCTATGTGCGCATTTTTCAAAAGCTAAAAGATTTCCGTTTTGAAGGTTCACTCGAGGGATGGATGAAACGCATTTGTGTCAATCACTGTCTCGATACCCTGCGTAAATTATCTACCTTCAGAGAGGAATCACTAGATGATATTAATGAATCGTTGGTAGAGGTAAATGAAACGGTTAGCGGAAATTTAGAAATGAAGCAACTTTTAGACTTATTGCTTCGTCTTCCCATTGGCTATAGAACTGTTTTTAATATGTATGTTATTGAAGGATATTCTCATGCGGAAATTGCAAACGCTTTGAATATTTCAGAAAGTACCAGCAAAACCCAACTGTTTAAGGCCCGAAAACAACTACAAGCTTGGCTCAAAAATGAGTAAAGAATCTAACCATATCGACGATATTTTCAAAAAAAGCTTTGAGCACGCCTCGATGCCCGCCCCAAAATCGGCATTGAGTTCCATTCAATCTCAGCTTGCCATTCAAACGGCTACTACCACAACAGCGGTGGTGAGCACATTTAAGATTGTGGCATTCGCCTCTGTCGCCGTCATTTCCATTGGGGCCATGGTGTATATGTCCTTCCAAAAAAGCAATTCCAAACCTCCGATCATTGAATCGAAAGTCGCGTTTTCCGATACCATTAACAACCCCGCGAAGGCTATTGATAGCCGTTTTATCGGGGGAAGTCAACCTAACGGCGTTGCCCCGCATGAAATTTTGGTTGAAGCTGAGAATAGAAATGTGGCCAATACAACGGGCCTCGATGCAGCTACCTTTAATATTGGCGTAGAAGTGCCAAGAAATCAAGAAAATTATTTTGGAAAACCAACGGTATCCGTACCAAGTGTATCAAAGAAAGAAGATCGCTCAGAAAATAGCGACCCAATTATTCCGGTGGTGTCCTTGTTTAAGGAAGTTAATGCCGTTAGTAAGGCTTCCCCGGAGGAAAAAA
Organism: Bacteroidia bacterium; assembly: GCA_965659745.1. GTDB lineage: Bacteria > Bacteroidota > Bacteroidia > NS11-12g > UBA955 > VMCP01. The sequence continues at coordinate 58,282 of CBFHXF010000006.1, forward strand.
ATGAATTCAAATATGGGGCTATAGCAAGTAAGAGTTGTAAGGGTCGTTTTGAAGTTGATTTAGATGGCGAGGTAGCAGGTGCGCATGAGTTGGCGTTGGGAATTCAGGGTCAAACGGCCCAATATGAGTGGGGTTGTGGGCGCAAAATTTTTGGGAGTTCACAGGGTAAAGAGGCGAATTGGAAAGGTCCGATTTATGTCAAAAAATCCCAAGAAATGAATTTTTGGGTACGCGCTCATTTTATGGATGGATGCCGAGATACGGTTCTATTCTCTAGGTGGTTTGCTCCATTAAATGGGTCGGCAGAAGAGGTGTTCCCAAGTGTTTTTACACCAAATGGCGATGGGTTTAACGATTCGTTTTATGTGATGATTCCAACCCCAGAAGAATTTGATATTTTGGTTATGGACATACGTGGTTCTAGGGTTTTTAGCTCTCAGGATCTGTCGGAAAAATGGTCGGGATATGTGGGGAAAAGGAAGTGTGAAAGAGGAATTTACAAAGTACAAGTGCGGCGTAAATATTTTGGGGAAGCGGATTTCGAAACCCGGAATTTTACCGTAGAACTTCGATAATAAAAAGAAAGATACAATGAATATGAAAATAAATAGGCTATTACGAGTGCCGCACATGAGGGCCGAGGGTGAGAATCCCTTTGCGATGTGCGACAAATCCCTTATTTTTGAACGATTTCAATTGAAAAACATGAAACCTATGAAAGGATTTTCCTTATTAATTAAAAGTTGGACATTGTTGATGTTCACATTTTTGTTTGGCAATTTGGCTCAAGCACAAAATTGTGTAATCACCTTCAGTGGAAGTCCCTGTGTGGGCGCGCCGATTACCTTTACCGGTAGTTCTACGGGCTCTAATCACGAGTGGACGTTCACCGACGGGGGCGTTGACAATAAAACCAACGGATCATTGAACGTGAACTATGCCTTCAAAACGGCAGGTAAAAACAAGGTAACGTACATTACGACCATAAAAGGAACGCAGTGTACCACGTCTATCGATATTGATATTTTCGAGAAACCGAAAATTGATATGTCGATTGTGACTTTAGATTCTCAATGTTTCGAGAATAACTTGTTTTGTTTTACCGACAATACCAAAAATCCTAACGGAAAGAAAATTACCAATACCAAATATGTGGTGGGTGACGGTCAGTTCTTCGAATATGACTTTCCGCCATCAGTGATGCCCAATCAGCTTTGCTTTTCAATCAAAGACGTTCGCGGTGGAACATTCAGTTTGTATATTGAGGCTACAGACGAGAACGGTTGTACCGATACGCAAAATATTGCAGATGCAGTATTCGTTCGTGAGAAAATTGGTGCGGCTTTTTCGAGTAATAAACCTGTGAAGTGTGACTCTGTAGAAGCGAAAATTAAAAATATCAGCCGTATTGGTAAAGACCAAGTAGACAGTATTTGGTGGTACTGGGGTGATGGAACAGTAGACATCGGAAAAGATCCCGTAGATAACAAGCTTTGGGGTCCAGATATTAGTAAGTGGTTTTACGGACAAGGTGTTTACGATTCTAAATTAATCATTAGAACCAAAGACGGTTGTAAAGACAGTTTCTTCAACAGAGCAACCGCATCTGTGTTTGCATCCAATGTGAAGATTTTGGCTGATAAAGATTCTACTTGTATTTCAGCTCCTGAGATTAAGTTTAGTGTTGATCAAATACCCCAAGGGGTAAATGGCTTCTTATGGACGTTTGGTGATCCGAATTCTGG
>CBFHXF010000006.1:60125-68351 GCA_965659745.1 Bacteroidia bacterium
CCCAGAAAATACCAACTTCCGCACCTGGACGCCTCCGCACAGTTTTACTGGTTTAGGTCCTTTTTTAATTACACTAGCTTATAATCATCCTATTTGTGGACCGGCCCTTATAATGGATACCATTATAATATTAGGTCCGCGTTCTGTAGTTGATGTAACTGGAGATCGTATTGCCGATTGGCAAATTTTCCAATGTCCGAAGGATGTAATGGATACTGTTTTCTTCCGGAATAACTCTACCTTCTACCATAATGATTTAGATTTTACAGACGACGACAGTACTTTTTATAAAAATGGTACTACTGCGCTAGGTCATAATTTCTCAAATACCGGTGGTTGGACATGGATCCCACCGAAGCGCAGGGAACGTAACGAAAATGGAGATACCACGGTTTACACGGGTTCGGGTCCATTATTGCCAGGAGCACACAATGATCCTTTCAAGCGTGAGCGTGTTTGTGCCACAAGATTGTGGGATTTCGGAGATAATTTTGGTGCAAAATGTACAACAGATGTGCTGAATAACAAGAACGTCAATGTAAACTGTAATTTTTCTAGGGATACGATACCTTTCCATTATTATCCTTCATGGGATATGGTGATGCTGTCTGATTTTAAGATGGCACCTATGGAAGATGCCCGTTTTATAGATAGTAATGGTATTTGTATCCGTGTACCGGTTTTCCCAGATAGTATGTTCTATATTATCTATGATACCTTGGTATATATCCCTAAAGATGCTACGGATTCTGCCACTTATTTGGCAAGTGGTATCAAAGGGACGCAGCTATGGGGATTAGAGAAAAAGGTAGTTGGCAAGGCGGAGCGCTTTATGGAGTTTCATGCCGCAGTTGAGTTAGGTACTAACGATTCGGCAATCGTAATCAAAAATGGAGTACGAACTTTGTTAATTGGCCCAACTATTGACACCCTAAAACCTGAGGATATAATCATTCTGGATAGCGAAACAGATAGTTTCGTGTTTAATTATACCGTTTATTTGAAACGAGATACACTGCCGTATAATTTGTATAATATACGAGCGGCTAAAGGAGAGAATATTGCAAGAATTGATTCTTTCAAGCGTATACCTCCAGGCATAGCGGGTTATAATTATATCATTAATTACGAGCGTTTCCGTTCCTTGTATTATGCTAGAATTCCTTCTTGTAATAATGCACGTTTGAAACATAAAGATACGTGTCACCCAATGGCTTGTGAAAGCGAAGCTATACGTCAAGTAGTATTGATGCATGCCAATGCCGGTGGTGTTGGTAGTGGTTTAATTAAGGATGCTATCGAGTGTTTGGGTTCTCGTAATCCAACCTATGGTGTAACCTTTATATTGAGTGATTTGAAGCCAGGTTGTTCGTTCACCGAGTTGCAAATTAACTATGATACGTTCTGTGGAAATAACTGGGTATCTATGAGTAGTTTGAATCCAGGTGGAAGACCGGTTACCCCTCCGTCGCCGCCACCATACTGGGATGGAACCAATGCCGGCAATCCGAATCCAGGTTATAATGCCAAAGGAAATCCAGGAAGTCGTTACTCTACCTATTATATGGGTAAACCTTGTAACGATTCAACAGGCTGTGTTACCGTTGGAGTGATTGTTGGAAACGGTGTGGCGCGACCAGGTGGAAGCGCTGCCAACCGCCCCCTTTGTGCGGATACACATTATTACGATAAGTTTGCTTGTTTCCCATTCATAGATCCTTCTTTTGAGATTATGAACTTGGTGAAAAATGACAATGGCGATTATAAAATCTGTAAATGGGATCCAATTATTGCACGTTTCACTGAAAATAATTTCACGAAAGTAGATGACTTGATGACCCTCCGTTGGATATTACAAACTAGTAATGCGGGTCCTTATTATGTGAATTTCAGTTCAAGCTTTATTCAAGAGGATGTTCATCGTTATCAAAAACTGAAGAAACCGGTCATGTTGCCAAATGGCAAAATGAGCAATCCTAATTACTTATATAATTACATCGTACAAACCAGAGGTTATGAAGATCCCGTTCAGACTCCATGTGAAAATGAATGGAATGATGGTAATGCTGTAATTACAAGTGGCCCAGATACTATTTGGACTGCCGAGGTTAGAGATTTTGTGGTAGCGGCTGATGTGAGTAAAGTGTGGGATCGTATCAGAGAGCGTTTAGATGCGGCAGGGTTTGATCCTTTTGCTTTAGGAGATACTACTATTGCTAAAATGATTTGGAATGATACCGGTAGCATTGGACAGCCGAGCACAGGTGCTTATGGTTGTTTGGATACTGCAGGTTACGGTAAAGATATTCGTTATTATTTTATCCCGAACAAAGATTCAATGACGGTGTTTCATTATCGTGATTCTACCATCACACCAATAGATACAAATGTGGTTTATGGTAAAGCGGTTAACTCGTATACGTTCATTCCAAGACACGCAGGTCGTTACATTTTAGGTGTTTCTATGCGTTCGGATAATGGAGAGTGCGACGACATTGCAGCGGTACCTTTGATTGTAGGATTTGCGATGTTTGGTGATTTATTTACGGATTCTATTGTATGTCAAGACCAAGGTGAATCTTTGGTAATGGCACCAGATTACCGTTACTTCTCAACAGATCCAGATAATTTCGGTACTTGGGATCCTAACTACTGGAATAACCAAGGTCCTTTAGCTACTGGCTATGATTATTGGAAAGATCCCGCCCGTTTGGCACGCTTAGTTCAAGGCGATACCAATGTTGAGCGTGCAACATTATGGGATTGGAGCAAAGAAGACGACGATCCAGCAAATCCGGATACCTATGAATTTAGAGGAGATTACGGTTCAACAGGTGGTGTAGGAACAATAACCAATCCGTTCATCCAATTAGGTGGAGGAAGTGGCTTGTATTACAAAAACGATTCTGGTGTGTTTACCTTCATGAACATTACGGGTGATTCAACAGGATGTATTGATACTATTACAAAACGTGTTTATATTTCTCGTTTGGATGTGGCATTTAACTTAGGACTTGAAGTACCAAGTTGTAATTCTATTATCGAATTCTTCGATAGTTCTGAACTGCATGATCCTTGTAACTGGGCTATGAAAAATTGTTACGGCCCTACACCTATGGTGTGCGATTTCGTAAACAAGTGGTTCATAGACTGGGGTGATGGTTCGGATAACTATTTCGAGAGAGCAAAAAATACAGAACAAGGGTTACCTCCACGTATCGCTCATAAATACACCCGCAATGGATGGTTTAAAATCCGTTACAGCTTGAACACCGATCAGGGTTGTGGTGACACTTTTGAACGCTGGGTGAAAATACCGGGTCCACGTCCTGCATTTGAGTTTGCAGACAAAGCCGGTCGCGAGGTTACTATTTGTGTAGGTGATAGTATTAAATTCAAGAATACCACTGACAGTGCGGGAATTCAATCCGATTGGACGTGGTTCTTCGGTGATGGAGCAATAAGAAACGCTTCAGATACTTTTGTTACCCACCAATACAATGTTGCCGGTCGTTACGAGGTATATTTGGAGCAGTTCGACAGTTTGATCGTGCCTCCGAATATCCGTAAGTTCTGTCCTGCAGTATTCCCTGATACCCTTTCCAAGCAAGAGAAATTTATCATCACTGTATTGCCACGCGATTCTGTGAGAGGATTCATAGAGAAATTGTCTATATGTCCGGGCGATAGTAACGTGTTTGTAGATAATTCTGATACGATTTTGAAATCCTATAAGTGGAAATTCGAACATTACAGCTCTGCCGCAGGTGATTGGGTTACCGATACTGTAACTACAGGTAGTAAGCGTTATGCAAGGGTATTTGCAGATCCAGGAGTGTATCGTGTAACACATTATGCCGATTATGATCAAAACCATCCACGTCCTTGGTGTCCTACATTAATGGAACCTTTGACCTTCACGGTTGATTCGGTAATTGCTAATTTTGATATTGACAGTACCAACAAGCCCGATTATACGTTCACACGTACCGATATCAATGGAACCGAATGGCGTTGGGGATTTGTACACTTTGATGGTGATATGGACTTACAATCCGAATTACCTCGCGAGTTCAAACAGAATAGTAATTCGACTGATCAAAAGGTACAGTGGTCATACGACAGTAGCGGTCGCTATTGGGTATGTTTGATTGCGAAAAACGCAACAGGTTGTTCCGATACCTTGTGTAAGCCCGTGAACATCGATTTGTTCATTAACTTAGCCAACGTATTTACCCCAACTGGTGACGGATTCAACGACGAATTCAGAGTGCCACTTCAAGGTCAAGATGTATATGAAATTCGCATCTTCAACCGTTGGGGCGAGCGCGTATTCTTCTCTGAAGATCCGAAAGTAAGCTGGAACGGAAAAATCAATAACGATGGTCCAGATGCTCCTTCAGGAACGTATTTCTATCAAATGCAATACCGTTTCAAAGGAAAAGAAAAGATCAATAAAGTGAACGGTACGGTTAACTTAATCCGACCTAACTAAAGCTTAATATTTTTAAGCAAAAGAGGCCGATTCGGAAGAATCGGCCTCTTTTGTTTGGGATGTACCCACACATTATTTGTATTAAGTATGCAGACCTTAAGTTGTATTTTCCATATTAATTTAAGTTAACATTAAGGGAATAAAAAACCCGCAACGTAAGGTTGCGGGTTTCTTTATTAAGCTTGTTTGAATTTACGACAAGCCGATAATTTTGCCATCGATTATATCCATGCCCATCGCAGCAGGTTCTTTTGGCAATCCGGGCATGCGCATGATAGAGCCGGCAACAGCCACAATAAATTGGGCTCCGGCATTGATAATAAGTTGGTCTATATGAATGTCGAAGCCAGATTCAACGCCTACTTTTGACGCATTATCGGTAAATGAGAACTGTGTTTTTGCCACGCATACTGGCCATTCATTGGCGCCTAGTTTTTCGATTTGCTTCAACGATTTTTTAGCATTATCTCCTAAGATAACACGGTTACCACCGTATACTCTTTGGATGATACTATTGAGTTTTTGCTCAACGCTATCAGTAAGGTTATAGGTGTGTTGGATTTCCCCAGAAGGATTGCTTTCAACTATTTCGATTACCTTCTTTGCGAGTTCCACAGCGCCATCACCGCCGTCGGCGAAACCTGTATTTCGCGCAAAGGCCGCACCAATCTGGGCGCAATAATCTTCCACGAGTTGTATTTCTGCTTCGGTATCGAAATGAAACTGATTGAGTCCTACCACTACGGTTTGTCCGAGTTTTTGTAGGTTTTCGACATGTCGTTTGAGGTTTTCGAGTCCTTTGAGAAGTCCATCTTTATTGGGAAGTTTTATTTCTGTTTCCGGAACCGATCCGTGTAGCTTTAGGCTTTGCGTAGTGGTTACCAATACGGTTGCGGCGGGCTTAATGCCGGCGGCTCGACATTTAATATTTAAGAATTTTTCGGCGCCTAAATCGGAGCCAAAGCCGGCTTCGGTAACGGCATAATCGCCAAATTGTAGGGCGGCGTAGGTGGCCATTATGGAGTTACAGCCGTGGGCGATATTTGCAAAAGGACCGCCATGAATAAATGCAGGACCGCCTTCGAGGGTTTGTACCAAGTTGGGTTGAAAGGCATCTTTCAACAGCATGGCGATGGCACCTACTACTCCAAGATCTTTTAAGCGGAAATCAGCGCCTTCGTATGTGTAACCTATGAGAATGTTGCCAAGGCGCTCTTTAAGGTCTTCAAAGGAGTTAGAAAGACATAAAATGGCCATAATTTCACTGGCTGGGGTGATGTCGAATCCTGTTTCTTGGGGAATTCCATTGGATACGCCTCCCAAACCGGTGGTAATGCTTCTTAAGGAACGGTCGTTTACGTCTAAAACGCGACGCCAAAGCACGGCGCGCAATTGACTGGGTTTTCCGCGGTGGTTGTATTGGTAGTTGTCGACTAATGCGGCGATGGTATTGTTGGCGGAAGTGATGGCGTGAAAATCGCCTGTAAAATGAAGGTTAATATCTTCCATCGGTAACACCTGCGAGTATCCGCCGCCTGCTGCGCCACCTTTCATCCCGAAACAAGGTCCGAGTGAGGGTTCGCGAAGGGCAACGATGGCTTTTTTACCTAATTTCTGCAATCCTTGTGTAAGCGCTACCGAAGTGGTGGTTTTACCAGATCCGCTTTTATTGGGAGTGGTGGCGGTTACAAGAATGAGTTTGCTTTTTGCGATTTTTTCCTTGTCGATCTTGAAATCTATTTTGGCCTTGTATTTTCCATAAGGTTCTACATGATCTTCGGTTAGTCCTAATTCAGCAGCCACTTGATGTATGGGTCGAAGTTGGGCTTGTTGTGCAATTTCTATATCACTTAGCATGGAGTAAAAATACCGAAATTTAGACTAAAGTGACATAATCGTGCATTATTGTTTTGCGAATTTTACAAAATCTGGTGGTGTGGTGCATTTGGATTTGTGAAAATTGCAAAAGCGGAGCAACTATAATATTTAAACAGGGATGGAATTAAGGATGGCCTTTTGTCATTAATGCGGAAGCCAATTCGTTTAATAATAAGACGGTTGAGTCTGTGATGCCATATTCTTGGGTTTGTGTGCTTGTTTCCAGGGCGTACCTTTGTGGGATGCAAAGCGAAGATACGATTGTAGCATTGGCAACGGGTGGTGGAGTAGGGGCGATTTCAGTGGTGCGTATTTCAGGTCCAGAAGCTCTGATATATACGGATTCGTTGATGAAGAAACCGATATCCAGTATGGCTTCGCATACATTGGCCTTGCGAAAATTATACGATGTAGATGGTCTTATTGATGAGGCGGTTATATCGTTGTTTTTGAACAATCGCAGCTATACAGGTGAAAATGTAATTGAAATTTCGCTTCACGGAAGCGCGTATATATCACAGCGTTTGTTGCGGGCTTATTTAAAGTTAGGGGCACGAATGGCAGAACCGGGAGAGTTTACTCGGAGGGCTTTTTTGAATGGTAAGATGGATTTGGCCCAAGCGGAAGCGGTAGCGGATTTGATTGCGGCGGAACATAAATTTGCCCACGAACAGGCGCTGCATCAATTAAGGGGCGGTTTTTCTGATGATATTAAACTGCTTCGAAGTAAACTTTTGCATTTTACGAGTTTGATTGAGTTAGAATTGGATTTTGGCGAGGAGGATGTGGAGTTTGCCTCTAGGTCGGATTTAATGGCATTGGTGGTAGAGATTAAGCGACAGGTTGATGAGTTGAAGGATTCATTTGCTTTGGGAAATGCCTTGAAACAGGGTTTTGCATTAGTATTAGCGGGTCGTCCAAATGCCGGAAAAAGCACACTGTTTAATGCCTTGTTGAACGAAGATAAGGCCATAGTAAGTGAGATTGCGGGCACTACCCGCGATGCGTTAGAAGATAAACTGCGGATTGGTGATGTATCTGTGCGATTGATCGATACGGCGGGTATACGAGAGGCCACAGACGCTATTGAACGTGAGGGTATCAATCGTACGTTCAAACATATCGAATCTGCAGGAGCTAGTTTGTATTTATTTGATCCATCGGGTATCACGGTAGCCGATTTAAAGGCCGATTTATCGGTTTTAAAAGAGCGTGGCAAGCGCATTTGGACTTGCGCGAATAAGTTGGATATTTTTAATGGAGATTTAGCGAATTATAAAGCTGCTGTGGCAGAGGTGTTACAGGAGGAACTATGGGAATTGAGTGCTCATGAACGGGCTTCGGTAACGTTGCTTCGGGGGGAAATCGCCGCACGGTTTAGCCAAGATATCGCGCAATTAGGTCAACTTACAGTGGTAACGAATGCACGTCATTCTGCGGCGTTGGAGGTATGTTCTGAGGAGTTGCAGATGATAATAGAGGGAATTGAATCGGGTTTGAGCGGCGATTTGATGTCTTTCCATTTGCGAACAGGTATTCGGGCGTTGGCTGACATTACGGGTGAGATCGATAATGAGGAAGTATTAGGGGAGATTTTTAGTAGCTTTTGTATCGGAAAGTAAAAAATCAAAGCAAATCAAACTAAATCAAAGTATAACTGATTGTTATACATTGTTTTCTAATTTTGAATTCTTGTGTGTTTTGATCTGTATTGGGTATTTTTTAGTCATTTTTGTACCTTATTTGTACCTTTGAGGGTGATTTAATGGTTTGGGGAAAATCGCCGAAGTAATTTCTCCCATTTTGAACACTATTGAACACTATTGTACAACTATGAACAGTTTTTGAGATTA
>CBFHXF010000007.1:0-67616 GCA_965659745.1 Bacteroidia bacterium
GTATTAGGGTTATAATATGTGACTTCAGCACAATAAGTGCCATCTTCGTAACCGTCAAGATTTGAATAGTATTTTTCAATGTCGTCTGAATCGTGTTCTTTAAAGTGATATTCTTTTTCTTTGCTCTTTATATTATCACATGCAATGTTTAGGACTAGCAAAATAACGAAAAGTGATTTTAGATTTTTTTGCACTGCGTCTGTTCTTAAGTAATACTATTGTTTTTAATTCGTTTGAGTACTTCTACAAAAATAGACTTTTTCATTTATCTTATTGCTGCGTTTTTATTCTGTTCTTATTGGTCTAATAAATCTGAGGTTTGGATGTTACATAATTAAAGCCCTTTGTGGGGATTGATTTTACGTTTTGGTTGTGGTACCGGGCCGCTTTTTTGCTACAGACTAATATTAACAATAATATATTATGGATGTCAATGTTCTTTAACACTTTGTGATGAGCTCTAGTCCTTGTGTGGGAACTAAATTACTGAAAATGTTCATTTTAGATAAGTTGTAGAAATTGTTAGAATATTGGTTCAATGAAAAGAGTCCTGTTAGAGAAATATACTAGATATTACTTGCCAGGTTATTATAATAAAAATTGAGGCTTCCTCTATTCTTGCTTTTATTGAAGTGAACTGCAAAGTTGCTTGTAATCTATAGTGGATGAACAGAGTAATCGCTTTGCACTTTCCTCACAAAAGCCGTAACTTCCAACCATGTTCGCTCATTCACTCTTCCAATCTTTTTTCATTTCCGCCGCACTTCTCGTGCTATCCCTCTCGGCATGTAAACCCGAACCTGCATTCCCTACCGCCAATACTCCCGACAAATCTCCTTTAGACTCCTTCATCTGTGCCATGGATGTGAGCAGCCTCACCAAAATTTTGAGGAACGGTGAAATCTTCAAGGATTCATCCGGCAAAGCCGTTCGCATATTTCCCTTTTTAAAACAACAAGGAATCAATACCCTCCGCTTTCGCGTTTGGGTAGGCACGCACCCCGATTATCAAGCCGATACCATCTTGAAATTAGTACAATTGGCTCGGAAAAGTGGATTCAATATTTGGATCGATTTGCATTACTCCAATACCTGGGCCGATCCTGGAAATCAAGAAATTCCCGCCGAATGGAGCCAAACCAATTTGGCAAGCCTGAATTCCCAACTTAAAACGTATACCCAACAAATGATGCGCCTCTTCAATCCCGATATCATGCAAATTGGCAATGAAATCGAAGGCGGATTTTTATGGCCGCTGGGGCGTTCTTCCGATACCGCTGCCTTTTATTCGTTGCTGCGAACGGCGTCAAAAGCCGTGCGACAAGAAAATCCACGTACACCCATACTGCTGCATATTTCGAATTATAAACGGGCCGATTACTTCTTTTCGGAAGTCCAACAACACGGAATAGACTTCGATATTGCCGGCGTTTCGTACTATCCCAAGTGGCATGGATACAATTTAGATAGTCTGTTTCAAACCTTAACTCGGGTTTCCCTCAAAACAAATAAAAGAGCCATTATTGCCGAAAATAGCTATCCCTTTACCTTTTCTTGGGCCGATTGGACGGATAACGTAATGGGGTGGGAGGGCGATTTGCATCCCAATTATGCGGCTACCACCCACGGACAGTTTCAGCAGGTGCATGACTTGGTAACCGGAGTTCGAAATTTACCCTCGCCTTTAGGCAGTGGATATGCCTATTGGGAAGGGGTTTGGGTGGCCTCTGAAGGACCCGAATCTAAGGAAGGATCTATGTGGGAAAACCAGGCCTGTTTTGACTTTGCGTTTAAAGCACTTCCCGTTTGGAACGCCTTCCAACCTTGACCATAAGATAAATTTCCCCCGAGAAAATAAAAAAAGCCACCCGATTGGATGGCTTTTTCATAATTCTAAAGGAGGAATTAATGACCCACTTTAAAAGAAGTGATCATGTAACCCATTTTGCGGTTTCCTTTGATGCTCAAAACCATTTCAACCGGCTGTGGTCCACGAGTTTTGTTCGTGATTTGTGTAGCCATTGGTCCTTGCGCATAAAAACAACCCTGAAAGTCAGGGCTTTGCATAAAGTTCACTTTGATTTCTTGTGCACCTCTTGGTGGGGTACAAGGATCTTGATGTCCGCCCATTCCTGGAGCACCATGGTGCCCTGGACCTGCGTGGCCATGACCTTCTTCAGCACCACCAACAGTTACTTGGTTAATAGTAACTGGCTTGTTTTCATAGCGCTCTGGGTGATTGGCGAAATCGCCACCTGAAACCGCCATCTGAGAAAATGCAGCGCTGCTTGCGAAAGCTACTACTGCGAATAATACTAATTTTTTCATATTGGTTTTTTTTTATGTTCGACAATAATAATATGAAATTGAGCTTTTACACAATAATTGTATGTTCATTGAAGTCAATGTTAGAAAAAAGTAGATAAACAACTGCCATTTTGTACAGTTTGTTACATATGTTATTGTGTTGTAAATTAAACATTACCAAGTAAAAGGTAGTGGTACGCTGCAACAAGGGTATATTTTAAACTAATTCAATAGCGGAGCGTGATTTCAAATAGATTTTATGCGATAAATTGAATTGTAAGTCGCTGTAAGAGCATATTGATTAAGCGTTTGGAGAGCTCGTTTTTGTGGCTCATAAAAAAATCTAACTCGTCTACACTCATAAGCGCCAATACCATTCCTATCATCGTGTTGCGTAAAATGGCATCTTTTTGCAGTCGCAATTTCACGAAGTCTTCTAGCTCTTTTTTTAATAAAGGAAGGCCCGTTGGGCTCAACTGCAATTTGAAAAATAGCAACAAAGCATCATTTTGGAATTTTAAAATCGGACGTAAACAGGTGTTTTGAAATTGCTCAATTTCTAATGAGCTGCGCGCTGTATCTAAAGGAATTTCGCTCCGCAGCGATAATAAAAGTTGGGACCGCGACATACAATTGTAAAAGTACAACGCATAAGTGGAACCCAACCCTATTATCTGTCAATTTGCGATAATTACCATTTTTTTCGGGGGAATTTTTCAACACGCCTTAGGGGCTATGAACTTAATTATCGCAACGACAAACATTAATGTCGGATATCAGTTATATCTACACCCATTAAATACGAATTATTTTCCTCCATGATTAAGATTGCTTTCGATCCCATTTATGCGCATCCCTTGCCGGAAAATCACCGATTTCCCATGCAGAAATACGAGCTAATTCCCGAACAATTGATGTATGAAGGCACATATACCCATGCGCATTTTTTTTCTCCTGGAATATGTCCCCAAGAGGTCCTACTGCGCACCCATGATGAAGGATATTATCATAAACTCATCAATCAAGAATTGAGTTATAAAGAGCAGAGAACCATCGGATTTCCGCAATCTCCTGAATTGATTCAAAGAGAATTAATCATCACGCAAGGTACGATCGACGCCTGCACGTTTGCCTTGGAAAGCGGCGTTTCTTTGAATGTCGCCGGGGGGACCCATCATGCGTTTGCCGACAGGGGAGAAGGGTTTTGTTTGCTAAACGATATGGCCATTGCCGCCAATTGGTTGCTACAGAATAAGGGGGCGACAAAAATTTTGATCATTGATTTGGATGTGCATCAAGGAAACGGAACGGCCAAACTCATGCAACACAATTCGCATGTGTTTACCTTTAGCATGCACGGCGCTATGAACTATCCGGCTCGAAAGGAATTGTCAGATTTAGATATAGGCCTGAAAGACGGTACCCTCGGACCCGAATATTTATCCATATTGTATGATACCCTTCCCCGATTGATTGAGGAAGTAAAACCAGATTTTGCCTTTTATTTATCGGGGGTGGATATATTAGAAACCGATAAATTGGGAAAACTGAAAGTCAGTTTAGACGACTGTAAAAGGAGAGATGAATTCGTATTCAAGCAACTCAAACAGCATCAAATACCGGTAACGGTGGCTCTCGGCGGAGGCTATTCTCCGAATATCAAAACCATTGTAGAAGCGCATTGCAATACCTTTCGGCTTGCCGCCTCATTATATTAAAAGGTAATTCCCAAACTCACAAACGGAATGGGCCAAAAGGCTTTGCGCTCGTATTCAACATTTGAAATCCATTCTTGCTTGTTATAGTCATAATACCCATTATCTTCTTCGGTACTATACGCCGCCGATAAGACCCCTACATCTACAAATCCATTTTTTAGGGCATTAATTCGCAGCGCCGGACCTCCTATAATTGTAGGTTGTGAATTCTGATGTAAAAGCACCCATAGTTCACCAACCAAACTCACCTTGGGGGAAGATTGATACAAGCCGCTCACCTCTATAATTGGCAGTTGCTCCTTCGAGTCTGTGTAAAATCCATATCCGGTATTCAGGGTAATATTAGCCTCTTTATCGCCATAGGTAATATTAGCGAATAAAAGTCCGAGCGATTCTTCGTCGCCGTAAAATAATTTACCCAATTGTCCTCCAAAACTCGCATACAGGTTTTCCCCAATTTTGGTACCCACTTTCAGATTTACAAATGTGGGCATGAGGATTGGGGTGGTGGTCATTCCGATACTAATATTATCGGTAATGCCATATTGGGCCTGAACCAATAAGAAATAAATCATATTCAAATACCCTTCTCCCTGTTTTAATGGAATCGCAGAGGGCGCATACAAATACCGGGTGGGATGTACAATCGGACCTAATGCTTTTGGATTGCGTACCATGGTTCTCATTTGCACGGCATAGGTGGGAATGAATACCCGCGTACCGTCGCTTTTTACCACCTGCAGTTCACGTGCATCCTCAAAAACAATACGGCCTTCTACGGTACCATTTTGGGTTTTGATGCGATAGTAATTGACGGTATCTTTTGAAGAAGATGAGGCTTCTTGTGCATAGATCTGGGGCATTGCAATGAAGCCCAAAATCAACAGGAAAATGGGCAAAATGGATAGGCCTTGTTTTTTCATAGCTATTTTCACAAATATAATCTACGGAGTTTGTATTTTTCACATTGTTTAAATTGACTTATTTCACGAACTTTGCATTTTTAATGAATTCCGTAATTATAACCCTTCCCGATGGCGCACAGCGCGAGTATCCAATTGGAAGTACTCCCATGGATGTGGCCCTTTCGATTAGCGAAGGACTTGCGCGTAACGTACTGGCCGCCAAAATTGACGATAAAGTAGTAGATGCCGCAACGCCTTTCACCAAAGATTCAAATTTGGCTTTGCTTACATGGAACGACACAGACGGAAAGCAAACCTATTGGCACAGCTCGGCGCATTTATTAGCCGAAGCATTGGAAGCACTTTTTCCAGGTGTTAAATTAGGAATAGGTCCCCCAATTCAATACGGATTTTATTACGATGTAGATTTCGGTGATTACAAATTTACAGATGCCGATTTTGAAAAAGTAGAATCCAAGATGCGCGAGTTGGCTAAAACCAATTCTGCGTTCGTTCGTAAAGAAGTTGGTAAAGCCGAAGCCGTGGCCTATTTCGAAGAAAAAGGCGATCCTTATAAACTAGACCTGCTTAAAGATTTAGAAGACGGCAGTATTACCTTTTACCAACAAGGAAATTTTACCGATTTATGTCGGGGTCCTCATATTCCGCATACCGGACATATCAAATCGATTAAAGTATTGTCAACCGCTGGAGCTTACTGGCGTGGGGATGAAAAGAACAAACAATTGACCCGTATTTATGCCATTACATTTCCCAAAAAGTCAGAATTAGACGCCCATTTGGAAATGCTGGAAGAGGCAAAAAAACGCGATCACCGTAAGCTTGGAAAAGAATTAGAAATT
Organism: Bacteroidia bacterium; assembly: GCA_965659745.1. Taxonomy (GTDB): domain Bacteria; phylum Bacteroidota; class Bacteroidia; order NS11-12g; family UBA955; genus VMCP01. The sequence goes on from CBFHXF010000007.1 coordinate 5,794, forward strand.
TATACGTTTGACGATGATGTAGGTCCTGGATTGCCTTTATGGTTGCCCAATGGTGGGGCCATGATCGAAGCCTTAGAATCTTACGCCAAAAAAGTAGAGAGAGAAGCCGGGTATGACCGCGTGAAATCTCCGCATATTGCTCGTGAAAGCATGTATTTGAAGAGCGGTCACTTACCTTATTATAAGGATAGTATGTATCCTCCGATGGAAATCGATGGAGTTAATTACTATCTAAAGGCAATGAACTGCCCTCACCATCATAAAATTTTTGCCGCTACTCCTAAGTCCTATCGCGATTTACCGATCCGCCTTGCCGAATACGGAACCTGCTACCGTTATGAACAAAGTGGTGAACTATTCGGTTTGATGCGCGTGAGAAGTCTTCAAATGAACGATGCGCACATTTATTGTACCGAAGCCCAATTTGAAGAAGAATTCCAAAATGTGAATGCTTTGTATTTGAAGCATTTTGAGAAATTCGGCATCGAAAAATATGTAATGCGATTCTCTAAGCACGATCCTGCTCGTTTAGGCGAGAAGTATATCGACATGCCCGAGCTTTGGATCAAAACCGAGGCGATGGTAAGGAAGGTACTCGACAAAATGGGTGTGAATTATGTGGAAGTAGAAGACGAAGCCGCTTTTTACGGTCCTAAAATTGATATCCAAGTGTACAGTGCCATAGGTAGAGAGTTTACCTTGGCTACCAATCAAGTGGATTTTGCGCAGGCAGATCGCTTTGATTTGTATTTTATTAATGAAAAGAACGAGAAGGAACGTCCGATTATCATTCACAGGGCCCCTTTAAGTACGCACGAGCGATTTATCGGATTTTTATTGGAACATTATGCCGGACGATTGCCGGTTTGGTTAGCGCCTAAACAAGTTATTGTGCTTCCAATTTCAGATAAATACGCCGCATATGGAGATGAAGTTGTTAAATTCCTGAAAAAGCACGATATTCGCGCCTCTATTGATCACAGATCAGAGAAAGCCGGAAAGAAAATCCGTGACGCCGAAGTATCTAAGACCCCGTATATGTTAATAGTAGGGGAGAAGGAAGCAGAGGTTCGATCGGTTTCTGTAAGAATGCACGGTGGAACTGATTTAGGATTAATGGAATTACAGCAGTTTGCTGATAGAATAATTGATGAAGCCAGTTTATAAAGGTAAAAGCCGCCGTAGGGAAGATCCCCACAAAATCAACGAACGTATCGTTGCGAAAGAAGTACGTTTGGTTGGTGACAACATTGAAATGGGTATCTACCCCACTGAGAAGGCCATAGAAATGGCCTACGAATTGGGCTTAGATCTAGTGGAAATCAGTCCCAATGCAGAACCTCCTGTTTGTAAAGTAACCGATTACAAAAAGTTCCTTTACGAACAAAAGAAGAAGCAAAAGGAAATCAAAGCAAACGCTGTAAAGCAAGAAATTAAAGAAATTCGTTTCGGTCCGAATACCGATGAGCACGATGTTAATTTCAAGATGAAACACGCCATTGCCTTCCTTGAAGAGGGAAATAAAGTAAGGGCTTTTGTTTTCTTTAGAGGTAGAACTATCGTGTTTATTGAAAGAGGTATCGATCTTTTAATGAATTTCGCGAATAAATTAATCGATGATGGCCATGCCAAACTCGAAATGGAGCCGAAGCGAGAGGGCAAAAAAGTTGTGATTATTCTCGCACCCAAGAATGCAAAAAAATAATATTTAACGTATACCACTATGCCAAAAATGAAGACCAATTCCAGCGCAAAGAAACGTTTCAAGGTAACGGGCACTGGAAAAGTAAAACGCCGTAAAGCTTTTTTGAACCATATCTTGACCAAAAAGGCAACCAAACGTAAAAAAGCGCTTGCAAAACCTGCAATGGTGCATGAAAGAGATATGAGCAACGTAAAATTTATGCTCCGTATCGGTAAATAATAAAAATCATGGCCGGAGCTAACAAGTGCCTTGTGCCGCTCAAGCCAAAAAACTAAATACTATGCCAAGATCAGTAAACCACGTAGCTAGTAAAGCTAGAAGGAAAAAAACCCTGAAGTTAGCCAAAGGTTACTTCGGAAGACGTAAAAACGTATGGACGGTTGCCAAAAATGCCGTAGAGAAAGGTTTAACCTATGCCTACCGCGACCGTAGAACCAAAAAACGCGAATTCCGCTCTTTGTGGATCATGCGTATTAATGCAGCCTGCCGCGAACACGGTGTGAGTTACTCTCAATTTATGGGTAAATTGGGTAACTCCTCTTTGGAAATGGACCGTAAAACATTAGCCGAATTGGCAATGAACGATCCCCAAGGATTTAAAGCCGTTCTTGATATTGTGATGCAAGGATAATCATCCCCTGCACATCTGAAAAGGCCGTCGTTTATCGATGGCCTTTTTTAGTTAAACGGAACTTGATTATTTTCGAACCAACTATTTGATCGTTTACTACGTCTGCACTATAACACATGAAAATATCACCTTTTGCTCCCATTTATAAATTTGCTACCCCTTTTTTAATAGGACTACTTTTTACCACTTCCACGATAAAGGCGCAAATCAATATTACCGGTACCCAAAATGCGGATACCTCCGAATTAGGACATGTGCCCGAGTTGGAATACATAGCCTCAAACCTGCCCAATTACAAATCCTTTATGTTCCGTAGGGTGGTGCAAGAATATATTGCCAATGAAAATGGATTTCTTCTCGATGTAAAACTCGATACCGCTTTCATGATTTTTAAACGTTCTGCTGAAGATTCGTCCATATATATGGGTACGTATCACGCCGACGACGAAGGAAGTATGGCGTTTGCAAAAGCCAACGATGTAGAAAAAATTCCCCTAGAAATAAAATTGGCACCCGATGGGAAAATAAAAGAATTGGTAAATTGGAAACAATTTAGAGACTATTTCGTATCCTCATTGTCGAAGCAAGCACAAGCCGATTTAATTACGCCCGCTTATTTTAGAGAACAAAAAGAACTCTTGAACAAGGAGGCGGTAATCCGACTTTTGGTAATGGAAGACCTTCACTACCTATTTGATATTTATGGCGATACCGTAGATTTAAATCTTCAGTATTTGCGCGTAAAGGGACTAAAATCACCCTTTTCAGGTAAAAAACTTCAGGTTTTAGGGAATCTTACCATCAATAGGATTGAGGGTGCGGCTAACTCGTTGCGTTTCAAAGCACAGAATAGAGCCGATGGTCCTGTAAAACAGCAATTAATGGATGAGGCCATACGATACTTGAAAACCAAAGAACAAGATAAATATTCGAGTACCCAAATTCTGAATGTAGGGTTGAATTCGGAACAAGAGTTCGATTATAACTTAAAAGCAAAATGCCTGATGAAGGCAACCTTAAGCGATGTAGTGGTTCTGAATCTGCAAAGTAGGGGCAATATTAGGGTTTATCAACTTTGGGATTACAGATTCCCCTGGGAATAATACGCAAGTATTAATTATGTGTTAACAATTGCATGACTTAGTAAGTATACTGCTGATTACCCATAAATTCGTGGTAAGATTACCAGTATGGCTCTAAATAATTTACTCAGCATTTTTCTTCCTAAGGATAAGATTTTTTATAATCTTTTCGAACAAGCAGCCTCTAACATTTCCCAAATGGGAAAGGAGTTTAAATCTTTTGTTTACGAAACCAATCCCGAAACGCGTTTTTTGATTTTTCAAAAACTCGAAAATTTGGAGCATCAAAATGATGAAGTAACGCATCAAATTTTTCAAGAACTAGGTAAGAATTTTATAACACCCTTTGATCGCGAAGACATACATTATTTAGCAACCGCAACCGACGATGTGGCAGATTACATATTTGCATCTTGTAAGAAGATGCAATTTCATGGAGTAGATCCCAATGATGAACCCATTCAAAGCCTAGCAGAACTTATTTGCGAAGGGGCTCAAGAGGTGAGCAGGGTAATCATGCAATTGAGAGAACTGAAACGTCCAGAAAAAATTATGGAGTCGATCGTAAAGATCAACAGCCTCGAAAATCACGCAGATCACGTGTTTGATAAAAATATTAAGCACCTTTTTGATACCGAAGATGATTTTAAAAACCTCATCCGACGTCGTGAGGTTTATACCGTTATGGAAATTGCCACCGATAAATTTGAGGATGTGGCGAACGTAATTGAAACCATCATCGTTAAATACGCATAAGTCATGACTTTGGTTGTTGCCATTATTGTTCTGGCTCTGATTTTTGACTATATCAATGGTTTTCATGACGCGGCCAACGCCATTGCCACTATTGTTTCTACGAAAGTATTAACTCCCATTCAGGCCGTTTTATGGGCTGCCATGTTTAATTTCGGCGCCTTCTTTTTGTTCAAAGACCATGCTGTGGCCAATACCATTTCCAAAACGGTGGTAGATACCTATATTACTTTGGAAGTGATTTTAGCCGGGATTATTGCGGCGATTTTTTGGAACTTACTTACTTGGTGGTATGGTATTCCCTCTTCTTCTTCGCATACATTAATTGGTGGATTCGCTGGTGCTGCTGTGGCGCATGCGTTTACGGTAAAAGGATTCATGCCTTTGAGCGATATTGTAGCCTCAGATAAAATCATGAAAACCGTGTACTTTATCTTTTTGGCGCCCATAATGGGAATGCTAATTTCGGCTTTTATAACTTTAGTAACCATTAAGCGCAACCTATGGGGACGTTTTGCCATAATGATTTTGGCATCGGGAATGACCTTTTTGATATTTGATTATTTTATGGATGTGAAATTAGAGCAAAATCTATCTAAATTTTACCGCGTAGAAAAATATCAAAAACAAGCCCTCAAGAATCCACAAGATCCACAAATACAAGCGAATTACGAATTGGCCAAATCCCACTTTGATGAGTCTTTGCCTTTTTTGGGTGAGTATAAGAGCAAGGGACAAGATGTGGTAGTTGACAACATTCTAAAAAGCGTTAATCTCAATGATGTATTGATCAATAAACAACGCGAAATTGTTGAGAAATTCCTGAAGTATGAAGCCGTAAAGAAAGACGCTTTTTTTAACGCGAAAGACCAACCCAAATTGGCTTTGGTAGAGTCAAAAATAGCTTCTTGTATACCCATATTTGAGCAATATGAAAAATTAGGACCCGAAGAAACCGCTCAAAAAATATCGGGAATTATCCAACTGGGAGAGGCCCAAAAAGCAAAGTTCATCTCTGAATATCATGTAGATGTTCGTAAATCGCTGTCTAAAGATTTAGATAAAGCAGATAACCGACAGTTAACGTACATGATGATGATTTTCTTCGCCATTTTCGGACTCGTATATCTATACGTTGAGGTTTACAGAAAGCCCACCGCCGCCAAAATGAATCAGATGTTTAAGAAACTACAACTTTTATCGTCTGCAGCATTTAGTTTAGGTCATGGCGGTAGTGATGCTCAAAAAGTAATGGGAATTATTGGTGCCGCTCTTATTGCGAATGGAAATATTATAGACTTTAAAGAAATTCCCAACTGGGTTCCTTTGGCTTGTTATACCGCTATTGCTTTAGGTACGCTCAGTGGTGGTTGGAAAATTGTGAAGACCATGGGAACCAAAATTACGAAAGTAACTCCCTTAGAAGGAGTAGGAGCGGAAACAGCAGGAGCTATAACCTTATTTCTTACGGCTCAAATGGGAATCCCTGTCAGCACCACACACACCATAACAGGATCTATCATTGGTGTAGGTGCTACAAAGAGATTAAGTGCCGTAAGATGGGGGGTAACCCGTTCCTTATTGTTTGCATGGATAGTTACCATCCCCATTTCCGCTATTGTAGCAGCCTTAACCTATTGGGTGGTCGTTGCTTTCTAAAACCGACTCAAAAGTTAATTCTCCCTCATTCAGACCTATGCGTACAAGGCCTTCCTTTATGGTACCTCCTAAAATTTGCTTGCTCAATTCATCCATAATACGCTTCTGAATAACACGCTTTAACGGCCTGGCTCCAAATTGGGGATCATATCCCAGCTGTGCTATCCAGTCTAAAGCTGCTTCTGTTATATCTAAATCGTAACCTTGGCCTTTAATTCTCTGTTTCAGAATTTCAAACTGAATGCGAGCAATCGCAGTGGTATGTTCTCTATTAAGAGGTTCAAACATTACTGTTTCGTCAATACGATTCAAAAATTCTGGTCTTATAGAACGTTTTAAAAGTTCAAAAACTTTAATTTTAGTGCGTGCATGCACGGCTTCGCTATTGTCAACAGTGAGCGACTCATAAGACTCTCTTATGATATCAGCCCCAATATTCGACGTCATGATAATAATGGTATTCCTAAAATTGGCGGTGCGACCCTTGTTATCGGTTAAGCGACCGTCATCTAAAACCTGTAGTAATATATTAAACACATCGGGATGGGCTTTTTCTATCTCATCTAATAACACCACACTGTACGGTCTTCTGCGTATGGCTTCCGTTAATTGTCCCCCTTCATCATAACCAACATAACCTGGAGGCGCTCCCACAAGTCGACTTACCGTATGTTTTTCTTGGTATTCCGACATGTCAATACGCACCATGGCTTGATCGGTATTGAATAAATAATCGGCCAATGCTTTTGCCAATTCTGTTTTTCCAACCCCCGTGGTACCTAAGAAAATAAAGGAACCGATTGGTTTCTTGGGATCTTGAAGTCCGGCACGGCTCCTGCGAATGGCATTCGCTAATGCTTCAATTGCCTCTTCTTGTCCTACCACGCGCTTGTGTAACTCAGATTCCAATAAAAGCAATTTCTCACGTTCACTTTGCAACATTTTTCTCAAAGGAATTCCTGTCCACCGGCTAATAACTTCTGCAATATCTTCCGCATCTACCTCTTGTTTAACCAATGATTTGCCTTGCTTGCTTTCTCCTAATTTTAAACTCAAAGCATATAAATCTTCCTCATTGTTTTTAATCAAACCGTATCTAATTTCAGCTACTCGACCGTAATTGCCTTCCCGTTCTGCTTGATCCGCCTCGATTTTGAGATTTTCTATATTGGCTTTTTTCTGTTGGATTTGTTGCAAAATACCCTTTTCATTTTGCCATTGGGCATTCAAAACCCCTCGGGTTTCGGTTAATTCAGCAATTTCTTCATTAAGTTTGTTGAGCTTGGATGTGTCGTTTTCGCGTTTTATGGCTTCCCGTTCAATTTCTAATTGCATGATACGGCGATTCATTTCATCGAGTTCCTCAGGAACACTGTCCATCTCTAATCTTAATTTACTCGCGGCCTCATCTAGTAAGTCAATGGCTTTATCAGGCAAAAATCGATCGTTTATGTAACGCTGACTCATCTCAACGGCCGATATAATAGCTTCGTCTTTGATACGTACTTTATGATGCACTTCATAGCGCTCTTTCAATCCTCTTAAAATCGAGATGGCCTCCTGTGTATCGGGTTCTTCTACCAAAACTTTTTGGAAACGACGCTCCAAGGCTTTATCGGTTTCAATGTATTTCTGGTATTCGGCAAGCGTAGTGGCACCAATCGCGCGCAATTCGCCTCGTGCCAGTGCCGGTTTTAAGATATTGGCCGCATCCATGGCTCCTTCGCCCTTGCCAGCACCCACCAATGTATGTATTTCATCAATAAATAAAACAACCTCACCATTAGATTGGGTTACTTCCTTCACGACCGATTTCAGGCGTTCTTCGAATTCCCCCTTGTATTTGGCTCCTGCAATTAAAGAACCCATGTCTAAACTATAGATGGTTTTTGACTTTAAATTTTCGGGCACATCGCCGCGGATAATCCGGTGCGCCAAACCCTCGGCGATCGCCGTTTTACCCACTCCAGGTTCTCCAATAAGAACGGGATTGTTTTTGGTACGGCGACTTAATATCTGGAGAACGCGTCGAATTTCATCGTCTCTTCCAATCACAGGATCTAACTTTCCTTCGCGCGCCATTTGATTCAAATTCAAGGCAAATTTCTTGAGTGCATTGAATTGGACTTCGGCGGTTTGACTGTCTACTTTATTATCCCCGCGCAATTCCTTAATGGCTTTGATTACTTCCGTGCGCTTAAAACCGGAATCTTTGAGGATCCCCGCCGCGGTGCTTTTGGAGTCTAAAATCCCAATAATTAAATGTTCATTGGTGATAAACTCATCGCCCATTTCTTGCATCGCTTTTTGGGCATTAACAAATAACTGACTCAGTTCTTGTGAGGCATAAACCTGTCCGCCTTGTACCTTCGGATACTGATCTACTTGCTTTTCGAGTATTTGCTGTAAATGGGAAATATTGGCACCGATTTTACCGGCGATGTATTTTATGACTTCTGCATCTTGAGACAATATCGACAACAACAAATGTGGTACTTCAATGCTTTGTTGTCCTTTCGACATCACCATGTTTTGAGCATGGTTGATACTCTCCTGCGCTTTGATTGTAAATTGTTGTGGATTCATGACTTTTAACCTTCAAATAACATTCCAATTAGGTCTTTTGATTTTATTTAGGGAAAATCACACCACAAAGGTGTCATTTTGTCACTTTGTGCCTTAGAATCAACGAGATTTATGACGTTTTGTCTTGGTTTGTTTGGGCAGTGTATGGAAATAATGCCTTCACTAGGGATTATTAAACCCCCGAATTTTAATCGCAAAATCTTCGTCGTTAAAGCGCGTACTATCCAATCGGATGATTCGATTTTTCAATTTATAATAGCGCGACCATCTCGGATTAACGCTGCCGGTAGAATCAACGCTCCATCGGGCTTTACTTGGTGCCGGAATCAAACTACTTAAGTAGCAGCTTTCTCCCATATTGAGCTGTGAAGGGTGTTTCCCAAAATAAAACTGAGAAGCCGAACCTACTCCAAATATTCCAGGTCCCCATTCGATGATATTGAAATATACTTCCAACATTCGTTGTTTACTCACCGCTCGTTCTTTCTCAATGAGCCATACCAGCATGATTTCTTCCAATTTCCTCGCAAGCGTTTTGTGCTGTCGCATATACACATTTTTAATCAATTGCATAGAAATGGTACTTCCGCCTCGAGCAAAACGCTTTTCTCTAAGATTCGCAATTAATGCTTCTCTAAATGCTTCTAAGTAAAAGCCGTTATGACCGTAAAAGCTCGGATCTTCCGATCTCAAAGTACTCTCCACTAGATTGGGTGAAATCTGATTAAAAGGAGTATAAAATGGATTATTCGGACCTACCTCAAAACCAGCCTCCCAACGGTCGCCATCAAAATAATCATGGTGAAAAGAGCCGTTTATTTTCATGGGATTTGCCTTCCCCCATTGAATCACTTTAAAATCCTTACTGTAATCTACATCCGCTTCCAAAATCGTTTTCGATAGATCTCTTGGGGTATACCACACATAAAAACGATGTTCAAAACTTCCCTTTATTTCTGTGCCCGCAGTATAACGAAACAAACCAGCAGGCAAGGAAGGGAAAAGGTGGGTGCCGGCGGTTTTATCAAACTTCAAAAAAGCCCAATATTCACCCAAGGTATCTCTAAATGGATATTGCGCTCCGGCTTGAAATTCAAATGTATTTATTCTCCAAATACTGCTGCTATCAAAACGAATGTTTCCATTTTCAAAATACAATTCGGGAGATCCCATAAGGGCGTCGATATATACGGAGGTATCTGAAATTCTGCGGTGATTGGCATAAGCACGGACAATGTTACAAGAAGATTTTAAGTGAATCCCTGAAGCCGTTGTGTTCACTTCGTCAATAGAAAAATCCATTTTCGAAAACCCAAATTGTCCCCCTAAAGCTTCTAAAACCACCATTTTCCTGTCAATTCCTTCTAAAGCTAAATTTCCTTCTAATGTGCGGCGGTCTAATTGCCCCTTAAGGGTAAACAGCTGTTGTTCCTTGTTTTGATTTATGGCAATGGTAGCGTTCAAAAACTCCCGTTCCCAATTAATCTGTTCGGCTTGGAATAATTGCACATTGGGCCCTTTCCAATATCTAAACGCCATTTTGTTTACCGCCAATCTTGAGGGTAATTGCCGTAATAAATCTTTGATTAATTTTAAGGGGGATGACGTAGATTTTTCTGTTTCTACGTTTGTTTTACTAGAGTTCGTATTGCTTTCAAGCTGTAAGGAATCTTTCCATTGCAAATTCAAGGTTGCAATACTTACTTCGTCTATCCATCCCATGCCCAAAATGCCCGATAAAGGACTTATTTCCACATTCAAAGAGTCGCATTCTATAATTTTGAATTGCTGTGGAGTGGATATCTCAAACCCGAGCATTTCAATAGACGCGAGTCCGTTGAAATCAAGATTTTTCGCTTTTAATAGTAAGCCTTTGGCAGCAAGTTTATCTTGTGCTTTTTTAAATCCGGCATTCAACAAACTTTGCCGAATACTGAATCCAATAATAAGTAAAACAGCGGCGAAAATCCCCAAAATTTTAACCGCATTTTTAAACGATTTACGTTTAGTTAGGGATAACGCCCGTGTAATTATGCGGGGTAATGCCTTTGAGTTCGGTTTTGATGGTGTCGTTAACATGTAAAGTTTCGATGAACTCGTGAATAGACTCTTTCGTTATTTGGGTGTTTTTTCGTGTTAATTCCTTTAGTGTTTCGTAAGGATCGGGGTATTTTTCTCTGCGTAAAATCGTTTGAATGGCCTCGGCTACCACCGCCCAGTTTTGTTCTAAATCGGCATTGATTTTATCGGCATTCAAAATCAATTTGCCCAATCCGCGATTCAAACTCGATAATGCAATTAAAATATGTCCCATCGGAACGCCTACATTCCGCAAAACCGTACTATCGGTTAAATCTCTTTGTAATCGGCTTATCGGAAGTTTATGCGACAAATGCTCCAAAAGGGCAATGGCCATACCTAAATTACCTTCTGCATTTTCAAAGTCAATCGGATTTACTTTATGGGGCATGGCGCTCGAACCTACTTCTCCTTTTTTGATCTCTTGCTTGAAATAATCCATAGAAACATAAGCCCAAACATCTCGAGAAAAATCGATTAATATCGTACAAATGCGTTTCCAAGCGTCAAAATGGGCTGCCATAGCATCGTATGATTCTATCTGTGTCGTCCATAAATTACGTTCTACTCCCAAATATTTAGAAACGAAATCTTGTCCAAACCCAATCCAATCTACCTCCGGAAACGCCACATGATGGGCATTGAAGTTACCGGTGGCACCGCCAAATTTTGCTTTATGGGGAATTCGTTTTAAGGCTTCAAATTGACCTCGTATTCTGGCTATAAACACCGCCCATTCTTTTCCCAATCGGGTAGGAGAGGCAGCCTGTCCATGCGTGCGGGCTAACATCGGTTGGTCCATCCATGCGCTGGCTTGCTCGGTCATTTTTTGAATGACAGACTCCAATAGCGGATACATAACGTCTATGTTTGCATCCTTCATGCTCATAGGAATGGCCGTATTATTGATGTCTTGGCTCGTAAGTCCGAAATGCACCCACTCCTTAACCTCCGATAGATTCCACTCATCCAATCGTTCTTTAATGATATATTCTATAGCCTTTACATCGTGATTGGTAACTTTCTCAATCTCTTTTACCCGCTCTAAATCAGAATCACTTATGGTTTCGAGCCATTGCGAAAGTCGAACACCGGCTTCTGCTAATTTTACTTTATCCGAACCCAAAATGTCTAATTCGGATAGCGCCTGTAAATAGGCAATTTCTACTTTTAAGCGGTAACGGATCAGACCAGCTTCTGAAAAATAGGACTGTAAACTTTGGGTGGCTTTATGGTAACGACCGTCGATGGGACTAATTGCGTGGATTGAAGACATGAGATTATAAATGTGCTGCAAAAATAGAAAATATTAAACCAACTATTTTAATGATTATTTGGGGGGAAGCCTTAAATTTGGTGTCTATACCTTTATGAAGATTAGTAACATTGTTCTGGTTTCTTCCTTATTATATATAGGAAATTCAATATTTGCTCAAACAAACGACAGTGTCATTACAAAAAGCACGCATCGACAAGTACAAAAAATCACTTATCATCCCGCTAAGTATAATTACATTTCTACACCAAGAAATTATATCAGTGGATTTGGATTAGGACTCGATTATACCAATGAAGCCTTTACTAATCGTGATCAATTAAGCTGGGACAGTTCCGAAAACTATATCAGTGGTTCCAGTGGGTTTAATATGTATGGATTGGTAATGCCCAAAGCCATACAAAGATGGAAAGAAAAATCTCCGAGTATGGGAAGTCTCAATTGGGGATTTGGTTTCAATGTAAATCAATTTCATAAATCAAGAAAAGAACGGGTGGTCATTAATACTGTTAATCAAGACAGTGCGCATACCCGACTAGAAACAGCGAATTTCAGCTTGTATACCATGGCGCGTTACGAATGGGCATGGGGCAAAATACATCCTTTTATCGGTTTTCAAGGGGGCGTAAGCTTATTGTCTACCGATCAGGTTACCGAAACCTATATGATGATGACCGAATATGAAAGTCATAAACAAGAGAATATAACCACCAATGCGGCGTTTTATTGGGCTCCTGAAGTAGGGGTTAGATTGCGCATGAGTAATTGGGCAAGTCTGGTATTGGCGCATGAATGGAAGATGGGATCCCAAATAGAACTTGCCGATGTGAACAATACCCAATTCAACGGTGTTGAAATGAAAGCCAACCAACAACAGGTGAATTATCAAACAGGAATGTGGAAAATCGGAATCCTTTTCGATCTAAGTACCAACCAACGTCGAAAAGAACTCGTAAAAGAATCGTATTACGATACCACTATGGTTATGGAAGAAATACAAGAAAATAAACCTTGTCCTCCATGTCCCTGTGAAACCAAAACCACTCCCAGAACGCAACCCGTTCCCAATAAAAAGATCGATATGGAGGTAAAGCCGATGGATTCAACTCCGTTGCCCGCACCTGTTACCCCGCGCCAGTCTTCTCCAACCATTCCCAATACCATAAGACTACCGAAGAAGTCAATGCCCTCTATTGTGGTGCCTACGCCCCCAAAGAAAAAATCGTAATCATAAATGGGGGAGGCTTGAATGGGCTTCCCCCGATTAAATAAATCGGCCGGTATGACTGGCTTTGCACTTTTTTACCACTTCTGGTGGACCTTCAACGATTATTTCGCCTCCGGCAGCTCCGCCTTCAGGGCCTACATCAATAAGCCAATCAGCCGTTCTTATTACATCTAAATTGTGTTCAATGACTAAAACGGTATTGCCTTTATCTACTAAAGTCTGGAGTACAGCTAGAAGTTGGTTGATATCGTCGAAATGCAAACCCGTGGTGGGTTCGTCTAAGATGAAAAGGGTTTTCCCGGTGTCGCGCTTGCTCAACTCGGTTGAGAGCTTCACGCGCTGTGCTTCACCGCCCGACAGGGTGGTGCTACTTTGTCCGAGTGTGATATAACCCAAGCCCACATCTTGCATGGTTTTGATTTTGCGATAAATCAGCGGTACATTCTCGAAGAATTCGACCGCCTGGCTTACCGGCATTTCCAAAACATCGTAAATGCTCTTGCCTCTGTAACGAACTTCTAGAGTTTCGCGGTTGTATCGTTTGCCTTGACAAACATCGCAGGGTACTTCTACATTGGGCAAGAAATTCATTTCAATAACTTTTCTGCCGCCGCCTTTACACCCTTCACAACGACCTCCTTTTACATTGAACGAAAATCTCCCCGGCTTGTAACCGCGAATTTTACTTTCGGCCAATTGGGTAAAGAGATTCCTTATTTCTTGAAATACCCCTACATAGGTGGCCGGATTGCTTCGTGGAGTGCGTCCAATCGGACTCTGATCGATGCGAATAACTTTATCGATCAATTCCAAACCCGAAACTTTATCGTACGATAAGGGTCGGTGGTGCGACCCATAAATTTTGTGTTTGGCAAGAGGGTAGAGGGTTTCGTTTATTAAGGTAGATTTTCCACTTCCCGAAACGCCGGTTACACATACAAAAACGCCGAGGGGTACATGTAAATCGGTTCCTTTAAGGTTGTTTCCTTTACACCCTAAAACATGAATGTATTCTTTTCCGGGTTTACGGCGTATTTCAGGAATCGGAATTTTTGCAGTACCATTTAAATAACTTGCGGTAACCGCACTCGATTGTAAAAATTGTTCCACCGTTCCCGATGCTACAATTTCTCCTCCTTTTTTACCCGCAAGTGGACCTATTTCCACCAGCCAATCTGCGGCCTTCATCATGTCCTCATCGTGCTCTACCACCAAAACGGAATTGCCGATGTCTCTCAAATCTTTCAGACTTTGTATCAGCCTCTCATTATCGCGTTGATGCAAACCAATAGAAGGCTCGTCTAAGATATATAAAACATTTACCAACTTCGAACCTATCTGCGTGGCCAAACGAATGCGCTGGGCTTCACCGCCACTCAGGGTTTTGGCTGGGGAATGAAGCGATAAATATCCCAATCCCACACCCGATAAAAATGAAATTCGATTGCGGATTTCTTTGAGTAATTCCGTGGCAATGATTTTCTGCCTATCCGTTAATCTCGCCTCTACGTCGCGCAACCAAATTTCGAGATCGGAAATATTCATGCGAGCCAGGTCCGAAATACTTTTTTTGTCGATTTTAAAGTGTAAGGATTCCTTTTTCAAACGGTCGCCGTTGCACACCGGACATGAAATTTCATGAACAAATTCTTCCGCCCATTCCCGCATTTTATCATCGTCTGATTCGAAATAGGAATCCGAAACAATATTGATTACGCCTTTAAAATAGGTTTCATATTTGTGCCCTCCCCATTTGTCGCCCTTCATCACAATATCTATCGCCTCTTCATCGCCGTACAAAATGGCATTCAATTGCTTTTCAGTAAGCTTATCTACAGTATCGGCTAATGAAAAACCGTACTTTTTAGCAATCACCCGAAGTTGTTGGAAGGTCCAATTTTCGCGGTATTCCCCCAAAGGAATAATAGCGCCTTTGTTAATGGATTTGCTTCTATCGGGGATGATGTATTCTAAATTGATTTCAGATTTAATGCCAATTCCTTCGCAATTTTCACATGCGCCATAAGGCGAATTAAAAGAGAACGAGTTAGGTTGCGGTTCTTGATAACTCAAACCCGAAACCGGATCCATTAAAAATTTACTAAAGGGATGCAAAACCCCTTCTTCATCAATTACCGTAACATATCCTTCACCCACTTTTAAGGCGGTTGCCAAACTGTCTTGCAATCTTTTTGGGGCACTCGGCTTTACCTCTAAACGGTCAATTACGATGTCGATATCGTGAATCTTATACCGGTCTAACATCATTCCGGTGGTAATATCCATCATTTCTTTGTCTACCACCACTTTGTTATAACCGCGCTTTTTTATCTGCTCAAATAGCTCCCTATAATGTCCTTTTCTCGATTTAATTACCGGAGCCGTTAAAACGATCTTTTGATTTTCGTACGTTTCTAAAATTTTCTGATAAATCTGCTCCTCCGAATACCGAACCATTTTCTCACCTGTAACATAACTGTAGGCTTCGGCCGCACGGGCATACAAAAGGCGAAGAAAATCGTAAACCTCGGTAACCGTTCCTACCGTACTTCTCGGATTCCGTGAAACGGTTTTCTGTTCAATCGCAATAACCGGCGATAGCCCTTTAACCTTATCTACGTCTGGCCTTTTCATGTCGCCCACAAACTGACGTGCGTAGGCTGAAAATGTCTCTAAATACCGCCTTTGTCCCTCTGCAAACAAGGTGTCAAAGGCTAAAGAACTCTTTCCAGACCCCGATAATCCAGTAAAAACAACCAAGGAATTTCTAGGAATTACCAAATCGATATCCTTAAGGTTGTGTTCCCGGGCACCTTGCACAATAATTACTTTTTCACTGTCAGGTTGATTGATATTTTGAGGCCTCTGGGTCATAAATCGCAAAAATACGAAAGAATGAGCCCTTTACTTACATATTCCGTCGATATTTACCACTTTAAAGACTAATCAATCGCGTATTATCCGAAACATCGTATTTTTGTCCGTCGTGTGGAATTCAATCAATCGCTATTATCAATCGCATCCGCTTAGAAGTATACTCCTCGTCGGACTCCTTTTTAGGTTATTAGCTGTTATATTTTCTAAGGGTTATGCGTTTACAGACGACCATTATTTCGTTATCGAAGAAGCCCAACAATGGATTTTTCAAAGCCATGAACCCCGCTCATTTTTCAACCCCAATATCATTCTAGAAGACCGACTTTCACATGGAGCCCTCTATACAACCCTGCATTATACACTGTTTCAAATTTATAGATTAATCGGCTTTGATGACCCCATGAACATCATGCTCAGCGTGCGTTTTATGCATGCCTTGTACAGTTTATGGATTATTATTCTAGGATATAAAATTGCCCGTCACTGGGGAAGCCCAAAAACAGCGCTCCAAATAGCATGGATATTGTCATTGGCCTGGTTTATGCCGTTTTTATCTGTGCGAAATCTGGTGGAAGTAGTATGCATTCCGCCCTTAATGGGAGCTACGCTATTATTTCTTAAAAACAATAAAAAAGCCTTTTTTGGGGCCGGACTTTTAGCAGCGCTTGCTTTTTCCTTGCGTTTTCAGACCGTTTTGTTTTCCGGAATGTTCGGATTGATCCTACTTTGGCAATTGCGATGGCGCGATGCCATTACTTTACTTCTGGGATTTGGAACCGGAAGCGTGGTATTATTGGGAGGTTTGGACTTCCTGCTCTTTGGCACTCCCTTTTATGAATTGATTTCCTATGTAGCATACAATGCTACCCATGCGGGAGAATATCCCAACGGACCATGGTACCAATATATTGGAGTGATTTTGGGTATGTTTTTGATTTTTCCAGCCGCTAATTGGCTCATGGCCTCGGCCCTGAAATTCAGAACCTACGCCGTTCTTTTATTTCCCACGTTAGTATTTTTATTATTTCATTCCTATTTCCCAAACAAACAAGAACGCTTTATTTTACCCGTAATTCCATTTTTGATTATGGCTGGGGTATTGGCTTGGAATCAATATGTTGAATTCAAAAAATCAGATAAAATCAACCGTTGGAATCGATTTTCAATGAAATTCTTCTGGATTTTAAACACACCTCTGCTATTCGGATTGTCTTTGGCGTCTACCCGCACCGCCAAAATGGATGCCATGTATTTTTTGTATCAACAAAGAGATGCCACCCATTTTGCTATTGAATCTACCCACCGCGATTACATGGAATTTATGCCCCGATTTTATGGTAATTTTTGGTCGCCCTACCAACATATTTTGCCCAATTGTGAAGCGCCCTGTTTTTTTGATTCTGTTGCCCATGGCGTTCACCCATTTCCCAATTATATACTGTTTTTCGATGAGGAAAATTTAACAGAAAGAGTGGAAAAGGTGCAGTCTATTGTTGATTTAGATTACGTCGAAAAAATAGAATCGTCTTGGTTGGATCGACTCATTCCCAAGTTAAATCCCATAGTGAAAAGTCAAAAAATATTCGTGTACAAGGTGAAGGGCATTTTGGAAGACCGACTACCAGCTTCCTCCGGCACCACCTCCGTTAAAGCCGCCACCGCCGCCGAAACCACCGAATCCTCCTGAGCTTCCGCCGCCACCAAATCCACCGCCAAACCCACTTCCCCCAAAGAAAATAGGAGGGGTGTAAAATCCTCGGCGAGAATAACCGCCGCCGCCGCCTCTTCTCACGAAAAGTAGATAAAACAGCAAGAATAATAGGATCGGGGCCAGCACCGATAGCACCGATTCGGTCTTTTTATTAGATTTATTCCGACCTTTAAATTCTCCTTTTACGGCTATGGCCAACGCATAAACGGTTTCGCGAACGGCATTGTAATAATCTCCAGTTTTTAAATAAGGCACGAGAGATTTACGGCCGATATCGCCGACTATTCCGTCGGTAAGTTTGCCTTGTGTTTTGTCGGCCGTGATGATGTGGTATTTGCGGCCCCCAATGTTCAGATAGACCAAAATACCATTATTTACCCCCTTGTCGCCAATTTGCCAAGCCCGAGAAATGAACATGGCCCGGTCAAATGCATCGTATTCGCTGTTAGCCTCTAAGACTACTGCAATTTGAACTCCTACAGAATCTTGAAAGTCGCTCAATAAGCGATTGAGCATGCGTTCTTCGCTAGGTTCTAAAACATCGGCATAGTCGTTCAAGAAATTGGTATATTTCGGAACCTCCTGTTTTGCCGATAGCCAATTTAAACCCGCAAGCAGACCAAAAAGGAGTAAGACGTATTTAGTAAATTTTGTTTTTGGTAACTTCATTTGATAATTCATTCGGGTTTTCATCGCTTGGGGCGAAATATTTCGACAATTGCTTGCCAACTACATGTACCCCTTTAATTATGCCATCGGTAATAGAGCCGGTTTTGATGTTTCGAATAATTTCGTCTTTTACCGCTTCCCAAAACTCAGTTCCAACGTGTTTGTGGATACCTTCATCACCGATAACCGCTATTTCATGTTTGCGCAAACGCAGAAAGATGAGCACACCATTACGATTTTCGGTTTTGTGCATTTCTAAGGCCTCGAATACTTTTTGAGCTTCCTCCAGTAGAGGTAACTTCGAGCCGCAAACCGTGTAATGTACTCTGATTTCAGCAGATGTGATTTCTTCCGCCTCGGCAATCGCTTCCACTACGCGAGCCGTTTCTATTTGACCCGCAGGCGAAAATTTTTGCAATCCCTTGATACCGAACAACATTGAATTATTCGTAAACACTGTCTAAGTCAGGAGCGTTTTCCATGCCTTCAGCGGCCGAGAATCCAGAGCGTTTTTCAAATCCGAACATTCCCGCTAGAATATTATTAGGGAAACGACGCACCTTTTTATTGTAAATGGCAACCGCTTCGTTAAAGTCAGTTCGAGCCGTACTGATGCGATTTTCAGTGCCTGCAATTTCGTCGTTCAACTTCTGAAATTGGGGAATGGATTTCAAATCAGGGTATTTTTCAACTACCACCATCAAACGGGAAAGTGTTCCGTTCAGTTTAGATTGGGCTGCCTCAAATTGCTTGATATTATCGGCATTCAATTTACTGGCATCGATATTCATGCTGGTAGCAGACGCACGGGCAGAAACTACTTCTTTTAGGATGTTTTCTTCTGTTTTAGCCGCTTTAACTACGGTTTTTGCCAAGTTCAAAATCAAATCGCCACGACGTTGATACTGTGTCTCCACATTATTCCAAGCTTTTTCTACGTCTTCGTCGGTGCCCACCATACCATTATAGGTACTGCAACCCACTCCAAAAAACAATACAAATACGCCAATTACGGCAAACAAGATAAGATTACTGCGTTTCATAAAAATTGTAATTCAAATATACGTTCAAATGCCATTCTCATTTTAAGATTTACTTCAAAGAAATCAATTTCTTCGTTCAATTCTTTGGAAATACTGGTTACCGCCTTATCTGGAATTCCACAAGGTACAATATGATGGAACATAGCCAAGTCTGTATTCACATTTAAGGCCAAGCCATGCATGGTTACATACCGACTGCTTTTTATGCCAATGGCAGCAATTTTTCTTTCTTGCAAACCCTCAATATCGAGCCAAACGCCTATGCGGTCGCTTATTGTACCGGCCTTGATGCCGTATTGAGCCACGACTTCTACAATACAGGCTTCAACGCGCGCTACATATTGCTTGATGCCTACATTCAATTGCTCTAAATCAAAAATTGGATATACGACCAATTGTCCGGGACCGTGATACGTAATATCCCCTCCACGCTCAATCTCAAAAACGTCTGCTCCTAAACGCTTTAACATATCAGGAGTAGCCAACAAGTGGTTCTTTTTTGCATGCTTTCCAAAGGTATACACATGGGGATGTTCAACGAAAATCAGATGCATGGGTACGCTAACGCCCTGGCGCTTCGCTTCAATCATCTCAGCAAATAGGCGTTGCTGTAATTCCCAAACCTCTTTGTATGAAACGCGACCCAATTGGTGAAATTCGCAAATATTCATTGAGCAAAGTTACATTGCTTTTATGGCTTCTCTTTTCGGGGGAAGTATTTTTGTGAGCCAAAATCAAATTATCACTTACTGTAAACTTGAACGCCTGTAACCCGAAACAAAAATGAATACGAACAAAAAGATTCCCAAGAGAGCTCAAGGACAAATTGCCGAGAAACAAGCAGAAGTGTGGTTTCGTAGAAATGGATACCAGATAAAACACATCAATTGGTACCATAATCATAAAGAAATCGATTTAGTTGTGGAAAATTCGAAATGCCGGGTGTTTGTGGAAGTGAAATTTAATAATGCCAATTCCATAAATTTTCCAGAGGCTAAAATCAACAAACAAAAACAACAATTTTTACAGCAATGTGCACGTTCTTATCAATATGAATTCCCTAGTAATAAACCGCTTCGATTCGATATTATTGCCATTACACAAAGTCCGTTCTCTCACCAAATTTACCATGTGAAAGACGCTTTTTTTGGCCGACATTCGTACAAAAGATCGGGTCGTTTGTCTCATTTTTGCGACATAGATTTTAATCTCAAACGCTTTTAGTCTTACTTTGCACCCAATGAAATTACGTCTATTCGGATTACTCACGTTTTGCCTATCCATGCAAATCAATGCCCAGCACACCTGTGGTACGGATCTATATTATGAGCATCAAGTATCTGATAATCCATCACTTAAAGGGGTAGAATCTACGCATAATGTGGAGAGTAAAAAATTCGTAAAGTCGAATAAAAGCAATGTTAACAAGCGAGCCACGAAATACACCATTCCGGTTGTTTTTCACGTAATTCACACCGGAGGCAGTGAAAATATATCGCGAGAACAGATTTTAGATCAAATTCGGATCCTAAATGAAGATTTTAGTTATACCAATACCAACAAAGTAAATTTGAGAACGGCTTTTCAAAATGTGGCCGCCTCGGGTGATATTAAATTCGAATTAGCTACCATAGACCCACAAGGAAACTGTTTTGATGGAATCAATCGTATATACTCACCTTTAGGGGTAAATATGGATATCGATGACGAACCGGTAAAAGATTTAGCGTATTGGAATTACAGAAAATATTTAAATATCTGGGTGGTAACCAATATTGTAAGTGGTTCAAGTCAAGGAACGGTTTTGGGATATGCCGTTTTTCCTTGGACATCTAGTTTTAATAAAGACGGTATTGTATTGCGTCACGATCGCGTAGGATCTATCGGTACCGCTGCCAATACAGATGACGGTCGCACGCTTACCCATGAGGTAGGACATTGGTTGGGCTTGTATCATACGTTTCAAGGAGGTTGCAATGATGGAGATAATTGCGACGATACACCGCCAGTATTAAGCACGTTTACCAATGCCAATTGTCCGGCAAACGGAAATTCTTGCTCCAATGATTTTCCAGATCTACCAGACATGTGGGAGAACTACATGGATTATTCAAACGGTACATGCATGAGTGCCTTTACAAAAGAACAAGTTGCTCGAATGCATTATTATTTGGAAACCTTGCGCAGTTCGATATACAGCACCTCTAATTTGCTTTCCGTTGGAGTTCAAAAGCAGAATACAAAGCCAACCGCTGCGTTTAATTCGAATACACGCATCGTTTGTGCGGGCAAACCTGTTAATTTTTATGATTTGAGTTGTAAGGGTGCGGTAACTGCTCGTTTGTGGACGTTTACGGGCGCTACCCAAACCAGTTCTACAGATGCCAATCCTGTAGTAATTTACAACAAACCAGGTACCTATGAAGTAAAATTACAAGTAGAAAATAATTTCGGAAGCGACAGCCGTACGGAAACCTCATATATAAAGGTATTAAACGAATACGGTAAGGAAAGTCCCAACTTCGAAGAAGGATTTGAGTCGGGCGATCCGGTAAATACCGTAGGTTTTGAACATTTATCGCCTACCTACAAATTCGATCGCACGAATGTTGCGGCATATACAGGTTCTTATTGTTACCGTGCCAATATCAATGCTGCAACACCTGCTGGTGCGGTGTTTAGTTTTCAAACGCCTTCCTTTGACATATCAACTTTGCCATCGGGCATTTCTCCTAAATTTACCTTTTGGGCTTCTTATGCCCAACCTAATGCAGACGTAAGCGAAACACTTAAAATATTTATATCTACCGATTGCGGAGGTACTTGGGAGCAGATCTATTTGCGTAATGGGACTTCTTTGGCGTATTTGGGAGCAGGATTTGCTAGTAATTGGAAACCTACCTTGGCAACCCACTGGCGTAGACATGGCATTGGATCGCTCAGTAGCTTAGGATATGGTGATGCGAAAAGCGCAATTTTCAGAATCGATGTTTTAAGTGCAGCAGGCAACCCCGTATACATAGATAACATTAATATGAGTCCATACTTTGCATCTAATTCTCAAGTGAATACCGAAAACTTCAGTTTAGATGTTTATCCCAATCCGGCCAAAAATAAAGCCACATTAGAAATTTTCAATCAAAAAAGTATTTCTAATGCGCACATCGCTATGTACGACGTAACTGGGCGCATGATTTCTATGATTTATAAAGGGGCTATGCCAAAAGGGAAAAAAGAATTTGAGGTATTGGCTCCAACAAATTCGAGTACTGGAGTGTATTATATACGAATCAATACAAACGAAGGAAGTGCAACACAACGATTAATTTTCGAAAACGAATAAATGAAGAATCTGGTAATAGTAGAGTCACCCGCAAAAGCAAAAACCATTGAAAAGTTTTTGGGCGCCGATTACACCGTAGTTTCGTGTAAAGGACATATAAGAGACCTTGCTGATGGAAATGACGCCATCGACATCGACAATGGTTTTATGCCCAAATATGTTGTTTCAGATGATCGGCAAGCCGTAGTGAGGGAGTTGAAGTCTTTAGTGAAAAAGGCAGAGGTAATTTGGTTAGCAACGGACGAGGACCGCGAGGGAGAGGCTATTTCTTGGCACCTTGCGGAAGAACTCAAATTAGATAAAACTACAACCAAACGGATTGTTTTTAACGAAATTACGAAACCGGCCATTCAAAAAGCCATTCAAAATCCAAGAAGCATCGATCAGTTTTTAGTAGATGCTCAGCAAGCGCGTAGAATACTAGATCGATTGGTTGGATATACGCTTTCTCCCGTATTATGGAAACAAGTGCGTCCCAGATTAAGCGCCGGTCGCGTGCAATCCGTTGCCGTTAGATTGGTAGTAGAAAGAGAAAGGGAAATAATTGATTTCGTTGAAAAAAGCGAATTCAAAGTGGTTGCCTTGTTTGAAAAGTCCAATGGTAAAGTCATAAGGGCTGAATTGCCTCAAAAGTTCGCAAATAAAGAGCTCGCTGAAACGTTTTTAGCCCAATTGATTGGGGCAAAATTCCACGTAGGAAGTATAGAGGTAAAACCTACTTATCGCAGTCCATCTGCTCCATTTACCACGTCAACCTTACAACAAGAGGCTTCAAGGAAATTGGGATTTGACGTTTCGAGAACCATGAGAGTGGCACAGAAACTCTACGAAAACGGACACATTACCTATATGCGTACCGATTCTACCAATCTTAGTAAAACCGCTATAGATGGGGCAAAAAATGAGATTCTTTCGGCATACGGCGAAGCGTTTTCAGAACCAAAAAACTTTGCAACCAAAAGCGATTCTGCTCAAGAAGCCCACGAAGCCATCAGACCTACGTATTTCGAGAAGCATAAAGCCGGATCAACCCCAGAAGAGCAAAGACTATATGATTTAATTTGGAAACGGTCTATTGCATCTCAAATGTCAAAAGCGAGATTGGAAAAAACAACCTTAGATATCCTTAATTCCAATACAAAAGATGTTTTTAAAGCTTCGGGAGAGGTTATTAAGTTTGAAGGATTCCTAAAAGTTTATTTAGAAGGTACCGATGACGAATCTGACGAAGATCAAGAGGGAATGTTGCCAGCCGTAACCGAAGGTGAAAGCCTCGCTTATCAGAACATAACGGCGCAACAAAAATTCGCCAAACATGCACCAAGATACACTGAGGCATCATTGGTGAAGAAATTAGAAGAATTGGGAATTGGCAGGCCTTCTACCTACGCGCCTACCATTCAAACCATTCAAAAACGCGGTTATATTTTGCAAGAAAGTCGCCCTGCCCAACAAAGAGAAATTCCCGTCATTACGTTGAAGGCAGATGCAATAGTTTCAAGTACCGAAATTGAAAATTTCGGGGCTGAGAAAAACAAACTATTCCCTAGCGATATCGGAATGTTGGTAACAGATTTTCTTTCCGAACATTTTAAGGATATTATGGATTATGGCTTTACCGCTCAGGTGGAGGGGAAGTTTGATGAAATTGCAAAAGGTATGCAAGGATGGCAGCTCATGCTTTCTGAATTTTACAAACCTTTTAAAATCACAGTTGCCGATACCATCCAAAATGGGGGTAGAGTGAGTGGTGAACGTATTTTAGGGAAAGATCCGATTAGTGGATTAACAATCCTGGTTCGTATGGGTCAATACGGACCAATGGTACAATTAGGGTCGCGTGAAGAAACTGAAAATCCAAGTTATGCAAGTTTATTAAAAACACAGCGACTTGAAACAGTTACTCTACAAGATGCCATACAGCTGTTATCCATTATGAATAACGGTTTTGAATTTAATAATCAAAAAGTTCAAATTGGAGTAGGTAGATATGGTGCCTACATCAAATATGGCGAGAAGTATATCAATGTAAAAGACGATTCTGAACTTTTGTCTCTTACTCAGGCTAAAATCAATCATATGCTTACGGAGTTTGATAAGTCTCCAAGCTTTCCTGTGAATTTAGGCAATTATGAAGATAAGCCTGTTCAGGTAAATGCGGGAAGATTCGGTCCTTATGTGAAACATGCCTCTTTATTTGCAAGTATTCCAAAAGCGGAAGATCCATTCTCGGTTACATTGGAAAGAGCCATTGAGCTAATCGAGAAAAAGCGTGAAGACGATAAGCAAAAAATGCTCAAAACATTTGAAGGAAGAGACGATGTAAGCATCCAAAAAGGTAGATATGGTGCCTTTATCAAGTACGGTAAAGAAAACTTGAAGATTCCTAAGGATACCGATTATAACGATTTGACATTAGCCGATATCGAGAAAATTGCCAAGGAAACGCAGGGTACTGATAAAAAATCAGGTGCGAAGAAGGCTACTACTACTACCAAACGAGCTGCCGCAAAAAAGCCAGCCGCTAAAAAAGCGACTGTGAAAAAAGCAAGTTCTAAAAAGTAAGCAACGATTTTGGGAGATAAAAATACCATACATGCCTTGGTAAAGTTACTTGACGATACCGATGAGGAAGTGGTAAATATTGTAGAATCGAAACTGATAGGAGAGGGAGCATACTACATTCCTGAACTTGAAGAAATTTGGTTGGAGAATACCTATCCCCAATTGAATCAAAGAATAGAAGAAATTATAAAGCGATATCAGAAAGTTTCTTTACTGCAAGACATCGATTTATGGTTAGCCAAAAAAGAAGATGCAACCGCGCTTGAAGCGTGGTTGCTAGCAAGTAGGGTTCAATATCCTGGATTGAAATTGGGTATGGTAAAAGCCCATCTAAACCAATTAAAAATAGATGCATGGGTGAAAATGGGTGGAGTTAAAAATCCATTTGATCAAATTCAAATCCTCAATCACGTTTTCTTCGAAACTTATGGCTTTAAGGGCAATAATGAAAATTATCACAATCCCGATAATTCAATAATTACTCGGGTAATGGAAACGAAATTTGGAAACCCAATATCGTTATCCATACTCTATATGTCGGTTGCGCATGACCTCGGACTTCCACTTTTTGGCGTGAATTTACCTCAACATTTTGTGCTGGCGTATTGCCGCTTGAATACACCAATTAATGAAAATGGAACCTACGATAGAGATAAAATCAAGATTTCGAATGTGGAGAAAGTGAATTTTTACGTAAATGCCTTTTCGAAAGGTCAAATTTTCACAAAAGAAAGTGTAGATGCCTTTTTAAAGGTGATAAAAGTGAATCCACAACCCTCATTTTATGAGCCGTGCGATAATTTAGAAATATTTAGACGCATTCTACGGAATCTTCATTTTGCCTATTCTGAGCAGCAAGATTCAGATAAACAAAGAGATATCTACGATATTATGAAGTATTTGGGCATGGTTGATTCAGAGGAATCGTAGTATATATTTGTTCTCTCGCAATAAATTTGCGAAATTTGCAGCATCTTATTATGGCAGAAAATCCAATCCTCGTTCCAAAAATGGGCGAAAGCATAAACGAAGCAACTGTAATTCGTTGGCTTAAAAATGTGGGCGATTCAATTCAAAAGGATGAACCCATCGTGGAAATTGCTACCGATAAAGTAGATAATGAAATTCCAAGTCCGGCTGATGGTATTTTAACACAACAATTATTTCAAGATGGTGATGTAGTGAAAGTAGGAGAAGCCATAGCTATGTTTAGCTCTGAAGCAACTTCTATTAGTGCCGCATCAACCGCGCCTGTCGTGGCAGAAGTAAAAGAGGCAGTAGAAAATATTGAAAGTCAAATTCAAGAAGCCATTTCCACAACACAAAATACACCTGTGTCAAAACCGGAGGGTTCTTCTAAATTTTACTCGCCTTTGGTTATGAATATTGCCGCACAAGAGGGCGTTAGTTCAGAAGAATTGGAAAGAATTGAAGGAACAGGTATGGAAGGACGCGTTACCAAGGCTGATATCATGCAGTATTTGCAAAATAGAAGTCAAGCTCCTGCCGTTTCTGCAACCCCAGTGGTTGAAAAAACTTCTGCACCCGCGTTTACCCCAGAAGCAACTCCTGCATCTCCAGTAACACCTACAAAAGCAGTGGCGCATGCGAGTCCCATTAATTTGAATCCAGGTGATGAAATCATACAAATGGATCGCGTTCGTAAAATGATCGCCGATCACATGGTCATGAGTATGCAAGTGAGCCCTCATGTTACCTCATTTGTAGAAGCAGATGTAACAAATGTGGTAAATTGGAGAAATAAAATAAAAGACAGTTTCAAAAAGAGAGAAGGAGAAAATTTAACGTTTACTCCCATTTTCCTTTGGGCTATTGCCAAAGCCATTAAAGATTATCCAATGATTAATGTGTCTGTAGATGGTGATAAAATCATAAAGAAAAGAAATATCAATATTGGAATGGCTGTGGCACAAAATAACGGCAATTTGATTGTGCCTGTAATTAAAAATGCAGACGCTATGAACTTGCTGGGCTTGACCCGTGCCGTGAACGATTTTGCAGTTCGCGCCCGAAATAATAAACTTACTGCCGACGACATCCAAGGAGGTACCTACACCCTTACTAACGTAGGTTCTTTTGGAAACATTGCAGGAACCCCAGTTATCAATCAACCCCAAGTGGCCATTATGGCTGTGGGAACCATTACCAAAAAGCCAGCTGTTTTAGAAACAGAACACGGTGATGTTATCGCAATTCGACAAAAAATGATTCTTTCACATAGCTACGACCACCGTGTTGTGGATGGGGCATTAGGTGGAATGTTTGTTAAGCGAGTTGCGGAATATTTGGAACAGTGGGATGTAAATACGGAAATTTAAAGGGTATGACAAACCGGATATGGAAACGAAAATTACCCGGTTTGTCGACCTATTTTTAATTTTCCTCATACTCAATTCAGCCGTTTATCTTTTTGATGAGGTCCTTCCTCCTGTGGTGAAAATCTACACCATTACCAATAACCACAAACAAGTTAGCTTTACCGAAGAACTCAAAATCAATAAAGATCTCGCGTTTGCGCTATTGGTAGAAGATTCTTTAAACGATACGGAAAGCGATCGCGTCTTATTGGTTGAAGTCGACGAAGCTACTTATTACAGAGCTGAGAAGGGCAATAAAGCCTTTCTTTACATAACGCCCATATACCATCACGTTCGGTTTTGTTTAGATGAATTTCATCCCGTTTTAAAAAATCAAAATCCCTTCAATTACCGATATCCCATCGAGGTGAAAAATATCTTGATGCCCATAATAATTATAGGATTGGCAATTTTGGGCTACAAATTGAATATTTTCGAAGCTAAATTCGCTATTTTTCTATTTACCAGCATCTTTGCCATAGTCCTAAAATGGTTGTTTCGATAAGTAAATCCTACAAACATCCACTTGCCTTACTCTATGTAGGGCTGTTGTTTTTGGCATGTATGGTACAGGCTATAGACCCGCGAAGTTTGTTAGATACGCGAGAATATTGGAGTTCCGTTAACTATTGGTTTCATTTAGATACGCTAAAACTCGATCCATTTTCCGATCGGTGGATGTATGTTACACGCCGTACCCCTGGATTTCCATTTTTACTAATGATTCTGGGCGCTAAAGGTACACTTCTGTTGCAATTTGTGGCGGGAATTTTAAGTCCTTTTGGAGTACTTAAAATACTGAATTACTTTAACCGAAGTATCAATGTGTCGCTATTTTGGGTCTTATGGTTGTCCGCCCCTCTGCAGTTTTTCTACACCGCGCTACCCATGCCCGAAATAATCGCTCAGGCTTTGGTGGTATTTTGGATGGACTTGTTGATTAAAAAACGCAATATTGGAGCAGGATTAGCACTTCTTTTATTGATTCTTTTGAAACCTGTTTTTCTGGTATTTATGATTCCTTTGGTCATCGTCTTGCTATCTAAATGTATGATAATAGGCCGACTTATGCCCCTAAAATGGAATAAATGGATCCCTAAAAGCGTAAATGCAATAAATACGTGGTCGCTATTTATTCCTTTCTTGGGAATTTTAGCTATAGCCGGAATAAACCATGCAAGATGGAATGTTTTTCATATTTCATCGGTGAGTACAACTAATTTTTACGAATACAATAGATATCAAACCCTAATTCAATCTAAAGGACAGGAAATGGCCGACTCTATTTATGCATCTGAGTCGAAAGTATTGGATTCGATGTCTAATTTTTCTTTGGAAAAAGGGAAGCTATTGGAAAAATTAAATTCAAATACGCTAAAGACCTATCCCTTTACCTATGCGAAATTGCATATTAAGGGGATGATCCAAATGTTTTTAGATCCGGGTCGCTATGACGCCATGGTGTTTTTGAAATGGACACCAATTTCAGGGTTTTTAGGGATTAAAGACGGACATACGAGCACAAAAACTCGACCTCTGTACGAATGGATTTACATGGGCTTGTTTTTGGGTGTGAATATGATAAAAATGAGCCTTGTTTTTTGGATATTGATTGTGAAAGTCAAAGGGAAATTACACCAACATGCCTTATTATTGTTTTGTCTGCTATTGTTGTTGTTGTATGCCACAGCAATTGGAAGTGTGGGTACCGCCCGTTATGTAGTTCCCGTTTATCCTCTATTAATTGCGGTGCTCGTGTTGTATTTCCCCCAAAAGAAGAAATTGACTCCTCCAGAAGATGAAATTAATTCTATCAATAAGGTACAGACATTCGTACGGTGAGAAAGGAAGTGAAGAAAGAAATACTATAATAAGGCCTTAAATCAGCAATTAAGAAACAATGAAAATACTGCTTTTAAGCGATAACCATGCCCATTGTGATTCAGGTATACTCAAACATGTAAATTGGGCAGATGAGGTTTGGCATGCGGGCGACTGGCTCAATTTAGACTTGCATCATGAAATTGTTAAATTGGGGAAGCCCATAGTGGGCGTATATGGAAATGTGGATGGGGTAGACGTGCGCGGTTATTATCCCGAATTTCAACATTTTGAACGTGAGGGCATGCGTATATTTATGACTCATATAGCGGGAAAGCCCGGAAAGTATCCTGCCCGAATTGTACAAGAAGCCCGAAAATCGAATCCGCAAATTTTCATTTGTGGTCATTCGCACATCCTTTTAGTAAAGAATGACCCCTTAAATAAGTGGCTACACTTAAATCCTGGCGCGGTGGGATTGCACGGTTTTCATGCCATACGAACTGCCTTGAGGTTTGAAATTCAATCAGGTAGCATTGGCAAATTAGAAATTGTAGAATGGGCAAGAAAACAAAATACCGAAATATTGTAAAATTGAATTGTTAATTTGATGTAAAGTGTTATTTTTGCATTCCTTTAAAAGGAAGCCCAGGTGGCGGAATTGGTAGACGCGCTGGTCTCAAACACCAGTGGGGTTAAACCCGTACCGGTTCGACTCCGGTCCTGGGCACCACTTGAATCGAATTATACATACACAGATTCAAACAATCGACGGTCACAATCTGACCGTCGATTTGTTTTTACCCGAAATGCCGGGCTCAGAGAAGCTCGATGTTACCGTCTATTGTCATGGTTTTAAAGGTTTCAAAGAGTGGGGTTTCGTTCCACATATTCACGAATTTTTAGTTACCGAAAATAGAGCCCTCATCACTTTTAACCATTCCCATAATGGCGTAGATAAAACGGATTTTGATGCATTAGATTTATTTGCTGAGAATACCATCGGACAAGAATTACGTGATATGGAATCTATTGCCCGTTGGATACAAGAAGAAGCCACAGAAACGTATTGGTTGCATCCTGAGAAAATAGATTGGATTGGCCATAGTCGGGGAGGAGGCAACGTTTGGGTATTCAGTGCTCTTTTTTCGCAATATGTGCGAAAAATAGTATCATGGTCGGCAATCAGTGATTATGCCCACCTTTTTCGCAATATTGATAAAGCAAATTGGGAAAAAGAAGGAGTAGTCTATATTGAAAATGCCCGTACCCACCAACAAATGCCCATGAAATGGATGATTTACGAGGAATACGAGGCAAATAAAGTATCGTACGGCATCCTTAATGCCGCGAATAAATTAGACAAGCCCGCTTTAATTGTTCATGGTAATAATGACGATGCGGTTCCCATAGAACATGCTAAAAAATTAGCCGAAGCCTGCAAACACGCCATTTTCATTGAAGTGCCTAATCAAGGTCATACCTTCGGAGCCAGCCATCCAATGACCTCTTTAGCAGAAGCTACAGAAGCATTTTGGTTGGTGCTCGATAATACCTTAGAGTTTTTAGACGAAGAAGCGGAAGACCAATTGGTGAATTAACTGATCGCCGTGCGCAAGAACAATTGATGTATTAATGGGTCTTGGTTCTAAAATGAGAGCTTGCTCTCGACAACCTATCGTTAATAGCACTGCCTAAGCCTTCGTTGGGTGCCCATTCAAAATATACTTTTTTAATATGGCTTTGATCGAACTGGCGTAAAAGAGAGAATAATCTCGAAGCAGCCTCTCGCAGATCGCCGCCTTCAGACAAATAGAAACTAGTGTGAAATTTAGAATGAATGGGTTTTATAAAGTACAAAACGGCATAATCATCTCCAGATTCTAGTTCAAATTCTTGGCTCTCTAAGGGCCTTAAATCGCAATTGGGTGCATAATGATGCTCCAGTTGCCCGGGACTTTCATGGGCATTAGGGGCATGTTGAATATCTACCACCGTTTGAGGATTTATTGCTTGAATTTCCTCTACGGGAATTCCGCCCAAACGCAGTATCCTTGGAGTTGTATGCAAAAAGGAAACAATGGTAGATTCAATGCCAATATGCGAGGGCCCACCTTCTAAAACGTAAGGGATTTTTCCTTGTAATTGATCAAAAACATGTTGGGCAGTGGTAGGGCTTACATACTTAAATGGATTGGCAGATGGGGCCGCCAAGGGGAAGTTGAGCTGTTCTAATAACTGAAGAGCTAAAGGATGTCCAGGCACCCGAACAGCAACGCCGGAACTGCCAGAAGTGACCAAATCGGGCACATTTTCGTTTTTCGGTAAAATCAACGTTAAGGGACCCGGCCAAAAGTGATCCGCTAATTTTTTTGCTTCTTGAGGAAACTCTTTTACACACCCATATACAGATTCTGCATCTTTAAAATGCAGGATTAATGGATCGAAATAAGGACGATTCTTGGCTTCAAAAATGCGGGTAACCGCCTGTGTATCGAGCCCGTTACCCGCTAAACCATAAACCGTTTCAGTGGGAATTCCCACCAGCTGTCCCTTATTTAACCAACGAACCGCCTCTGTTATAGAGTCGCCAATTAAAGTCTCAAAAGCCATTAACGACGTTTTAAACTGTATTTATCGATTTTGTTATAGAGGTGACTTCTTTGTATATCAATTTCAGAAGCGGTTTTGGCAACGTTCCATTGATTTTGAATCAGCTTACGTTCAATAAATACTTTTTCAGCCCAATCTCTAAATTCTTGTAGGGTTTGATATTCATCAACAACACCAAATGGGTCAGAACCTCGCTGAGCTGGGTTGCTATACATGAAGACATCATCTCCGGTAATTTCTTTACCGGTTAAAATAACCAAACGTTCAATTACGTTTCTGAGTTCTCGGATATTGCCCGTCCAATTAACATCCTTCAACGCCTGATATCCATCTTCTGTAAAATCTTTTCTGGGGAATCCGTTTTCTGCGCAAATTTCATCTAAAAATTTATTTGCGATTAATGGGATATCGTCGACGCGTTCATTTAATGTAGGCACATGAATAAGTATTACAGAAAGGCGGTGGTATAAATCCATACGGAATCTACCATGCTCGATTTCTTCAAGTAGGTTTTTATTGGTAGCGGCTACGATTCGTACGTCTACTTTTATTTCTTTGTCGCCCCCAACACGTGCAATTCGACCTTCTTGAATGGCTCTGAGTACTTTCGCTTGCGCAGCCATGCTCATATCTCCAATTTCATCTAAGAAAAGCGTTCCGCCATGGGCTTGTTCGAATTTTCCAATGCGCTGTTTAATAGCAGAGGTGAAGCTTCCCTTTTCATGACCGAAAAGTTCACTTTCAATTAACTCTGTAGGGATGGACGCACAGTTTACTTCTACCAAAGGTTGATTGGCGCGGGTACTGCGTTCGTGCAACCAACGGGCTACCAATTCTTTACCGGTTCCGTTTTCTCCGGTAATTAACACACGCGCTTCGGTGGGGGCCACCTTCTCAATGGTATCTTTAATTTTGGTAATGGCCGGTGTTTCTCCTATTATGTCAAAAGTTTTGGCAACCCTTCTTTTTAAATGGGTTGTTTCAACTACGAGGTTATTTCTGTCAATGGCATTTCTTAGGGTTATAAGAAGGCGATTGAGATCAGGCGGCTTGGTTATAAAGTCGAAGGCTCCTTTTTTTGTGCTTTCGATAGCCATTTCCACATTGCCATGTCCGGAAATCATGACCATTGGAATTTGAGGTTTTAAGGCTTGAACCCTTTCAAGGAGTTCAACACCATCAATACCCGGCATCTTTACATCACACAGAATAACGTCAAAATCGTTTTTTTGTACGAGTTGCCATGCTTTTTCTCCGTTTTCGGCAAGAGTAACATCAAAATTTTCATATTCTAATATTTCCTTCAGTGTTTCTCTGATAGGAGCTTCGTCATCAATAACTAAAATATTGGGCATATGGTTTCGTCTTTAGTGTCTACAAATATGGTGGATTATTTAATAGACACTATCCACTTTTTTTCATAGGTTATCCACGAAAAATGACAAAGCGCCGAAAAAGAGGATTTTATGTGTAGTTGTAAAGTTGTTAAGTGTTTGATTTTGAATTTACTATTGTGTTAATCTGAGGTTTTAAATAGGAGCAAAGGCGTGCTGAAGCTTCCCCCGAGAAGCATTTGAATTTAATCGATGAATACAAATTAATTTGTGATTATTGGATAATTGCAGCATATTTGTTCTCAATTGAAATGTATGATACCAACAATAGCGAGTAAAAAAGCTTGGGTAGCGT
This sequence comes from Bacteroidia bacterium, assembly GCA_965659745.1. GTDB lineage: Bacteria > Bacteroidota > Bacteroidia > NS11-12g > UBA955 > VMCP01. The sequence goes on from CBFHXF010000007.1 coordinate 39,502, forward strand.
GGGCTTTTTTTGGGCTTTTATCCTTGCAGGTACAAGCGCAACAAGATCCCTCGTATACGCATTTTACGTACAACAAACTACTTTATAACCCTGCTTACGCTGGGGCATCAGATAATTTTTGTTTGAATGCCATCAATCACCAACAGTGGTTGGGTTACACCGATCAATCTCCGTTTATTGGAACCCAAGGTAATGGATTCCCCCAAACTGGAGAGTCTGTGAAAGGTGTAAATCCACGCACTACAGGAGTGGGTTTTTCCGCTCCCATTCGTTTGAAGATTAAAGAAGAGAAAGTAAATGTTGGGGGTGCCTATGCGTCCTTTATTTCAGACCGATTGGGTTATGAAAGTTCTACTTATTTTAGAGGGGGTATAGCAGGTGCATATGGTTTACCAGATGGATCTAGTATACGTTTGGGATTTGAGGTAACTTCATTAACAAAACAATTAGACGGTAGTAAGCTGCGCTATCACGATCCTAATGATCCGAATATACCAAATGGATTGACCGGCGATACCAAAATAAACTTTGGTACGGGTTTATATTATATGAATCCGAATGTGATGGATGGAATCTGGGGCGGAATAAGCATGACGAATTTAGTTCCAACAGAATTTGAATACTCTACTGGGGGAAGCAACCTAGTTAAAATGGCCACTACACAGAATTTGTATATCATCGGTGGTGTTAAAATGGATCAATTTTTAGGAAATCCTTCTTTGCGATTAGAGCCCTCCTTCTTATTGAAGTCTGCGATGGGTGAAAATGGTGGATTCATCAAACCTGAATTGGATTTGCAGGGGATGGTAACTTATAATGATTTGTATGCAGCGGGATTGAATTTACGTTCTTACGTGGCTGGAGTAGATGCTTTGAGTATTATGATTGGATATTATCCACCCATTCCGGGTAACGCTTCTGGACAACAACAAACCTTACGTGTGGGGTATTCTTACGATATCACGTTGTCGAGCATGATTACTACGAATTCGGGTACTCATGAATTGCAAGTAAACTACTGTTTCAATTTTTCTTTACCTGATAGACCGCCAAAAATTTACCGACACCCACGTTGGATGGTGCGCGACCCATTGAAAGATTAATAAAAAAGTTTATCCACATACAATAAACAATTATCGAGAGCGTTATTTAAAAAGGTGAAAGTGGAAAATATTGGAAAATTGACATCTTTCCATATTTTTGCAACTTCACAAGCACTATACTTGAAACGAAATAAAATTACAATGAGAAACCAATTGATGGATTTCATCGCTAAAAAAGGAGCATTGAAAATGCCAAAGGCCCTAACGGCAAACCCAACACTAAGGTTGTTTGCTATGGCTACGGTTGCCGTGTTTTTCGCAGGTTGTCCTAGCGATACCGGCGATTTGATCGGTGTGCAAGGTAGAAGCCCTTGGTTGCACCCTCAACCTCCAGGCATGGTCTATGTGAGAACAGGAACGTTCCACACTGGACAAGGTACGCAAGACGTTTTCCAGTCTTATTTAGAGCCCAATAAACAAATGACCGTTACGGGCTTCTGGATGGATGAAACGGAAATAACGAATAATGAATACCGTCAATTCGTTCACCATGTGATTGACTCTTTGGCACGTGCCATTTTGGATGAGGAAACTGGAGGGGGCGTTCACTTAGAATTAGCTAAGAAACCCGTGCCTCCTGAGGCAGGAGTTGCTTTGTTTACTTCTCATGTAGATGACCCAGATGACCTGGAATACGATCCAAATGCATTTGACAACGAAGGTAACCCTATTAAGTATATCAACTATGATGAACCACTTGATAAAAAGTACCGTAGTAAAAACGGTGATAATTTCGATGAAATATTATATCGTCGTATGGATTATCAAGGGGCAGAGCGTTTCCGTTTCAAACGTCAAATTGACACACGTAAATTGAAGTATCACTATCAGTGGCAGGATCTTGCTTTAGCAGCTAATATTGATCGCAACAAATACAATGCAATGAACCGCGAGCGTTTTCTTGTAGACGAAGATGTATTGGTTTATCCAGATACATTGTGTTGGATACGCGACTTTACATACTCGTACAACGAGCCAATGGCGCGCCAGTATTTTTGGCACCCTCGTTACGACGATTATCCAGTAGTTGGTGTTAACTGGGCACAGGCTCGTGCTTTCTGTCATTGGAGAACTCATTTAAAGGAAAGTTACTGGAATCGTATCGGTTTGCCCAATACAGAAGATTTCAGATTGCCAACGGAATACGAGTGGGAATATGCCGCTAGAGGTGGTCGTATTGGAAATCGTTTTCCTTGGGGTGGTCCTTATGCTAGAAATTCAAAAGGTTGTATGCTAGCCAATTTCAAGCCTATGCGTGGTGATTATGGAGCTAGTGACGGTGGTGTTTATCCTGTTCGCGTAGATAGTTATTTCCCAAATGATTTTGGTTTATATAATATGTCTGGCAACGTTTCAGAGTGGACATCAACTGCTTGGGATGAAACCAACAATTCATTTGTACACGATTTGAACGGTAACTACGATATTTACACCAAAGAACATTCAGAAGATGCCAAAGAACAGCAGGAAATTATGAATGTGCCTATTTCTCGCAAGCGCAAGGTAATTCGCGGCGGTAGTTGGAAAGATGTGGCGTATTATATCGAGTGTGGCGCGCGTACCAGCGAATACCAAGATACAAGTAAATCTTATGTAGGATTCCGTTGTGTACAGAGTTACATAGGACGTTCAAATCAAGATTCTAAGTAAAACAAAAACAAACAAACTAAACAACAATAAATCAAACTAAATTAATCTAACATGAGCAAAAGTTTTTTTGAATCGAAAAAGTGGAAAAAGACCATGAACTTCGTTTATGGTTTTGGTGCGGCAATCGTAATTGTGGGAGCACTTTTCAAAATCCTTCACCTTCCTGGTGCGAACGCGATGCTTTCTATTGGACTTCTAACTGAGGCGGCTATCTTTATGATTTCTGCATTTGAACCTGTACATCAGGAACCAGATTGGTCATTGGTATATCCAGAGTTAGCAGGTGGAGAACCAACTAAAAAAGCTTCAGTAAGTGCTGGTGGAAGTGTTTCTCAGCAATTGGATTCTTTATTATCACAAGCAAAAGTAGGTCCTGAATTAATCGAAAGTTTAGGTACCGGTTTGCAATCGTTGAGCACGAATGTTAAAGAAATGTCTTCTTTATCGAATGCGGCTGTTGCGACAAACGAATACGTAGACGCTACACACAAAGCAACCCAAAATATGGGAAGTATTGCTGATAGCAGTGCCGTAGTTTCTGATTCTTTGGGTTCTTTTTCAAGTTCATTGTCAAATGTAATGAACAACTTGAGCGAGTCTGAAGCCGCTACTGCACAATTTAAGGATGAAATTTCAGACTTGAATAAGAATCTTTCTAACCTCAACAGCATCTATGGTAACATGTTGAGTGCAATGGGAGGTAATCGTTAATTTTTGTTGAATCCCCAATTTTAAACTATAAATAAGTAAACATGGCAGGAGGAAAAGTAAGTCCACGTCAGAAGATGATTAACATGATGTATCTCGTGTTAACAGCTCTTTTGGCGTTGAACGTGACAAAAGAAATCTTGCTTGCATTTACCGTAATTGACAACTCTTTGAAGAAGTCAACCGCTAACATCGAAGTAAAAACGGTGCAAATGGTGTCTCAACTTCAAAAGATTGCGGGTGATAACCAAGCGGCCAAAGCGGCTTTAGGATATTGCAATGATGCAAACAAGACAACTTCAGATTTTATTAAAAACATTCGTGAGATTAAAACACACCTATTGCGTTATTCATTAGGTGCTATTGATCCAAACGATAAAAATATCAAACCAGAAGACGCTTTCAGTATTCCAGATGAAACTCGTAAGGATTTCAAATTCTTTAAAGAATTCCCTTGGGTTGAAACGAAGAATGGTGAAATGCCTGAATTAAAGGCGGGTGACAATCTCGATGATCATGTTCGTTATTTCAATGAAGAACTAGCGGGTAAGAGAGGTAAAGATTTAGAACTTGCAATTAATGACGCGAGGGTAAAATTATTGAGCTTGTTAAAAACAGCGCAGTCTGATAGTAACCTAGGAAAAAATTCTGAAACTCGTTCTTTTCTTAACAGTAAGATGATCGAACTTTCACAAAAAACTTCCTTAACTGCGGGTGATGTAAAAGATCCTTTTTCGAATAAATCTGGAAAAATCAAAGACAAAGAAGGCAAAATGTTGAATTGGTCTGAGGTTTATTTCCACAGCACTCCACTTGCAGCGGTATTCGCGATATTGTCTAAAACAGAAAATGACGCCAAGCTTTTGGAGTCTGAAGTTTGTCAGGCATTAGCGGAATCAGTAAGTGCGGCGGATTTCAAATTTGATGCGATCATACCTGTTGTAGCAGCTAAAACCGGTGCGGTAGTAACAGGTCAAACCTACGAAGCAGACATTTTGTTGGCAGCTTATAATTCCAAAGCAGATATGAAAGTATTTGTAAATGGAAATAGCATTCCAGTAGAAGCGGGAGTTGGTAAATATAAAGTAACTCCTCAAAGTCCTGGTACAAACAATCTTGATGTTAAAATCTCTGTTCCTAAACCAGGTGGTGGTGAAGAAATTAAAGTAGGTAAAGCTGAATTTACCGCTTTTGCTCCTTCGGCTGCAATTTCTGCTGATGCTTTGGCAGTATTCTATGTAGGTTTAGAAAACCCTGTGTCTATCTCTGTTGGTGGTATCGATCCTAGCAATTATTTGGTTCGTATCGTAAATGAACAAGGTGGACCTACATCTGCTAAGATAATTGGTTCTAAAGGCCGCTATAAAGTATCTATTGCTAAAAGAACCGATGCTAAAGTGAAAATCCAAGTTGCCGTTAAATTATCTGACGGACGTGTGAAGAACATGGGTGAGAAGGTGTTTAAAGTAAACCGTGTTCCAGATCCTAGATTCCGTTGTGGTGGTGTTGAGTTTAAAGGTTCAGTAAACGTTAACGCGTTGAAATATCAAAAGGCAGCTACTGCGGTTCTTGATGGTTTCGTATACGAAGGAGTAAGATTCCGTGTAACGGGTTATAAGTTCATGGCCGTAGGTCGTCGTACTAATGGTCCAAAATTTGCTAAAAGTGGAAGTGCCGATTTAGGTCCCATCAAAGCGATTTTAGATCAATTAGGTCCTGGTGATTTGATGACCTTTACTGATATTACCGCTATCGGACCTGATGGCACAGAGCGTTTATTAGATAACGCAAGTGCTCAAGTGAAATAATGATAATAATAAATCGGAAATGATACGAAAAATTTGTTTAACTCTACTTTTAGGTTCAGCTTTTACGCTGAATGCCCAATGGGGTGGATGGGGTGATGAAGAAACAACTTCTAATGACAAGGGATCACAATCCGTTGATTTAGGATCTTCGTCTGAGAAACCTGCAGCTCCTGCCGTAAAGCCTAAAATTGTAATTGAAGCCATAGGTACTCACTATGACGATGCACCTAAAGCGCATTTCGAACCTGAGTATGTAAATTCAGACACCAATATTTCCCTGCACCAAGGAGATTCTTTGTTAATTCGTAGACCTTATTTACGACAAGCGGACATAAAGTTCCGTCGCCGTATTTGGAGAGTTATAGATTTAAGACAGAAAATCAACAAGTCATGGACATGGCCTCGTAGTCCTATTACTCAAGTTTTTTGGGAATTGGGAACGAAAGGTTTGGTGAGAGCATATGCAAATGATTCTTTTAATCGTATCATTACTCCTGAGCAGATTCTTGAAATAACCTCTAGTTTAGACAAGGTACCTGTTTTATTACCTGGTGTGGATCCCGCAGAGGCAACTGGTGATGATTACGTGGATAGTACGATTGTGGTAATGTTCAAATGGAATAACATTAATAAGTTCGAAATTATGGAAGACTGGGTTTTTGATTATAAGCATGGTGAAATGAAACCTATAATTATAGGAATCGCTCCAGTAAAGCCTGAATTTATTGATGCACCGCAACCGGATGGTACTACCAAGAAAGAAATGGTTGGAGAGAGTAAACCCTTTTGGATGAAAATGGATGATTGCCGTGCAACTCTTACCAAATCTCAAGTTTTCAATCGTTATAATGATGCTATGCGTTTAAATTGGGACCAACACATCAACTTACACAGACTATTTGATAGCTATATAGTAAAGCAAACCGATTGGGATGACTTATATATAGCCTCAAAAACTGAGTTTAAAGATGACAAAGTGGCTACCTTGCTAGAAGCAGAAAAAATCAAGAATGATTTGTTCATATTCGAACATGATCTTTGGGAATACTAAAAATCCCTAAATTCAGTAAATATCTAAAGAGGCTATCAGTTGTGATAGCCTCTTTTTTTTTAAAAATTTTCTTAGATTACATCCCCATTCTTTTAAGGTGAAGGAATAGAATTCATAATTGTTGATTTTTAGTATGGCTTGTTAAACTTCTAAATGATTTTTCGTATCTTTGCGCTTCGTTTGTTTATAGGTGTTTAAAGATGGAAGAATTCGATATTGAGTTTGTGAAGCTTAAAAATGGAATTCATCACTTTGAATACCAAATAGACGCAGCGTTCTTTGACTTTTTCAAGAATCAAGATATCAATTCGGCTAGAGTAACGGTAAAAGTTAGTTTAGACAAATTGGACACGCTTTTACGTCTCGATATTAATGGAGATGGTTACGTGGGTCTGGTTTGTGATCGTTGCTTAAGTGATGTTGAGTACCCGGTGAATAATCAATTTAAGGTTATTTATCATTTGAATGCGATAGAGAATAGAGTAGATGAGGCTCAAGAAGTTAATCTAGATATTTTTTACCTTTCTGGTGCTCAATTCAAGATTAATATTGCCGAATCTATATATCAGAGCTTTTTAACGGAAATACCAATGGTAAAACGCTGTGATGATATTGAAGGAAAGGATTGTAGCATGGATATGTTAGAAGCCCTAGATTCTTTGGAAGATTCAAACGATGCAAAAAACGAAATTGACCCTAGATGGGAAGAACTAAAAAAACTATTAAACAAAAAAGAGAAATAAAACGTATTCATTATGGCACATCCTAAACGAAAAATTTCCAAAACACGTAGAGATAAACGTCGTACTCACGACAAGTTAGTTATACGTCCAATGATTGCAGATCCTGTAACGGGTGATGTATCTTTATACCATCGTGTTAATCTTGAAACGGGTATGTACCGTGGGGTTAAGGTGATGAAAGGTCGTAACGAAGACTAATTAAATGATAAAAATAGGTATTGATGCAATGGGTGGGGATTATGCCCCACTTGAAGCAATTAAGGGAGCGAGCCTATCTCAAAATGCGTTCCCTGATGTTCATTTGGTGCTTTATGGTGATGATGCTGCAATTCGTAAAATTGCCGAATCAGAAAACATAACCCTTGAGGGTATGACTGTAATTCATTGTTCTGAAGTAATAGAAATGGGTGAACATCCTGTTAAAGCAATTGCTTCAAAAAGGGATTCTTCCATTTTTAGAGGATTCGCCGACCTTGCATCTAATCAGATTCAAGGTTTTTTAAGTGCGGGTAATACAGGTGCAATGTTAGTGGGTTCTATACAAATCCTTAAGGCTATTGAGGGTATAGATCGCCCAAGTTTATTAACTACAGTGCCTAAACCGTCTGGAAATCATGGAATTGTCCTTGATGTTGGCGCAAATGCAGACAATAAACCAGAACATTTGCAGCAATTTGCTCTTTTAGGGAGTATTTATGCTGAAGCCATACTGAAACGTGAAAATCCGAAAGTTGGATTGGTCAATATTGGTGAGGAAGATGAAAAAGGTAGTATTTTATCGCGTGCAGCCAATCAATTATTACGTACCACCCAACAAATAGACTTTATAGGAAATGTTGAAGGGCGTGAAATCTTCAGTGACAAACATGATGTGTTAGTCTGTGATGGTTTTACTGGTAACGTAATGGTTAAAGTTATTGAAGGATTCTATTATACACTTGCTAAACGCGGAGTGCAAGACGATTTCCTAGATACATTAAATTTCAAGAATCACGGTGGTGGATTAATACTAGGTGTTAAAGCCCCTGTTGTCGTGGGTCATGGAATTTCAAAAGCTCCTACTTTTGTTAAAATGGTGGAGTTAGTGAAAAATTCAGTTGAATCGGATTTTTGCTCTAAAGTGGGCGAAGCTTTTTCTATTCTACGCGCGAAAAACGCGGATCTCTCCAATGGATAAAATCAATGCAGCAATCACCGCAGTAGGCGGATATGTACCTGAAACGGTGTTGAGCAATGCCGATTTAGAAAAACTTGTAGATACAAGTGATGAATGGATTCGCACGCGAACCGGTATCGAGGAAAGGCGTATTTTAAAAGAAGAAGGTAAAGCCAGTTCGGACATCGCTGTACGTGCTATTTTGCCAATGCTTGAAAAAAAGCAAATAAATCCATTAGAAATTGACTTGATTATTTGTGCTACCATTACTGGAGATTATGTTTTTCCGGCAACAGCCAACATAATTGCCGATAAAATCGGGGCAAAAAATGCTTGGGGATACGACGTAGCAGCGGCGTGTTCAGGTTTCCTTTACGCCCTTCAAACAGGAGCTAAATTTATAGAATCTGGTACACATAAAAAGGTGATTGTAGTAGGAGTTGATAAAATGTCGGCTATCATCGACTATACCGATCGTAATACATGTATCATCTTTGGAGATGGTGGCGGTTGTGTTTTATTAGAACCTACTACTGAGAATGTTGGAATTATGGATGCTAAATTGCATTCTGATGGCAGCGGTAGAGAGTTTCTCGTTCAACCCGCTGGTGGTTCGTTAAATCCTCCCACTCACGAAACAATTGATGCGCGACAACATTACGTTTACCAAGAGGGTAAAACCGTTTTTAAATTCGCGGTAACCAATATGGCCGATGTGAGTTATGATGTAATGACCCGTAACGGTCTTACATCCGATGATGTAGATTGGTTGGTTCCACACCAGGCTAATCTCAGGATAATCGATGCCACAGCCAATAGAATGGGCCTTGATTCCTCTAAGGTATTAATAAATATCCAGAAATACGGTAATACCACCGCTGGTACTTTACCATTACTCCTTTGGGATTTTGAATCTAAATTTAAAAAAGGGGATAATCTGATCTTAAGTACTTTCGGTGGAGGATTTACTTGGGGGGCTATTTATGTGAAATGGGCGTATTGATATCAATTGCGTTTTAATAACGCACTAAAAAGATAGTCGCCTCTATATTCACATTCTTGTATTTCTCCATGATACTGACTTTCTAAACATTTGAAATCACTATTTTTTAGTAGGAAATCCTCGATAACTGCTTCATTTTCTGCTGAAAACAAGGAACACGTACAATAAATAATATATTTTACTGATTCTACCTTGGTTAATTCTTGAAGTATCATTCGTTGCCTTTGGCTGTATTGAAGAATTGCTTCGGGTTGAAAGTTTACAAGTGCTTCTGGGTTCCTTCGCCATGTACCACTTCCGGAGCAAGGCACATCGGCAAAAACGACATCCACTTCAACAGCTTCTTTTTGAATGAGTACTTTTGTTAAATCGATGTTTCTTAATTGGGGTACGGTTTTATTATTTGTTAAAAAGCGTGTTTTCAAATTCTCAAGTATCGAAGGCCTCACATCACTGCAAATTAGCGATTTGGGATTTGAAATATGTGATAAAATCAACGCTTTCCCACCTGCACCCGCGCAACAATCCCATACCCGTTGATTGTTAAACAATGATTGGTACTTGTGAACGACTTGTGTGCTCGAAATATCTTGAATAATCCCTTTTCCTTCATGTATTAGGACTTCTAAGTTAACAGCACCCTGATATATCCAAGTCTGCTCTTTAGTAAGGTAGGTGCCACCTAAGAGCTCATTTTCTTGACTTAAAGTCCAGGAAAAAAAGAAAACAGGTGGCTGTTTATGGTACCAATCTTTGATCTTGTGAACATTAATAGCAGGACTAATCAATTCTGAAAATTCTTCATACGGAGCGGGGTCGAAATCCTTTTCTCCTGAATCAAGTTGGCGCAATGCGGCTACTAATTCGGTTTCGTTGAGCGTATTTAAAATTCGTGCATTTTTAAAATACAAATAACACAATTCGCGATAGGAACGTCGATCTTTACTTCCCCAATTTCTATTATTCCTGAAAATTTCACTTAAATAATTAGGAAAAGGAATCGTACCGTTATAATTCTTTACAATCTCAACGGCTCTTTCATAATGTCGGGGATGCCTCGATATTGTCATTTAGAATCGTCATTATTCTCAAGTGGGGCCAATTCTATTTTTTCACTTTTAATGATGCGAATTCCTTGGTTGGCAAATGTATTTGATGTGGTTTTCTTAAACAAATAGGTATTGATCAAGCCTGTATATGCTGCTTTTGGTAAATTTTCAATAGTTATGTGGCCTGTACTCGCAAAATGGGCTCCAAGAAAAAATAGTTGATCATATGCTTGAAAGGCAAATTTACTGGGTTCTGCACGTTCTACTTGAATGAATTTATGTGTAAATTCTAAAGCAGCACTATCTTGACCGTCAATATGATTCATACTGGGGTAGATAATTTTAGTTTCGTCAATTTCTTCTGCAGGAACTAAATCATCGTACCAATCCATATCGCCCACGATATAAGAGTCTGCTTTCCTTGATACGGTAGAAAATTGGGCCAATCTACTGAAGGAGGAAGTGCCCACGTTCAATAATATGATGGATTCGTTTTTTGTTGTGATTTTGGGACTAATTCTACTTCCCGTTATTTGATGTTCTGTGAATCCAATTTTAGCGTTTTTTAACTCCTTTTTATAATACTTAAGAATATTAGATTTCTTATTGTCTGATATCAAATAGAACGTGTGATTAGGAAAGTCTAATTTTAATTGATGAATCAAGCCTTTTATCCGAATGGAATCATGGCCGAAGAAATTGACATTTTGAACTGTCTTTGGCAACCTTAGATTGGTTAAGGGAGAAACCCATAAAAAGCGTGTGTGTTGTAAATTCGTAGAAATAAGATCAACTGGTTTTTGAGCAATAGGACCAATAAAAATGTCCAATGATTGAAATTCATCACTTTTAGGTAACTTAATTAAGTCTGAATCTTCCATCATTTGTAGATCCCAAACACGGAAATTTACAGAAATATTCCATTTATTTAAATCTGCTGCCGCCAATCGCAATCCTGAATAATAATCTAAAGCGGCTTGTGATACTTGTTTTTGAGCAATGGTAGAAGACGTGTCGCTATAAAAAGGTAGAAGCACGCCTACATTCAATGTTAGAGGCGATTGCGCATGTATATCCAATCTGGAAATAGAGAGGCAAACAAGTAGAATTATACGGCCGTAGATTTTCATATATTTAGTTTATTCCCATTCGATAGTCGCAGGAGGTTTGGAACTGATATCGTAAACCACCCTGTTTATACCTCTAACTTGGTTGATAATTGCATTGGAGATTTCAGCAAGAATATCGTAAGGTATGTGAACCCAATCCGCAGTCATACCATCAGTACTGCTAACTGCTCGTAATGCTACAACCTGTTCATAGGTGCGTTCATCGCCCATAACTCCAACACTATGCACTGGCAAAAGAATCGCCCCTGCTTGCCAGATTTTTTCATACCAACCTGTTTTTCTCAAAATTTGAGTATAAATATAATCTGCTTCTTGCAATAATGCTACTTTTTGAGGGGTAATATCGCCCAATATGCGTATAGCTAAGCCAGGACCTGGAAATGGATGTCTTCCTAATAAAATATCACTTAGGTTCATAGCTTTTCCAACACGCCGTACTTCGTCTTTGAATAAAGCCCGCAAGGGTTCAATCACTTTGAGATTCATTTTTTCAGGCAAACCACCTACGTTGTGGTGAGATTTAATCGTAACAGACGGACCATTAACACTCACACTTTCGATTACATCGGGATAAATCGTTCCTTGTGCTAACCATGAGGCGCCTTGGATTTTAGCTGCCTCTCTTTGGAAAACTTCGATAAACACGCGACCAATTGTTTTTCTTTTCTCCTCAGGATCGCTTTTACCTGCTAATTCTCTATAAAACTCTTGAGAAGCATCAATGGCGAGCAGATTTAAATTCATGCTCTTATAGTTCTCTTGTACCTCTTCAAATTCATTCTTACGAAGCAACCCATTATCGATAAAAATACAGGTCAAATTTTCTCCAATAGCTTGATTCAATAAAGCAGCGGCAACCGAACTATCTACACCACCTGAAAGCCCTAAAATAACTTTGTCATCTCCTAAAGTATCTCTTAATGAGGCTACTGTATCGTTAATGAAATGCCCGGGAGTCCAATCGCCTGTGCAACCACAAATATCGAAAGCGAAATTTTTCAGTAATTCCAATCCCTCTGTACTGTGATATACCTCTGGGTGAAATTGAATTCCGTAAACGGGATTCGCATGTCCTTTCCATTGAAATCCAGCCACCGGAATAGATTCGGTTTTAGCAATAATTTCAAAAGTATCGGGTAATGTGCCAATGGTATCGCCATGACTCATCCAAACTTGACTTTCATAGCTAAGTCCGTCTAAAAGAGTATTACTAACACCGGTTTGTTGCATCTTAGCTCGGCCGTATTCGCGGTGATTGCTTTTATCAACCTGACCACCGGCCATTTTTGCCATATATTGAGCACCGTAGCAAACTCCCAAAACAGGGGCCAATTTAAAGAGTTCATCCAAATTTATTTGTGGGGGATTTTCGTCGTTAACGGAACACGGGCTTCCAGATAAAATCACACCTTTTGTTATAGAATCGGGCTTTACCTCACTATTGTAGGGATGAATTTCACAATAAACATTGATTTCACGTAATCTTCGGGCAATCAATTGCGTATATTGAGATCCAAAGTCATAAATTAGGATTTTTTCAGTCATAAATTAAGAGACACAAAGATAACGCTAAATCCGTTTCTCTAAAGGAAATCAGATCATTTCTTTTAGCTGTTTCATGGCGGTATTCATGGCGCGAATCATGAAATCAAGTCGTCCTCCCCGGAGAACGTAATGTTTAACTGTGATTTTTTCTAAGTATTTCACAGCAATATAAATGGTCCCTACAGGTTTATCGGTGGTTCCACCCGAAGGACCTGCAATGCCCGTAGTAGCGATGCCGATATCGGCCTTGAATTTTTCGCAAACGCCTTTTACCATTTGCTCTGCGGTTTCAGCGCTTACAGCGCCATTCGTGTCTATAACTTCGGTTTGAACCCCTAATAATTGACTTTTGATTTGATTATGATATGCCACTACAGTGCCTAAATACACATCCGAAGCTCCTGAAATTTGAACCAGTTGATTTCCAATATAGCCCCCTGTACAACTTTCAGCCGTAGTTATGCTAAGTCCTTTCTCGCGAGCCATGTGAATCAACCATTCTGCCATGCTCAAATCTTGTTCGCAGAATACCCAATCGCCTAATTCCTCAATTAAATAGTTCCAATAGCGCTCAAAAACTTCCAATGAGAGCGTGGGGTCTTTTCGTGTTAAACGCAATTTTACCACATTATGGGTGGGTAGATAAGCCAAGCCGCAACCCTTGATATTGGCTTCGAATTTTTGAAGTTTTTGGGCAATTAAACTTTCGGGGATAAGGGCTGTTGTGAGGGTTCTGTGTAATGCCGGGGGAAGTTTAAATAAAGGCGCTAACATCGGTATAAGCGATTCTTCAGTTATAGCGCGAACTTCACCCGGCACCCCTGGCATTGCGGCTAAATAGCGACCCTCTTTTTCGAACCACATTCCTGGCGCCGTGCCTTGTGAATTAAATAGTGTTTTAGAACAATCGGGTAAATTGGCTTGCATTTTATTAATAGCGAGTAACTCGGGACTTCTATTGGCAAAAATGCGCTCTAAATGTTGCAATACTGATTCATCTATGCGCGTATCGCAACCATAATATTCTTGCAATACAGATTTGGTGATATCGTCGTTGGTAGGACCTAATCCTCCAGTTATAATGACCAAATTTACGCGACTAAAGGATTCGTTTAAAGAAGTGACGATAGATTTTTTATCATCTCTAATGGCTGTTTTTCTTGAAATATTCAAGCCTAAAGGGGCTAAAACTTGAGCCAAATATACGCTGTTGGTATCAACGGTTTGACCAATTAAAAGTTCGTCTCCAATAGTGATTATCTCAATATCCATGATGCAAATGTATCGAAATCCACATGGCGTTAATCCTTTTTTTACGCACACCCAAATAAAGAACATAAGTTTGCCGCAAATGGCAGATATAATCATTTACACAGACGGTGCAGCATTGGGGAATCCGGGTCCGGGAGGTTACGGCGCCGTTATGATTTATGGTCAACACCGTAAAGAATTATCAGATGGATTTGTGTTAACCACCAATAATCGAATGGAATTATTAGCCGTAATTGTAGCTTTAAAACATATTAATAATCCGCAAATTCCTATTTCAATTTACACCGATTCCAAATATGTGTGCGATGCCATTTCCAAAAATTGGTTGGGAAATTGGGTTAAAAAAGGATTTAAAGATGTGAAGAACGTTGATTTATGGTTGGAATATCTAAAAGTATCCAAACCGTTTCAAATTAAATTCAATTGGGTAAAAGGCCATGCCGGTGTTCCCGAAAATGAAAGATGTGATTTTTTAGCCACTCAAGCGGCAAAAAACAACGCCGTAAACAGAGATCTCGAGTACGAGAAAATTGCTAAATAATTAATTCCCCGCCAATAAATGGGCCGCGTGGTTGAGTGCCGCATCCGTCATTTCAGAACCCGATAGCATTTTAGCGATACTCAATTGTCGCTCGGAATCATTCAAATATCGGACTTCACTGTGCGTACTTTGAGCATCTTGTACTTTTACTACTTCCCATTGGTGATTTCCAGCTGCCGCTACTTGTGGTAAATGGCTAATACATAAAATTTGATGTCTTTTGCCTAATTCTCTAAATAATTGTCCCATTTTCGCCGCCACTTCACCGCTTACTCCTGTGTCGGCTTCATCGTATATCAAAGTGGGCAGTAATTTTTTCTCGGAAATTATACTTCTAAATGCAAAATTCAAACGCGATAATTCACCTCCCGAAGCAATTTCACTCACCGCTTGAGGTTGCGTTCCTGGATTGGCGGTAAATAATAACTTAATTTGATCGCCCCCAAATGCGCCCAATTGCAGTAAATCAAGATCAATTTCAAATGCCACTTGCGTATAGGGCATGTTCAATTTCTTAAGGATTTCTATGGATTTTTGGGCAAGTACCTTACCAGATTGAGTTCGTTCGTTGTGAAGATGTTTTGCTAAAGTCTCCAATTGGATCTTTAAAGACTTTAGTTTTTCCGTTAAATCTGCAATTGATTTTTCTAATGCTTCCGTTGAGGAAATTTGACTTTTTAAATTCGATTCAATATCCAACAAATCCTCACAGGTGTTCACTCCGTGTTTGCGCAATAATTGTTGAATTTTATCGAAACGTTCGTTCAAATTGAATAACCGCTGCGGATTTTGTTCTGTTTTTTCAGCTATTTGTGAAGCTTCATTGGCTAAATCATCTACTTCTATGGATATGGATTTAAGCCTCTGTTTGAAATCTGCAAATTCTGGACTTAATGTTTCGAAACCTTTAACAGCATTATATAATTGTAAAATTAACCCACGAACATTAATGTCACCCTCTGTTAATCCTATCGAAACTTGACTGAAATTATCTTTGATTTGTTCGGCTTGCGAAAGGGTATTTATCTCGTTTTCAATTTCAATTTCTTCGTTGGCTTGCAATTTGAGAACTTCGATTTCCTGTAGTTGAAAACGATTGTAATCACGCTCTTTTAGAATTTGTTTCAGTTGTAATTCGGCATCATTCAAAGATTTTGAAACCTGAATATATTCACTATAAATTGAGCGGTAATCGTTCAGGATTTTCGGATTCTCAATTATGGAGTCCAATAGTTCACGTTGCACATCGGCTTGCGCCATCATCAAATTGGTATGTTGCGTTTGTATTTCTACCAAATTACTACCCAATTCTTTTAGGATGGGCAATGTTACAGGGGTATCGTTAATAAACGCTCGGGATTTGCCAGTTTTCGAGATTTCTCTTCGGAAAATACATACATCGGTATAATCCAAATCATTTGCTTCAAAATAGGGTTGAAGGGATAGTTTTCGAACATCAAAATGGCCCTCAATAATACATTTTTCATGACCTGCCGAAACCACACTTGTATCCGCTCGTTGCCCTAGGATAAGTCCAATTGCGCCTAATAAAATTGACTTTCCCGCTCCGGTTTCACCCGTAATAGTTGTCATACCTTCATTCAACTCCATTTCTAAGTGGTCGAGTAAGGCATAATGGGAAATTAATAAACGCTGTAACATAATAGGATAGGGGACTTAGGATCTGGTAAGTATACAATTCATGATCCAAAGGTTTTCGTTAATGTCCTTTTTGCCATAAATGGCATCATTGAAATTGGTGAAAACTATTTCATGGTTAATCACACCAACGGCAACGCCCTGTTTTCCTTCTAAAAGTCCTTTCACCGCATGCGCCCCCAAACGCGAAGCTAAGATACGATCATTGGCACTGGGTTTTCCCCCTCTTTGGATATGTCCTAAAACTGTTACCCGGGTATCGGCTTCTGGAAAATGTTGTTGGTACGCATTGGCCAATTCGTAGGCTCTTCCTTGTTCATCACCTTCTGCAACCACGAAAATGGAGAATTGCTTTTCTCTTCTTTTATTTTTGTGGAAATTAATCAAATCTTCAAATTCGTTTTCCTTTTCTGGAATGAAAACGCCCTCAGCACCTCCTGCCAATGCCGCATTCAAAGCAATATGTCCGGAGTGACGTCCCATAACTTCCACAAAAAATACCCGGTTATGGGCATCTGCTGTATCGCGAATCTTATCTATCGCATCTACAGCGGTATTGGTAGCCGTGTCAAATCCTATGGTATAATCAGTGCCCGCCAAATCGTTATCAATGGTACCCGGACATCCAATTACCGGAATTCCGTATTCCTCTGAGAACTTCAAGGCGCCTGTGTAAGTTCCGTCACCACCAATAGCTACCAATGCGTCTATTCCATGTGATTTTAGATTTTCATAGGCCTGCTTGCGACCTTCGGGTGTGCGAAATTCTTTAGAACGAGCCGATTTTAAAATTGTTCCGCCGTATTGTATGATATTTCCTACGCTAGAGGCCGACATAGGAGCAATTTTATTGTTTATCATTCCATCATACCCACCTGTGATGCCATAGACATCTATGCCAAAATATATACAGGTTCTAACGGTAGCGCGCACACATGCATTCATTCCAGGGGCATCGCCACCAGAGGTAAATACAGCAATCTTTTTAATATTTGAGTCCACTTTTTTTGTTGTTTGAATGAAAGTTCAAAATAAACAAAAACCCCCGACATCGTCGAGGGCTTTTGCGATTATTGCGAAAAATAAATGATTTATTATTTCGGATAGTTGATTCCTTTGGTACTGAACTGCACAAAATCGTTGTTGTTACCAACTGCTGGCAAATCGGTCATTTTGGTAATTTGGATAAGATAGATGTTGAAATCTACGGCTTGAGTTGACTTCGCTAAGATTACATCGCCTTCAGCAAATGTGATATCAGCGGTCATCTTATCTTTATTCGCTTTGTACAAGTTGAATAAATAGGTAGTGCTAGAAGCATTATTCCAATCATTGGTAGCTACCTTGATGAATTTGGTTCCGTTACCTGAGGTCCACTTCTTAGCCCATTGAGCTTCTGTAGCGCGGGTAGCGTCTAAAATATCTTGGTCAATAGGAGCAGAACCTTTTGGCAAAGAAAAACCGGCTACTAAGTCGTAAGCGATGTCTTGGCTTTGTGCATTGGCATTGTATACGATTTGGTTGGCACCACCGTCTAATCCATTCAACTTAGGAATAACAGATAGCGTAACGCTTTTGCTTTCGCTGCTTCCGTTTGCGTCATTAGCGGTAACGGTGTAAACCACGTCATCACCTGTAGAACCTAATGCTTTAGTTGGGAAGCTTACGTTAAACGATTTGCTGGTAACAGCCGTATCTAAAACCGTAATGGCATTACCTCCGTTTATTTTTACGGTGAATGTAACCGATTTCAAGCTTTCAGAACCTGCGCTTGCTGAGGCCGTAACCAATATATCAGAAGTTACTTCAACTTCGGTTCCTGTGATTTTGTCACCGGTGATAGTGAGAGTAGCGGTTGGTTTAGGCGCATCGTCATCGTCTCCTCCACAAGAGGATAAAAATGCCATCGCCGCAACGGGCAACAACATCATCCAAGAATTTAATTTCATACGTTTCATTTTTGAGTTAGTTTTTATGGCTGCAAATTCCTTAAATTATACAAGAATTGCAAACGAAAGTTTTACCACTTGCGTTATTTTCTTTGTAAGTGTCAAAATGTCGGCTTTACTGACATATTAAGGAAAATAAACGCAAGGTGCCGCCACTTTTTTTAGAATTTCACTGATATTTGCAGTTTGGCACAAGCCTTGAATAGATAGAAAAAGATGTTTAAACAGAAAGAGACCTTCTTTGACTTTATGAATGAGGACGACAATGTAGACGGAACTCCTGAGTTTTTGCCCTTGTTCTCAAAGCAAGAAGAAGATGAAAGCAATAAAATGGAGATTCCAAGCGAACTACCCGTCTTGGCTATAAAAAATACCGTACTATTTCCAGGTGTTATTTTTCCCATTACCGTAGGCCGCGATAAAAGCATAAAATTAATTAAAGAAGCGAACAAAGGCGATAAAACCATTGCGGTTGTTTCACAAAAGAATTCCGAGGTTGAAGATCCAAACTTGGCCGATGTGTATTCCATCGGAGTATTGGCTAAAATCATTAAGTTGATGCGCATGCCTGATGGTACCACAACCGTTATCATTCAAGGCAAAAGACGAATTCAAATCGGCGAACTCACCCAATCCGAACCCTACATGAAGGCAAATGTGTCTTCTTATCCTGATTTGCCTTTTAAAGAAGATAAAGAATACAAAGCCATCATCGATAGCATAAAAGATATTTCTAACAATATCATTAATTTATCTCCCAATATCCCTTCAGAAGCTTCTATTGCCATACGCAACATCGATTCAAGCGTTTTCTTGATTCATTTTGTGGCTTCAAATTTGAATATCCCAGTAGGAGAGAAGCAAGAAATTTTAGAATCGGTTTCCCCCAAAGAACGCGCACTCCGTGTTTTAGAACACGTTACCAAAGAGTTGCAAATGCTTGAATTAAAAGATCAAATTCAAAGCAAGGTGCGTACCGATATCGATAAACAACAACGCGAGTATTTCCTGCATCAACAAATAAGAGCCATACAAGAAGAATTAGGGGCCGAATCTCCAGACAAAGAAATAGAGAATCTCCGTCTAAAGGGCAGCGAGAAAACATGGAAAAAAGAAGTTCGTGATCATTTCTACAAAGAATTAGATCGCCTCGGACGTATAAATCCCGCGTCGCCAGATTATTCCGTTGGACTTAATTATGTACAACTTCTGTTAGACTTGCCCTGGGATACGTATACAGACGATAATTTTGATTTGATTCGTGCCGCTAAGGTTTTAGATGAAGACCATTTTGGTTTGGATAAGGTAAAAGTCCGTATATTAGAGTATCTAGCCGTTCTCAAACTAAAAGGAGATCTCAAATCGCCCATTATTTGTTTACATGGACCTCCAGGGGTAGGTAAAACCTCTCTTGGAAAAAGTATTGCACGCGCCTTAGGTCGCAAATATGTGCGTATGAGTTTAGGGGGCCTTCACGACGAATCTGAAATCCGTGGACATAGAAAAACCTATATTGGAGCGATGCCGGGAAGGGTAGTACAGAACATTAAAAAAGTGGGTTCCTCTAATCCGGTTTTCGTATTAGATGAAATTGACAAACTCGGACGTGATTTTAGAGGCGATCCAAGCTCGGCCTTGTTAGAAGTATTAGATCCGGAGCAAAACGCTACTTTTTATGATAATTACCTTGAATTCGACTATGATTTAAGCAAGGTGTTATTTGTGGCTACTGCCAATAGCCTAGATACCATACAGCCCGCTTTGCTAGATCGAATGGAAATCATTGATCTGCACGGTTACAGCGTAGAAGAAAAAATGCAAATTGCAAAAACCTATCTAATTCCTAAACAGCGAAAAGCGCATGGTTTGAAAGGATCGCAATTTAAAATTTCTGATTCAGGTCTGCAATTGATCATCGAACAATACACACGCGAAAGCGGTGTTCGAGGTTTAGAAAAGAAAATAGCGTCATTAGCACGAGCCTCGGCAAAGCAGGAAGCATCGGGTGAATCATACAAAAAAACCGTGAGCGTTTCAGAAATTGAAACCATATTAGGTCCAGAAAAACTAGAACCCGAATTATACGAGAATAATCATACAGCCGGTGTGGTAACGGGTTTGGCATGGAGTCCTATGGGTGGAAGTGTTTTATTCGTAGAAAGCACCTTAACCCCAGGAAAAGGGGAACTTAAGGTTACCGGACAGCTTGGAGACGTAATGAAGGAAAGCACCTCGTTAGCACATACATTCTTGAAAGCTCACGCACATTATCTGGATGTAGATGCTGATATTTTCAACCATTGGAATGTACACATACATTTTCCAGCCGGGTCGATACCCAAAGACGGTCCTTCTGCGGGAATTACCATCCTAACGGCTTTGGCCTCTTTATTTACCCAGCGTAAAGTCAAGAATAAATTGGCCATGACCGGTGAAATTACTTTAAGAGGTAAGGTGTTGCCTGTGGGTGGAATTAAAGAGAAGATTTTGGCAGCCAAAAGAGCCGGAATTAAAGAAGTGATACTTTGCAAACAGAACGAAAAGGATATCCTCGATATCAAACCCGATTACATCGAAGGAATGGAATTTCATTTCGTGAATAATATGTTTGAAGTTTTGGATTTGGCCTTAACCAGTCAAAAAGTAAAGAACCCGATTGATTTAACGGCTAAAACAACGAAATAAACTATATTTGAGCATGTTCAAGGAAAAAGTATGGGAGTATCTCTCCTTCAAAAAAACTACAGGCGAGAAGCCCAGCTTTAATCTTCGTATGATGCACGGTATTAATAAGATTTCGATTTTCATGTTTTTATTTGCAATTATCGTAATGTTCGTGCGGTTTTGTAAATAAAAACATGAAAACCAGAATTGTATCCACCTTCGCTTTATTAGCTTCGGCCTGCTCCTCACTTTTAAACGGACAAATTCCTCAACTTGCTCAGTCAAGTCGAATTTTATATGCACCGCTTGATTCCATCGGTACCGACTTAGCGAGTAGAAGTTCGATGGATTTGGTACCCTTATTCGAATTAAAAAACAACTGGGTACATAGTTATCTTGATCTCGCAGGGGCGGACTACAGTGAGATTTCCGATTCCATCCAAATTAAAGTACCTGAACATGTGGGTATTCTGAGCTATGGTTACTTTTTTCAGCATCACCAATCCTCTAAATGGGAGCCCAAACGAATTTTGTTTATTATCGAGAAGGGACCTTTTTGGCATCGCCAACTCAGTGCTCGTATATGGTTGGATCGCAATCATAATTTAGATTTTACCGATGAAAATCCCGAAGTACTAACAAAAGGCAGGTCGAATCGACCGATTTCTTTTTCCGAGGGAAATCAATTCACGTCGGGGGTGAATATTAAGGTTTTTCCAGAAAGTAAATTCTATCGCTTTTCTAAGATGAACGACCTTTCTATAAATGAAATGCAAGGCAATAGAAAGTTTATTGGTACGGGAAACTCGTTGAAGGTAGACCGAATTAACATTCGTTATGCCCCTTTTAAATTCAGAAGTGACACCCTTCTTGTTGGAGTTTTAGACGCAAATTCGAATGGGAATTTTAATGATATTGGGATTGATCAATGGTTGATTTCTCCGAGCGCTAATCCGGTGCTTTCTACTAAGGATAAGGTAGCGGTGGGACCTAAATCGGAATTTGCGTGGATGGGATATGCCTATAAACTGGCCTTAGATTCAACGCGAGGAATCATTGGGGGGGTAAGTTTAATTCCCAGTTTGAAAGTCAGTAAATCCCATAAAAGTTTATTGAATGGGGCAAAAATGCCTCGTTTCAAATTTTGTATAGCTCAAAAAAATGCGAAAAAAATGAATTCTAGGAAACTGCCAAAAAGACCCACCGTTTTTGTGGTTTGGAGCGCAGAAAATGAAGAATTCTTAAAAGACTCCTCATATTTGCATCAACTGAGCAGAAAGAATAAAGATAGTGTCAATTGGGTATTTTTAAATTTTGGTGGAAGTGGCAAATACGTATCATATTACAACCGCAGATACGATATAAATGTCCTACAAGGGTTTTGCAATTCTCGAATATCTCAAAAATTACGATTACAGCATTTGCCTCAATTTATGATTTGGGATGACCGTAAGAAATTGATTTTCAATTCAAATAATGTCCGAGACTTGGGAGTGCAAATCGAAATTATAAAGAAGTAGTTATTATTGTGTAATATTGCACAAAGTAAATTTCCATGAAAAGAACTGGTGTAATCATTATTTTGTTGATACTTCTGCTATTATCTGCAGGTACTAACACGTATTTGTACTATGACAACAAAGACTCACTCGCTGAGAAAGAACTTGAATTAGTAGCAGTACGCGACTCTTTACAACGAGAACTTCTTCGTATTGAAGACTCACTTAACAACGTTGTCATGACCCTACAACAAGAGAATTCTACGTTAGTTAGCAAAGTTACCGAATTAGAAGGACCTAATAATCCTCGCGTAATAGCAGCATACCGAGAAGTAAATCGTTTGCGCCGTCAGTTAATCCAAATGTCTTCAGTTGAGGGTGGCGATATCAATATTGAGCGTAATACCAAAGATGTCAATTTAAGTGGTATCAGAAAGCAATTAGCCGATGCTAAAGTTAAAATAAAAGATTTGACAGCACAATTAGATACGTTGATTATAGAGCGCAATCAAGCCGTTACCGATAAAGAAATAGCTGTTAATGAAAAAGAAGCACTTGGCGTTGAAAATACCGAATTAAAAGAGCGTTTAGAGCGTGGAGCCATTCCACAGTTTGGTACATTAATAACAAGTGGCTACGACAACAAAAAGAAATTAGCGAATAAAGCAAAAAAAGTGAATCAATTTATAATCTCTTTTGATATCTTAGAAAATCCTATGGTAACAGAGGTAGTAGATGAAGAAGTAACAATTCGCCTAATCGACCCGGATGGTGGAGTACTATCCTTAAATAATAAAACCTTAAGAGATAAGAGCCTTATCTTCACCCTAAAGGAGAATGTTAGTTTCGATGGAGCCCTTCAAAAAGTAAAATGGAAGTTCCCCGATCGCGGTTCCCTTTCCGGAAAACTTAAAAAAGGTAAATACACTACCGAACTATGGACGCGCGGGCTGTTGCGTCAGAAAAACACCTTCACGCTAAACTAAAATCAACACCTAGTTTGCATAAAAAAGCCTCCTGAATAAAGGGGGCTTTTTTATGATGAATGATGAATGATGAATGATGAATGGTGAATGGTGAATGGTGAATGATGAATGATGAATGATGAATGGTGAATGGTGAATGGTGAATGGTGAATGGTGAATGATGAATGATGAATGATGAATGATGAATGATGAATGGTGAATACAAAAAAGCTGCCTCGGATATGATGCAGCTTTTTTTTGCTTTTGACTTTGATTATAATTCTGAATGGGATTCGATTACCAACAAAAAGTACTTATTAGACTCCTTGAACCACTCATAATTTACCATTCATAATTCATAACTCATAATTCACCATTCATAATTCATAATTCAAAAAAGGTCGCCTTTTGAGCGACCTTTTTTAAAACTATTTTTTCTTACCCGGACGTAACTCCTTATCCGGATCGTACGAAACGCCTACCCAAGAATAGATCTTGGCCTTAACCTTTTCGTTCAGATAATACAAATTAGGAACAATGAATAACGTTAATACCGTTGCAAATCCCAATCCAAATATCATCGTCCAGCTTAAAGGACCCCAGAAGGCCACACTATCACCGCCGAAGAAAATATGGGGATTCAGCTCTGTAAATAAAGTTACAAAGTCCATATTCAAACCAACTGCCAATGGTATCAATCCCAAAATGGTACTGGCCGCCGTTAATAATACCGGAGTCATACGGGTTCTACCAGCTTCAATCAATGCTTCCTTCAATGGCATGCCTTGTGAACGCATTTGATCGGCAAATTCTACAATCAAAATACCATTTCTAACCACAATACCAATTAAGGCTACAATTCCAACCCCGCTCATAATTACTGAGAAATCCATATCAAAAATGGCAAATCCTAATAACACACCAATTACAGAGAAGAATACCTCACTTAAGATGATAATCGGCTTAGAAATCGAATTGAATTGCGAAACCAAAATTACAATGATCAATGCAATAGCTGCCATCATAGCGGTAGATAAGAATGCAGCTGTTTCTGCCTGCTCTTCTTGCTCTCCCGTTAAGGCAATCTCTAGTCCTTCGGGCTGTCCGTACTGCTCAATGGCTTCGGTAACCTGAGCCACTACTTCATTCGGAGCATAACCTGTTAATACATTTGAAGACAACGTGATCACACGCTTTTGATTCAAACGGTTAATACCGCCAAATGTGTTGTTGTAAGTTACATCTGCCACGGCCGATAACGGAATTTGTCTTAACATACCGCCCGCAATCATATCGCGGAAGGTAATACGCATATTCAACAATTCATTCAAGTCGTTACTTGTTGCTTTTTCCAAACGCACCATGATCGGATAATCGTCGTTAGCATCTTTGAATTTCGATGCTTCAGCACCATATATTGAATTTCGAATCGCCATCCCAATTTGGGACGTACTAATTCCGAAACGATTGGCTCTTTCTCGGTCAATATTAACAATCAATTCAGGCTTAGAGCTGATAAAATCGCTTTTCAATTCTTCAACACCCGCAATGTTCTTTTCATCTAAAAACTGCTTGAGTTCAGCACCCGTTTTAACCAAAATATCGAATTCATCGCCGCGAATTTCAATATTGATGGCTTTTCCTACTGGCGGTCCGTTACTTTCCTGTTCCACTACCAATTCAACACCCGCAAAGCCTGTAAGTCCTGCTCGTATGTCTTCTAAAAGTTTTCGCGTACTGCGACCGTTTCGCTTAGAAAACTCAGTAAAGGCAACGGTAATTTTACCCTTATTGCTTTTTACCGAACGGTCACCGCTGTTAGGATCGGTAGCACCAACGGCTACGTTTGAAATAACACTCTCTACCAACTGACGATTTTGGTCTTTTTCCAAAATTTGGAAAACTTTCTCTTCCGCAATCTTCACAATGCTATCCGTGTGTTTTGCACTCGTTCCCTCGGGAAGGGTTAAATACACATATGTAAAATTCGGATCCGCTTGGGGGAAGAAAATAACGCCTGGTTTGCGTATCGCAGTAATTACAAAAGAGAAAATGAGTAAGCCAATAGTAGCAAATAATATCAACGCAGAACGTTTGCCAGAAAGCGTCCACGCAATTAAATTCTTGTAACGATTCTGTACTTTAGGCCATCTTTGAGTCTGAAAACGGTAAATTACCCCTTTCAACCATACTTTGTGAACCGCATAAATGGCATAAAATAACACAATTAAATTCCCAACACCGAATCCAATACCGTAACCTAAAACGGCTAATACGGCGAAAACAATAGACGTTTTCTTGAATCCAGCTGTTTTCCAAGATCCCTTTTCTGGTTTGCTGTCTTTTTGCATGAAATCAACCGCAAACACCGGATTGATAATATAAGCCACTAACAAAGAAGCAAGCAGCGTAATAATTAAAGTTACCGGTAAGAAATACATGAATTTCCCTACAACGCCTTGCCAAAATGCCAATGGGAAGAACGGTGCCAAAGTGGTTAATGTTCCAGAAAAAACAGGCAAGAAAACCTCGCCGGCTGCCTTTTTAGCGGCTTTTACGATGCTGATATTCTCTTCGTGATAAATACGGTGCGTATTTTCTACTACCACAATGGCATCGTCTACCACAATTCCTAAAGCCAATAAGAAGGAGAATAATACAATAAAGTTCAAACTGAAACCAATGGTGGGCATTACCAAGAACGCCACAAAACAGGATAGGGGAACCGATAAACCCACAAAAATGGCATTGGTAGCTCCCATAAAGAACATCAAAATCAAGGTTACTAATATGAAACCAATGATAATGGTATTAATCAAATCGTGAACCGTGGTTCGGGTTTGTGTACTTAGATCTCCTGTAAATACTACATTGAGTTTCTTAGGATATTGGCCGCTGCTTTGAAGATCGGCAATGATTTCATGGCATTTGTCTGAAGCGTCGATAAGGTTTTCCCCCGCGCGTTTTACAATGTTTAAAGTGATTACATTCTTGCCTTCTAAGCGCGCGTAACTTTCCTTTTCCTTAAAACCATCTTTAATCTCTGCGATATCTTTAAGGTATAAGGTGGCACCTAAATTGCCGCGAATGACCAAATTCTCTAAATCGTATTTGTTTTTGAATTCACCGGTAACACTGATAGAACGCTTCATGTTTCCGATGTCGACATTACCGCCAGAAATACGGGCATTTTCATATTGAATGGCGCGCGATACATCATCGAGTGTGATGCCAGCGGAAATCATCTTGGTAAGATTCAAATTTACCTGCATCTCCCGATCCAAGGCACCCACCATGTCTACTCGCGTGATACTGGTAAGCGATTCGATTTTGTCTTTCGCCAATTCCGCATAGCGTTTCAAGTCTTGCAGACTGTAATCGCCCGAAATGTTCACGTAAAGAATCGGCATATCGCTGAAATTTACCTCCTGAACGGTAGGGTCGTTTCTCAAATCGCTCGGTAAATCTTGCTTGGCTTTATCAACCTCGTCTTTTACTTTGCTTTTTGCCTCTGCAACGTCTACATCTGTGCCAAATTCTACCGTTATGATACTGAAATCTTGTAAAGACTGACTTTTGAGTTTTTTAACCCCTGAAATAGAACCAATTTTCTTCTCAATGGGCTTCGTAATCAAATTTTCAATGTCTTTTGGAGCCGAACCTGGATAAATGGTTTGAACGAAAATCGTTGGAATTACGATATCGGGGAATTGCTCTTTTGGTAATTTTATATACGAAAATATACCGGCAATACTGATGAACAGCGTGAGTATATAAATACTCGTGCGGTTATCAATACTCCAACTGGTGGGTTTGAATTGTTTGAACTTAGCCATTTTTTGTTGCCCCTTTTATTTCTAATACTTGCCCCTCGGCCAATTCTTGGAAACCGTTTATAATGAGTAAATCTCCCACTTGTAATCCGTCGATTACTTCGGTAATGTTTTTATTAGATAAACCTAACTTAACCAGTTGCTTTTGCGCCACTATTTTGCCGTTCTCTTCTTTGGCAACCATTACAAAAGCTTCCTTCTCTGTAACTTGAACGCAATTAGAAGGCACCACCACGGTGTTGTTTTTCTGGTATTCGGTGATTTTTAAGCGCGCCACCATATTGGGCTTGATATCCTTAACACCTAAAAGTGGAATTTCAACTTTAAAGGTTCTGTTCAAAGGATCAATAAACTTAGAGGCGAAACCAATGCGACTGTTGATTTTTTTGTTCAAATCAGGGAATTCAATTTCCACTGCATCGCCTTGATGCACGCTTCCCGAATAGGCCTCAGAAACTTCCGCAACCGCTTTTATCATGGAAACATTCACCACCTTGAAATAGGGCATACCCGGCGCAGCCACTTGACCTACTTTTAAATCAACCGCTTCAACGCTTCCGTTGATAGGCGCCTTGATAGTATACATATCAATGTTGGCATTCAACGTATTCAAACTTTTACTCAATGCCTCCATTTGGTTTTTAGCGCTTAAATATTGTACCTCGGTACCTACGCCTTTTTTCCATAAACGCATTTGTTTTTCATACAATGTTTTGGCAAAATCATATTGTTGCTCCAACTCACGTTTGCTTTGAACCAAACTCGTATTATCCAATCGCGCTAATGC